>URDK01000070.1 GCA_900546485.1 uncultured Eubacteriales bacterium
CACGATGCCGGCCTCCACGTCCTCAAAGCCGCGGATGCTGACGGGCGTCTCCACCGGGGCCTTCTCCATGGCAAAGGTGTAGCGCCCGCCCTGGAAGTGGTCGTGCGCGAGGATGGAGCCGCCGACGATGGGCAGGTCAGCGTTCGAGCCGACGAAATAGTGCGGGAACTGCCGCACAAAGTCCAGCAGCTTGCGGAAGCAGGGCTCGTCTATCTTCATAGGCGTGTGCTCGCTGTTGAGTACGATGCAGTGCTCGTTATAGTAGACGTAGGGGGAGTACTGCAAAAACCAGGGGGAGCCGTTGATGGTGATGGGCACGATGCGGTGGTTCTGACGCGCGGGGTGGTTGACCCGGCCGGCGTAGCCCTCATTCTCGGCGCAGAGCTGGCAGCGCGGGTAGTTCGAGGCGGGCAGGTTCCGCGCCGCGGCGATGGCACGCGGGTCCTTCTCGGGCTTGGAGAGGTTGATGGTGATGTCCAGCTCGCCGTACTCCGTCGCGGTCTTCCACTGCACGTCCTTCGCTATGCGGTCGCGGCGGATGTAGTTCGTGTCCTGGCTGAATTCGTAGTACCAGTCCGTGGCCTTCTCCGGGCTCTCGGCGCAGAGGGCGCGGAATTTCTCTATGACCTGCGCTGGCCGGGGCGTCAGCGCGCCCATGAGCCGCGTGTCAAAGAGGTCGCGGTAGACGACGGAGTCCTCCGCAAGCACGCCGCGCGCGTGCGCGTCGTCGAGCAGCGTCCCGAGCACCTCGGCGAGGTCGATATCGCCTTCCGGCACTTCGCCCGGCTCGCAGGAGTCGAGCCGCAGTATGTCGAGGATGGTGTTTATCGCCCAGGTCTTTTCCGAGGGCTCGATGAGGCCCTTCCTGAGGCAGTACTCCGCGAGGGAATGTATGGCGCTTCCGGTGGTCATGTCCACTCCTCCTAGAATGTCTTATGTGAGACTGTGAAACAGAATATTCCACCCTCCATTATATTGCCTTCCCGCCCAAAATTCAACAGCCGCCGAGAAAAAACGCCGCCCGGTCGGGCGGCGTTCGCTTGTGTGTTCAGTCAGCCTCGCGCATCCAGTAGCCGACGCCTATCTCGGTGAAGATGTACTGCGGCTCGGCGGGGTTCTTTTCTATCTTGCGGCGGATGTTCGCCATGTTCACGCGGAGTATCTGGCGGTTTTCCTTGGTGCTCAGGCCCCAGAGCTCGCGGAGCATGTAGTCGTAGGTCAGCACGCGGCCCGCGTAGAGGCCGAGCATGGAGACTATCTTGTACTCGTTCTGCGTGAGGTGCACGCTCTCGCCGTCGACGAAGACGCGGCGCTTGTCGTAGTCTATCTCGAGGCCCCCGGCCTTGAAGCGGCCGCTGGTGGCGAGGCCGCTGGAGGTGGCGGCGGTGCGCGTGTGGCGCAGCGCGGTGCGGATGCGGGCCAGCAGCTCGGAGGTGCCGAAGGGCTTGGTTACGTAGTCGTCCGCGCCGAGGTCCAGCGCCTCGACCTTGTCGCGCTCGTGCGTGCGCGCGGAGACGACGATGATGGGCAGGTGCGTCCACTCGCGTATGAAGCGCAGCACCTCGACCCCGTCCATGTCCGGCAGGCCCAGGTCGAGGATGACGAGGTCCGGGCAGTGCGAGGTGACCATGGTTATCGCCTTCGCGCCGCTGTTGGCGGAAATGACGTCGTAGCCGTTCGAGCTCAGCACCGTGGTCATGAAGCTGAGTATGCCCTTTTCGTCCTCGACTATCAGTATCTTGTCCTTGGCAGGCATGGCGTGCTCTCCTTTCTCAATCTTCGTCCAGCGGCAGCGTGAAGCTAAAGCGCGCGCCGCGCCCGGGTATGTTGCGGGCCTCCATCGTGCCGCCGTGGGCCTTGACTATGGCGCGGCAGACCGAGAGGCCTATGCCCATGTTGTGGCGGCCCACGGAATCCGAGGGTGCGCCGCGCTGTGAGGGGCGGTCCTCAAAGAGGTAGGGGAGGGCATCCTCGCTTATCCCGGCGCCGTCGTCCTCGACGCAGAAGCGGGCGGTCTTGCCCTTGACCGAGGCCGAGACGGTGATATTCTTCGTACCGCCGCCGTGCATGGCGGCGTTTTCGAGCAGGTTGGTGAACACCTGGCAGATGAGCACGGCGTCCATCGGCACAAAGAGCACGTCCTCGGGCAGCTCGATGCGCACGCTGATGTCGGGGAAGAGCCGCCGGAACTTGCCCACGGCGTCCGCCACGACCTCCTCCACGGCCTCGGGCGACTTCTGGATGGAGGCGTTCTCCCCGCCGACGCGGGTGATGGAGAGGAGGTTCTCGACCATGCGTATGAGCCACTGGGAGTCGTCCTTGATGCTCTCCAGGAGCTCGCGGCGGCTCTCCTCTGGCAGGGACTCGTTCTCGAGCAGCACGGCCGCGGAGCCCGCGATGGAGGTCAGCGGTGTGCGCAGGTCGTGGGAGACGGCGCGCAGGAGGTCTGCGCGCATCCTGGCGCGCTCGTTCTCTAGGCGGAGCTTGTCCTGCTTTTTGACCACCGTGGTCAGGGCGCTGGTGCTTATCGACACGGCCAGCATGGTGGCGAAGGTCAGCGGATAGCCCGCGATGGTGAAGTTGAAGGCCATGTAGGGGAAGGTGAAGATGAAGTTGACGCAGAGCACGGCTACCACGCTGGCGGCGATGCCCCAGAAGTAGCCGTCGGTCACTCTGGCCACGATGTGTACGCAAAGCACGAAAAGCAGCGTCGCCGCCGTGGTGCTTTGCGCTATGGAGTTGAGCCCGATGCTCACCAGGCAGGTGAGGCCGAGCAGCCCCAGCGATATCAAAGCGTTTGCCCAGACCGGCCGCTTTCCGTGCATTTTCTTCACCTCTTCTTATTACTATAACATAAAGCGTATAAAGATGGCATCAAGAAAAGGCGGACGGAAAAATCCGTCCGCCTCATATTGAATGGCTTTACAGCCTTCCTGGAGAATATCAGCCGCCGCTCTCGAGGATGGAGAAGTGCATGTAGTCGGCGGTGGTGTTCCAGCCGCTGTAGTTGTTGTCGGCATCGCCGCCGCCCCAGCCCCAGCCGTACTTGGCAAAGGCGCGCACGACGCTGGAATCCGGCGTGATGCAGTACGGGCTGTCGGAGTACTTGAAGCAGGTGGTGCCGGTGATGGCCGTGTAGGGCTCGGAGGTGGTGTAGCAGTAGAAGTTCTCCACGGGGTTGATGTCGATGGCGCAGCCCCAGGAGTGGCGCAGGGAGTCGGTGTACCTCGCGCCGCCGAGCGCGTGGATCGGGAACTGCTCGGGGTCGTTGTAGATCTCCTCGAAGATGGCCTTGACCTCGTCCGCGACCATCTTGTTGACCTCGAGGTTCCAGGTACGGGTGTATTTCTCGCCAGCACTGTTGATGTCCCAGGTGCGGACCTGGATGGTGACTATGTAGTCGCTGAGGTTGGACTCGCTGCCGGTGAAGTAGCTCTTGCTGCTGTCGCCGAAGAGGAGCTGACGGCCCTCGGCGCTGACGTTGCCCCAGGCGTCTATCATGGAGCGGCTGCGCCAGGCGAAGGAGTCGGCGGGCTCTATGGTGCTCGTCTCGCCGCCGGTCGGGGTCTCGACCTCGGAGGCGGAGCTGACCTCGAGACGCTCGGAGGTTATCCAGGTGCGGACGATGACCGCCGCGGCCTGGCCGCGGGTGAGGGTGCTCTCGCCGTGGAACATGCCGTCCTCATAGCCGTCGAGTATGCCCTTGCCGTAGGCCTGGACGACGGGCTCGTGGTACTTGCTGGCCATGGTGTCGTAGTCGCCGATGACCGAGGAGGGCGAGTCGAGGGTCACGGGGGTCTCGGAGTAGACGTTGTTGCAGAGGTTGTTTATCATAACGCTCATCTCATAGCGCGTTATGGGCTGCTCCAGGGCGGAGCGGGTGCAGGTGATGTCGAGGCCCCAGAGGACGCCGTTGTCGTTGAGTATCTGCCAGTAGGGCTGAGCCCAGTGGACGCTGGTGTCCCAGGTGTAGGGGGCAAGGCCGCCGATGAGCGTGAGCATCTTCATGAACTCGCCGCGCTTGAGGGAGTCGGTGGGGCAGAACTGCCCGGCCTCCTTGCCGTCGATGATGCCCCAGCTCGCGCAGAGGTATACGTAGTCGTGATACCAGCTGCCGTCGGGCACATCAGAGAAGCTGACGTCCACGTTGCCCATGCCGATGGCGCCCGCGGGGGCCGCGGGCAGCAGCGCCGTCACGCAGATGACGGCCAGCAGGAGCGAGGCGAGCTTTGCTAACTTTCCTTTTCTTCTCATATCTTTCCTCCTGTGTTTCTGACTTTGCACTCCAGCTCGTCCGCGAGGCGCAGCAGCTGCTGCGCGCCCTCGAAGAGCAGCTGTCCGGCGTCGGTCAGCGTGACGCCCCGGCTGTCGCGCGAAAAGAGCTCCGCGCCCACCGAGGCCTCGAGCGCGGAGACGGCGCGGGAGACTGTGGAGTGGCTTATATAGAGCGCGGCGGCGGCGCGGGACAGGCTGCCCTTTTCCGCGGCCGCGCAGAATATCCGAAGCTGTTCAAGCTCCATGTCAGTAATTGAAGGTGTGCGGCAGGAGCTGATTGAGCCGGTAGCTCACATAGCGGCCGCCCGCCTTGGCGCAGAGCACCTCCATGGTCTGCGAGAACTCCGCGAGGAACTGGCGGCAGGCCCCGCAGGGCATGCAGTAGTCCTTGCCCTCGCCCCAGATGGCTATCCTTGCAAAATCCTGGTGGCCCTCGCTGACGGCCTTGCAGGCGGCGGTGCGCTCGGCGCAGATGGTGCTGCCAAGGGCGGCGTTCTCAACGTTGCAGCCCGTGAACACCGTGCCGTCGGTGCACTCTATCGCCGCGCCCACGGGAAACTGGGAATACGGCACATAGGCGTTTTTCGCGGCCTCGCGCGCCATATCCATAAGCTCTCTGTCTGTCATTTACTGCTCCTCCCCGTTATCAGTTTCCGATGAAAAGGTTATCGTCCAGTTTTCTATGCCGTAGAACACGTTGCTTGAGGTTGGGTCCATGCCGGTTATGACGTTGCGGTGCGTGATGACCTCCTGCCGCTCGAAGAGGATGGGTATGATGGGGGCGGTCGTGGCGATGTAGTAGAGCATGTTGTGGCAGGCCTGCGAGCGCTCGAGGTCGGTTGCGGCGAGGAAGTCGTTTATGTAGGTGGCGTAGTTCTCGTCGGCTATCTTGCCGTAATTGAGCGCGGCGTTTTCGGTCAGCAGGCTGGTGAGGTCGAAGTCCGCGCCGAGCTTCACCTCGGCATAGTACATGTCGAAGTCGCCGTTCATGAGGGCGGTCTGATAGTCGGTCCAGCTCAGCTCGCGGACGTTCACCGTGACGCCTATGCTCGCGAGGTCGGAGGCGAACTGCTTTGCGATGTCGCCCTTGCCCGCGGATTCAGAGCAGACGATGAGGTCTATGCTTATCTCCTTGACCTGGCTGTATTCGACGTACTCACGCTTGCCGTCGCCATTGCTGTCAGTGACGTTCAGGCTGTCGAGCAGCTGGGCGCAGAGCTCGAGGTTGAACTCCAAATCCTTGGCCACGGAGTCGTCGTAGAGCGGGCTGAGCGGGGATATGGGCAGGCAGGAGGCCACGGCGCCGTTGCCCATGAGCGTGTCCGCGGCGTAGTCCCTGTCCACGGCCAGCTGGAGCACGTAGCGCAGCTGCGTGTTGTTCACGAACTCGGACTCCATGTTGAAGCCGAAGTAGTGCATGTTCGTGGTGGTGTAGTAGCGCGTCTCGGTGTTGCCGCCGTAGCCGAAGTTGCCGGCGCCGGAGGGGTCGTTGACGATGAGGTCGAGGTAGGAGTCCTCGAAGGCCGTGATGATATCCACAGCTTCAGAATACTCCTTGAAATAGATCCTGTCCACAGGCAGGCTTTGGTAATTCACATGCCCGTCGAAAGCCTCGACGTAGTCTTCGTCCTCCACGTACTTGTATGGACCGGAGCCGATGGGCCTGTCCGTACCGGCCGAGCCGTTCTTGACGATGGGTATGTTCAGCAGGTAGGGGAAGAGCCAGTCCACCTTGCCGAGGTTGACGGCCACGGTGTCCTCGCTGATGGCGCTGACGCCGTAGGTGTAGGTGAAGCGCCCGGAGTAGCGCGAGGTCTGCTTGGCACGTTGTATGGAGTAGGACACGTCCGAGGCGCTGAGGTTGCTCCCGTCGTGCATCTTGATGCTGGTGTCCACGGTGAAGGTCCAGTAGCTGCCGTTGTCGGAGCTGTAGCTCGTGATGACGCGGGAGGAGAGCTCATAGTCGTCGCTGAGCTCGAAGATGTTCTCGAACACCAGCTGGCTTATGAGCAGGTTGTTCGTGTCGTTGGTGGCGTAGGGGTCCAGGCTGGCGGAGGAGTTGTAGTTGAGAGAGAAGATGTCGTCCGCCGCGTCCGAGACGCCGAGCTCCTCGCCGGGGAGCACGCCCTCCACGGGGTCGGGCTCGCTGTCCTTTGAGGCCGAGCCGCAGCCCGCGAGTATGGAGAGCGCGAGGACGGATGATATGACTGAGATAAGGCGTTTTTTCATGGCACACTCCGTAGTCTTAGAGGCATATCACGGCGCACTGGCTGCCGCGCGGTCCGCCGCGCGTATGGCGGTGGGACCAGTATTTCTCGTGCAGGCACATGGTGCACTCGTCGGAGACGGCGATGTGCTCCGGCTCGAGGCCGGTCTGGAGCAGCCGCCGCCTGAGCGCGCCGCGCAGGTCCACGAGATATTTCCCGGGCACATCCTTTTTGCGGATGAGCCCCTCGGTGTCGCCGCCGAGCCAGCGTTCGACAGCCTCGGGCACGTCGGCGTCGGTCTCAAAGCAGCAATAGCCTATGGCCGGGCCGATGGCGGCGCGTATGTCGCCGGGCCGGGAGCCGAGGTCGCACATCAGGCCCACCGCCACGCCGGGTATATCGCCCACGGAGCTGCGCCAGCCGCAGTGCACCGCGCCCGCCGTGCCGCGCACGGGGTCGTGCAGGAGCAGCGGCACGCAGTCGGCCGTGAAGCAGAAGATGGGCAGGCCCTTCACGTTCGTGACGAGGCCGTCCGCGTCGCAGGGGGCGGGGTCGGTCGGGCCGCAGCGGTCGGCGTCCGTGACGAGGCGCACGTGCGTGCCGTGCACCTGCTTGGTATATGCAGCGCGCATGACGTCGATGCCGAGCGCGGCGCCGAGTATGCGGTAGTTTTCAATGACCCGCTCGCGCTCGTCGCCGCGGTTGAAGCCGAGGTTGAGCGAGGCGAGCCCGCCCTCGGACACGCCGCCGAAGCGGGTGGAGAAGGCGTGCTTCGCCGTTATGACGGGCGCGGTCATGTAGATGAGGCCGTCCTTTTCATGCTGTACAAAGCCGGACATGGCGTCTCCCTTCCGCGGGCCGCTCACTCGTTGCGGCCGCAGCAGTCCTTGTATTTCATGGGCAGGCCGTTGGGCCTGAGCTTGCGGCAGGGGTCGTTGCGGCCAGGCTTCTTTATCTTCTTCACCGGCTGCTTCTTCTGCGGCGCGTCGCCGCCGACGTTGGCCGCGGCGTTTTTGGAGACGCTCTTGCGCTCGAGCTTCTCCTCCTTGCGGACGCGGACCACAAAGAGCCGGCGCACCGTCTCCTCGCGTATGCCGCGTATCATGGCCTCAAACATCTCAAAGCCCTCGTTCTTGTAGGCGTCGATGGGCTTGGTGTTGCCGTAGCCGCGCAGGCCGATGCCCTGCCTGAGGTCGGTCATCGCGTCGAGGTGCTCCATCCAGTATTCGTCCACGACGCGGAGCATGACCACGCGCTCGAGCTCGCGCATGACCGGCTGGCCGTTCGGCATGAGGCCGAGCTCGGCCTCCTTTGCGTCGTAGAAGGCCAGCGCCTTTTCGAGCACCATGTCGGTGAGCTTGGCCGCCGTGAGGCCGGGGAGCTCCTCGGGTGCTATCTTGATGTCGCCCGGGCGCAGGAACAGCTTGCCGAAGGGCGCGAGCGCCTCGTTCACCGCGGCGAGGTCGGGGTTCTTCTCGGCGCCGAGGCCATCCGCCACCGTGGAGGAGACGAACTCCTCTATCATCTTGCGGATGGAACCCTGGAGGTCCTCGCCGTCGAGCACCTTGCGGCGCTCGTCGTAGATGACGTTGCGCTGTACGTTCATGACGTCGTCGTATTCGAGGACGTTCTTTCGGGTCTGGAAGTTGCGGCTTTCGACGGTCTTCTGCGCCTGCTCTATGGCGCCGGAGAGCATTTTCTGGTCGAGCGGCGTGTCCTCGTCCATGCCGAGGGTCTCCATCATGCCCATGACGCGCTCGGAGCCGAAGAGGCGCATGATGTCGTCCGTCATGGCGATGTAGAAGCGGCTCTCGCCCGGGTCGCCCTGACGTCCGGCGCGGCCTCGCAGCTGGTTGTCTATACGCCGCGACTCGTGCCGCTCCGTGCCGAGGATGAAGAGACCGCCGACGGCGCGGACCTTCTCAGCTTCCGCGTCGGTCACCTTCTTGTGCTCGGCGAGGCGCTCTGCGTACATCGCGCGGGCGCGGAGTATCTCCTCGTCGTCCGTCTCGGCGTAGCCGGTGGCCTCGGCGATGACCTCCTCGGCGAAGCCCGCCTTCTTGAGGTCGGTCTTGGCGAGGTACTCGGCATTGCCGCCGAGCATGATGTCCGTGCCGCGGCCGGCCATGTTCGTCGCGATGGTCACCGCGCCGAGCTTGCCCGCCTGAGCGACGATCTCCGCCTCGCGCTCATGCTGCTTGGCGTTGAGCACGTTGTGCGGTATGCCCTGCTTCTTGAGCAGGGAGGAGAGGTACTCGCTCTTCTCGATCGATATCGTGCCCACCAGCACCGGCTGGCCCTTGGCGTGACACTCGATTATCTGCTGGATGATGGCCTTGTCCTTGCCCGCCTCGTTCTTGTACACCACATCGGGCCAGTCCTTGCGGATGACGGGCTTGTTGGTGGGTATCTCGATGATGTCGAGCTCGTAGATGGCGGTGAATTCCTCCTCCTCGGTGAGGGCCGTGCCGGTCATGCCGGAGAGCTTGCCGTAGAGGCGGAAGTAGTTCTGGAAGGTGATGGTCGCGAGGGTCTTGTTCTCGCGCTGCACGTCGACGTGCTCCTTGGCCTCAATGGCCTGGTGCAGGCCCTCGGAGTAGCGGCGGCCGAGCATGAGTCGGCCGGTGAACTCGTCGACGATGATGACCTCGCCGTCCTTGACGACGTAGTCGATGTCGCGCTTCATGACGCCGTGGGCCTTGAGGGCCTGGTTGATGTGGTGCGCGAGGGTGGAGTTTTCGAGGTCGGAGAGGTTCTCGAGGTTGAAGTAGCGCTCGGCCTTTTCGGTGCCGCGGGCGGTGAGGGTGGCGGTGCGGGCCTTCTCGTCGACCACGTAGTCGGCGTCGAGGTTTTCGTCCTCCTCGGCCTTCTCGTCCACGGAGGCGACGACGACCTTCTTCATCGTGCGCACGAGGTCGTCGGCCTTGCGGTAGAGGTCGGTGGATTCGTCGCCCTGGCCGGAGATGATGAGCGGGGTGCGCGCCTCGTCTATGAGGATGGAGTCCACCTCGTCGACGATGGCGAAGGCGTGGCCGCGCTGGACCATCTGCTGCTTGTAGATGGCCATGTTGTCGCGCAGGTAGTCGAAGCCCATCTCGTTGTTGGTGCCGTAGGTGATGTCGGCGGCGTAGGCGGCGCGGCGCTGCTCGGCGGTGAGGCCGTGGACTATGAGGCCGACGCTAAGGCCGAGGAAGCGGTGGACCTTGCCCATCCACTCGCTGTCGCGCTTGGCGAGGTAGTCGTTGACGGTGACGATGTGGACGCCCTCGCCGGCGATGGCGTTGAGGTAGGCGGGGAGGACGGCGACGAGGGTCTTGCCCTCGCCGGTCTTCATCTCGGCGATGCGGCCCTGGTGGAGCACTATGCCGCCGATGAGCTGGACGCGGAAGGGCTTCATGCCCAACACGCGCCATGCGGCCTCGCGCACGACGGCGAAGGCCTCGGGGAGCATGCTGTCGAGGTCCTCGCCGGCCTGGTAGCGGGCCTTGAATTCGTCGGTCTTGGCGCGCAGCTCCTCATCGGAGAGCGCCTGCATCTTAGGCTCGAGGGCCTCGATCTTATCCGCTATCGGATAGATACGCTTCAGCTCGTGGTCACTGTGCGAGCCGAAGAGCTTCTGTAAGAATCCCATAATAATATCTGCCTTTCGATATCTGCAAAATGTTCCGGGTCAACCACGTACTATAACATATAATTATGAACATTTAAAGAATAAAGACATTTCTTTCGAAAATATCTCATTTTCTGGTTGTGGACTTGCAGTTTAGATTTTACCACAGCCCGCCACTCCCCGCAAGCATCCCTGCCGCTCCGCGCAGCGAAGGGCACGGCAAAAATCTGATTGAAGCCGGGGAGAGTTTGATGTATGATAGGGGATAGTTGTGAAAAAGAAAAACAGGGGATCGGGAGTGAGCATAACCATGCACAAAATCGGTTTTGACAACGACAAATACCTCCGCCTTCAGTCGGAGAAGATACGCGAGCGCATCGCCCGCTTCGGGGGCAAGCTGTACCTCGAATTCGGCGGCAAGCTCTTCGACGACTACCACGCTTCGCGCGTTCTGCCCGGCTTCGAGCCCGACAGCAAGGTGCGGATGCTCATGGAAATGAAGGACGAGGCCGAGATAATCATCGTAATCTCCGCCGACGACATAGAGCGCAGCAAGCGCCGCGGCGACCTCGGCATCACCTATGATGACGACCTGCTCCGCCTCATCGACGCCTTCAAGGCCATCGGCCTCTACGTCGGAAGCGTATCGATAACCCACTTCCGCGGCCAGCAGGCCGCCGAGCAGTTCAAAAAGCGGCTCGAGGCCATGGAGGTCCGCGTCTATCTCCAGCACTGGATACCCGACTACCCCTCAAACCTCTCCTTCATCGTCTCCGACGAGGGCTTCGGCAAGAACGACTACATAGAGACCTCCCGCCGCCTCGTCGTGGTCACCGCTCCCGGCCCCGGCAGCGGCAAGATGGCCACCTGCCTCTCCCAGCTCTACCACGAGCACAAGCGCGGCGTAAAGGCCGGATATGCCAAGTTCGAGACCTTCCCGGTCTGGAACCTGCCCCTCAAGCACCCCGTGAACCTCGCCTACGAGGCCGCCACCGCCGACCTCGACGACGTCAACATGATAGACCCCTTCCACCTCGAGGCCTACGGCGAGACCACCGTCAACTACAACCGCGACGTGGAGATATTCCCGGTCCTTAACGCCATGTTCGAGCGCATCTACGGCGAGAGCCCCTACAAGAGCCCCACGGACATGGGCGTCAACATGGCGGGCTTCTGCATCACCGACGACGAGGCCTGCCGCCGCGCCTCGGAGCAGGAGATAGTCCGCCGCTATTACCAGAGCCTCTGCTCCCTGCGCCAGGGCCTCTCCGAGCAGGAGGAGGTATTCAAGCTCGAGATGCTGCTCAACCAGATAGGCGTCAAGCCCACCGACCGCGCCGTAGTCCCCGCCGCCCTCGAGCGCGCGGAGGAGACCGGAGCCCCCGCCGTGGCCATGGAGCTGCCCGACGGCACCATCGTCACCGGCAAGACCTCCTCGCTGCTCGGCGCCTCCTCGGCCTGCCTCCTGAACGCGCTCAAGCGCCTCGGCGGCATCCCAGACGACGTGCTGCTCATCTCCCCGGCCATCATCGAGCCCATACAGCACCTCAAGGTGGAGCACATGGGCAACCACAACCCGCGCCTCCACACCGACGAGGTGCTCATCGCACTCTCCATCTGCGCCGTCACCGACCCCAACGCCGAAAAGGCTATGGACCAGCTCGCCTCCCTCGCGGGCTGCGAGGTGCACGCCACCGTCATCCTCTCCCGCGTGGACGAGAACGTGTTCCAGCACCTCGGCATGAACCTCACCTGCGAGCCCAAGTACCAGACCAAAAAACTCTATCACGGGAAGAAATGACATGACGCCAAAGCCCCGCCTCTGGACCCGCGACTTCACCATCATCACCCTCGGCACCGTAGTCTCCATGCTCGGCAACGCCGTTTCCGGCTTTGCCATCAGCCTGCTGGTGCTCGACTATACCGGCAGCGTGTTCCTCTACACGCTCTACATGGTGGTCTACAACCTGCCCAAGGTGGTCATGCCCCTCGTCGCCGGGCCATACCTCGACACCTACTCGAGAAAGCGCGCCATATATACGCTCGACTTCATCTCCGCAGGGCTCTACCTCGGCATCTTCCTGCTGCTGAGGGCCGATCTTTTCAGCTACGGGCCCTTCCTCGCCCTCTGCTTCCTCATCGGCTGCATAGACAGCACCTATGAGGTCGCCTATGAGAGCCTCTATCCCACGCTCATCCCTGAAGGCTGCTTCTCCAAGGCGTACTCGATATCCAGCCTCATCTACCCCTTTGCCGTCATCATGGTGCCCGTGGCCTCCTTCGTGTACGAGAGCGTCGGTCTCGAGCCGCTCTTTGCCTTCAACGCCGCCACATTCTTCGTCGCGGCCTGCTTCGAGACCCGCATCAAGGGCGGGGACAGCCACGTCCGCAGCGAGCACGGCAGCATGCTCCGCGAGTTCCGCGAGGGCGTCGCCTATCTCAAAAGCGAGCCGGGGCTGATGGTAATAACCGTCTACTTCTTCTTTTCCATGCTCGTCGGCAGCGGCGCGAGCGCGCTCTGGCTGCCCTTCTTCCGCAGCGTGCCCTCGCTGGGGCTCGATACCTACGTCTTTGTCATGGCCGCGAACGTCCTCGGCCGCCTCGCCGGCGGCATAGTGCACTACCGTGTACACTACAAGCCGCAGCACAAGTTCGCCATAGCGCTCACGGTCTATGCCTCCATCTGCTTCCTCGAGGGCGGCTTCGTGTTCGTGCCTCGGGACCTCATGCTCGTGATGTGCTTCGTCTCGGGCTTCCTCGCCGTCAACTCGTACAATATCCGCATCTCCGCGACGCAGAGCTATGTGCCCGACGCCTGCCGCGCCCGTTTCAACGGCGTGTTCCTCATGTTCACCACCCTCGGCAGCGTCATAGGCCAGCTCATCGCCGGGGCGCTGGGCGAGCTTCTGCCCATCCGCTCCGTCATCGCCGGGCTGCAGGTGATAAGCCTCATCAGCGTGGCCGCCATAATGTGGCGCGGCCGGAGATTCGTAAAGCCCATATATAACCGGGAGGTGCTGTGATGAGCCTCGAAACCGCTCTCAAAAGCGCATATGCCGCCGGGTGCCGGCTGGTCTTCACCTCGGACACGGAGTTCTCCGCGCCCGAGGGACTGCGTGTGCTCAAGTGCGCCGAGGCGCACACCGCCGTGTACGCCGCCCTCGGCGCCTCGCTTGCCGGGGCGCGTGCCCTCGTGGTGCTCGGCGCAGCGGCGGAGCTGCCCGCGAGCCGCGTCACGGGCGGCGTCGCCGTGCTCATGCCGGAAGCGGGGGAGAGCTTTGCAAGCCTGCGCGAGGCCTTTGCCGCCTCGGAGGCCGGGGACAGGATAGTCGCCCTCGACCCGGAGGCCGATTATGCCGCCGAGCCCGACGCGCCGGAGGCGCGCAAATACCGCAAGCAGCCCGAGCGCTTCGTCGCTGACTGTGCGCGGGAGGAGATGTGCCCCGGCTGCCCGTACAGGGGCGTCTATTACGCCGCGGCCAAGCTCTGGCTGCGCACGATAGGCGACGGCGGCTGCTCGCTGCTCGGCGGAAAGCGGCCCTTCCTGGCGCTGGACGCCGCCTGGGGCAGGGGTACCGCCGCCGCGGCGCTCGCGGGCTTCACCGCCGCGCTGCCCGAGTCTGTACGCGATACCGCCGCCGTCACCGGCTCCGCGGAACTCACGGAGGACGCTCTGCGCCTGCTGGCCGAAACGGGCGGCACCCTCGTGATCGTGGACGAGAAAAAGGGCGGGGGAGACCCCGCCGAGCTCTGCCGCCGCTGCGGTATCGAGCCCCTGGAGCTCGAGGCAAACGACGTAAACGGCATCGAAGCCGCGCTCAGGGCTGAGAGCAGCGGCGCGCGGGCCATAATAGTCCGCGGCGAGTGTGCGCTGCTCCACCGTGGCGGCGCTGGCCGGACGTATGAGACGGACGCGAACCGCTGCCGCCGCTGCGGCGCCTGCGGACGGCTAGGCTGCCCGGCGATAAGCGGGCGCAGCCCGGTCATCGACGCGGCCAAATGCGCGGGCTGCGGCATGTGCGCCGCGGTGTGCAAGTGCTCCGCGATACGCGAGAGGGCGTGACATGGGCTATCTCAAGGAGGTCAATATAAAATACGACATGCCGACAGCCGACCTCGCCGTGCGCCGCGCGACCTATGCCATCGAGAACGGCCGGACGCTGGGGGCCTCGGCGGTGAAGCTCATCCACGGCTACGGCTCGAGCGGCAAGGGCGGGAAGATACGCGTCGAGGTCCGCGCCTATCTCGAGCGGCAGAAGGCGCGCGGGAAGATACGCGACTACATCCCGGGCGAGCGCTTTTCTATATTTGACGAGTCGACGCGGCGCGCCTTTGCCCTCTGCGACGAGCTCCGCCGCGACCACGACCTCGAGTGCGCGAACAACGGCGTGACGATAGTCGTGCTGTGACGGAATAAAAACGTTGACATCGGGCGCAAGGAATGGTAACATATTCAGGCACGCGGGCGTAGTTCAATGGTAGAACACCAGCCTTCCAAGCTGGATACGTGGGTTCGATTCCCATCACCCGCTCCAAAAGCGCCTTTAACTCAGCTGGATAGAGTAACTGCCTTCTAAGCAGTAAGCCACTGGTTCGAATCCAGTAAGGCGCGCCAAAAGTCCCGCAGAGGGACGCATATATGGTGGGTGTAGCTTAGCTGGTTAAAGCGTCGGATTGTGGTCCCGAAGATCGTGGGTTCGAATCCCATCTCCCACCCCACAAAATATCACGCAAAAAAGGTATAATACAGTTCCTGAACCGGAATTTGTATTATGCCTTTTTTGTGTTATCCTAACAAAATCCTAACGTGCAAAGCCAAAGTTAGCATCCCCCATTTCCTGACGAATCCATCCCCAAAGCAAAAAAATTCCTCCCAACCACTAACCTGTTGAGAGGAATCTTTTTTTAATAAGGTTTATTACAGTTTACGCAGCCAGAACGCTGTCCATACCTTCAATGGTAAAGGTAATGCTAAAGCTGTTCTTCGGCATGGTATAATCCAACGCTGCCAGATCAGTGTTGTAAATGTTCACCAGTTCCA
>URDK01000071.1 GCA_900546485.1 uncultured Eubacteriales bacterium
CTTTTACCAGGTGGGCGAGTGGTTCCAGTCGTATGCCATCGGCAAGAGCCGCCGCGATATCACGGAGCTCATGGATATCCGCCCCGACTACGCGAACGTTGCGGGAGAGAACGGAGCGCTCCATCGCGTCGATCCCGATGAGGTGGAGGTCGGCACGGTCATCACCGTACAGCCGGGAGAGAAGATCCCCATCGACGGCGTCGTCGTCTCCGGCGCCTCCGCGCTCAATACCGTCGCGCTCACGGGCGAGAGCCTGCCGAGACCCTGCGCGTCGGGCGACGAGATCTCCAGCGGCTGCGTCAGCCTGACCGGCCTGCTGCGCATCCGCACCACCAAGCCCTTCGGCGAGAGCGCGGTGTCCCGCATTCTGAAGCTTGCCGAGGAGTCCTCGGCGCGCAAATCGCGCTCCGAAAAATTCATAACCCGCTTTGCACGCATATACACGCCCGTGGTCTGCGCCGCGGCGCTGCTGCTGGCACTGCTGCCGCCGCTCATCCGCCTGGCCCAGGGCCTGGATGCCGGCTGGACGGCATACATTGAAAACGCGCTCACCTTCCTCGTCATCAGCTGCCCCTGCGCGCTTGTCATCTCCGTGCCGCTGGGCTTTTTCGGCGGCATGGGCGGTGCCTCCACCCGCGGCGTGCTCCTCAAGGGCTCGACGGGCATAGAGGCGCTGGCCGGAACACGCTGCGTTGTGTTCGACAAGACCGGCACGCTGACCCGCGGCGAATTCGAGGTCATCGGCGCGCGTCCGGAGACGGGCGTCACGCGCGAGCGGCTGCTGGAGCTCGCAGCGCTGGCCGAAAGCTGGTCGAATCATCCCATAAGCCGCAGTCTGGTCGAGGCCGCGGGCTCCCCGGATGCAAAGAGCCGCGTTACCGACGCGCACGAGGAGCAGGGCGGCGGCGTGAGCGCCATCGTGGACGGCCTGCACGTCTCTGCGGGCAACCGGCGCTACATGTCCAAGCTCGGCATTGACTGCGCCGACCCCGAGGACGCGGGCACTGTGGTCCATGTTGCGGCCGATGGCGCCTATCTCGGCTGCATCCTGCTTGCCGACGCGCCGAAGGCCAACGCCAAGGCCGCCATCGAGGCCGTTGAGGCCCTCGGCGCGCGCACGGTCATGCTGACCGGAGACTCCGAAAAGGCGGCGGCGCTCGCGGCGAAGGAGCTGGGCATCAGCGATTATCGCGCCGGCCTGCTGCCCGGCGGCAAAGTCGAGGCGCTTGAGGAGCTCATCAAGGCCACGGACGGCAAGGTCGCCTTCGTGGGCGACGGCGTGAACGACGCGCCGGTGCTCGCCCGCGCGGACGTGGGCATTGCCATGGGCGCACTGGGCTCCGACGCCGCCATAGAGGCCGCCGACGTCGTGATAATGGATGACGACCCGGCCAAACTGCCCCTCGCCATCCGTCTCTCCCGCCGCTGCATGGGCATCGTGCGCGCCAACATCGTCTTTGCGATAGGCGTGAAGCTGGCCTTCCTGGCCCTCGGCGCATTCGGCATTGTGGGCATGTCCCTCGCCATTTTTGCTGATGTCGGCGTGATGGTGCTCGCCGTTCTCAACTCCATGCGCACACTGAGAGTCCGTGATTTGTAACCGAAACTTTGTTTGACTTTCATCGTCTAAACGATATAATTAGGCGAGAGGTGATCCTTATGTCTGGAAAGAACAAAAGTCCTGCCGGCGCAATACTTGCGCTGCTTATCCTTGTAATTATCGTCGTTGCGCTCATCTTCATCCTCCGCGGCGGCGGGGATGATACCACCGAGCCCTCGGACGATCCCGGCGTCGGAACCGTGACGGACGCCCCGTCTGACAGCACAGACCCCGCTGACGTGTCCGTCCCCACTCCGCCTACTCAGGAGACCGCTGAGCCTACCGCTTCCGCCACTCCGACCCCCACTCCCACGCCTACACCGACTCCGACCCCCACTCCGACCCCGACCCCCGCGGTCAGCGCTTCGAGCGGCAGCTTCCGCTCCGAAACGGATACGGGCCTCAACATAGTGGTCGACTGGACGCTGACGCCCGGCGCGAACGGCGCCACGCTCTCGTTCAAGGTCTCGACCGAGTCTTACAGCCTCTACAACAACGAGGCCTGGCACGGTCTGAGCGTGACTATCGGCGGCCAGACCTGGGAGTTCGACACCAAGGCCATCGAGTATGAGGGCCCGGGCCTCGGCACCAATGAGCTGGCCGAGGGCAGCATCGAGCTCTCCTCCTCCGCCATCCCGGCCACGGCTGAGGTGAGCTGGCACTTCCAGGGCAAGTACGGCGGCACGGAGCTTGAGAATATCACCGCCACCGGCACCATCAGCTGAGCAGGAACTCAATAAGTAAATCTTTCGCCCGCCTCAAGAGGCGGGCGAATTTTTTGCCGTTTTCACATGTGACGGGCCGCGTCATTTTTTCGGTATCGATATCGTGACGATGAGCTCGTCCTCCGTCTCCTGCTTCTTCATGCCGGCGGCGATGCCGCCCTGCTTCATCAAATCCAGGCTGTGAGTGAGGGTGTTGAGAAAGACGCGCACGTCCTTGAGGATAAAGGCGCGGCGGCGCGCGGGCTTTTCCTCGGCATTTTTGGCGGCGAGGAGGGCATCTATGTAGGCGTCGGTCTGGGCGACGTTGAGGCCCTGGTCGCAGATGGCGGCGAGGGCGGCGCGCTGCTCCTCCGGCGTGCCGAGACGGAGAAGCGCCCTGCCATGCCTCTCCGTCAGGCCTTTGTCGCGCAGGGCGGCCAGTATGTCCGGCGGCAGCTTGAGGAGCCGGAGCTTGTTCGCCACGGCGCTCTGGCTGAGACCCAGACGCCTCGCGGCCTCCTCCTGGCTCATGTCGAACATGCGTATCAGGTTCGATATTCCCCGGGCCTCCTCGACAAAGTCGAGGTCCTCGCGCTGGAGGTTTTCCACCATCGCCAGCAGGCCGGATTCCTCCATGTCCACGTCGAGGATGCGGCAGGGCACACGCGTCAGCCCGGCGAGCCGGGCAGCGCGCAGGCGGCGCTCGCCGGCAATGAGCTCGTAGCGGCCGTAGTGCAGCCGCACGCTTATGGGCGAGAGCACCCCGTATTGGGCTATGCTCTCAGCGAGCGCGGCGAGGCTCTCCCCGTCGAATACCCGGCGCGGCTGGTTCGGGTTGGGGTCTATCTCGTTTACGGGCACCTGAACTATCCCCCCGCGTCCGACGCGGGTCCTGGTCAATAGAGCGGGCATGACCTTTCTCCTTTGCATACGACGTTTATAGTGAAAGCATATCGCCTTGCTTCGGGAAAGTCCCGCGAAAAAGGGCGGATGATTATTTTAATGTATAATGCGGAAAATAAACAAAAAAAGGCGGCGGACTGTGGGAACAGTCCGCCAAAACAGGGTTGTGGGATAAAGATATGAGCCGGGTCCCCGCATGATGGCCCGCCGTTTGACGGGTCAGCAATTGGATAAGCTGTGATGAAAGAATAACGCAAAAGCGCCGCCTTTGCAAGAGCGAAGACTGTCGATTCGGCACTACTTTTGTCGAATGAATATTTGTGCCGCGCCGCGGGCAAGCTAATGCTCGAAGTCAGATAAAAAGGAGGCTGCGAGGCATGATAATGGACCGCATCGCACTCGTACTCGCCATCATCGGCGGGCTGAACTGGGGCAGCATCGGTCTGTTCCGCTTCGACCTGGTTGCGTGGCTTTTCGGCGGGCAGACCGCAACGGTGAGCCGCGTGGTGTACACGCTGGTCGGACTGGCCGCCCTCTGGTGCGTGACGCTGCTCTTCCGCGAGCGCGAAGAGGACTCTGAATCCGCCTAAAACCCGGTAAAGCGCCGTCTCGTTTGAGACGGCGCTTTTAAATTATATTGATTATTTGCTCTTGCGCTTGAGCACTATGGCGAGGACGATACCAGCGGCGCAGAGAATGAGACCAAAGACCATGATCACGCCGCCCATGGTATAGACGGGATTATTCCTGGCAAAGCCGGAGAAAACATCTCCGCCCACGGAAACAAAGTCTCCACCGAGTCCCAGTCCCAAGTCACCTGCCGCAGACGTGAAGCCGTCGAACATACTCCTCGACATCAGCCGCGCCAGCGCTCCCATGCCTGCAAACAGCGCGCCCACCACGGCGAGGTACACACCCGCCAGCCAGCCCCAGCGCTTTGCTGCGCCGCGGAGCATGCGCGGGAGCTTGTCCGTCCAGTCCTCCGTCTGCTCGGGCTGCGATAGCGGCTCCTCATCCGAGAGCAGCCAGTCCACGGAAACGCCCAGCGCCGCGGCCAGCGCGGAGAGCTTCGCCGTCTCCGGCAGAGTCTCGCCGGTCTCCCACTTTGATACCGCCTGGCGCGACACACCGACCATATCAGCCAGTGCCTCCTGCGAGAGTCCCGCGCGCTTGCGGCTGTACAATATCTTCTCAGACAGCTTCATATTCTCCGCCTCCTTTGTGCTTGTGGCTCGAGTATAGCATCCACACCGCTTTGAGGCAAGCAACCGGGGGCTTGAATCTGCGCAACCTGGGGTTGCGTTGCTGCCCGGAGCTTTACAAATCCTCGTTGTATGGTAGAATAAAAGGGATTTCTGACAAAAGAGGTGCGCCATGACCGATATTGAAATTGCCCAGGCAGCCGTCCCCCTGCCCATAACCGAAGTCGCCGCCAAGGCCGGCATCGACGAGAGCTTTGTCGAGTGCTACGGCCGTTACAAGGCCAAGATAGATCCCGCCCTGCTCAAGGCCCCGGGAGAGGACGGCAAGCTCATACTCGTCACCGCCATCAACCCCACCCCGGCGGGCGAGGGGAAGACCACGACCACCGTCGGCCTCTCGGATGCGCTGCGTAAGATAGGCAAGCGCTCCGTCGTGGCGCTGCGCGAGCCCTCGCTCGGGCCCGTGTTCGGCATAAAGGGCGGCGCGGCCGGCGGCGGTTACGCCCAGGTCATACCCATGGAGGACATCAACCTCCACTTCACCGGCGACTTCCACGCCATAGGCGCGGCAAACAACCTGCTTGCCGCCATGCTCGACAACCACATCTACCAGGGCAATGCCCTGAACATAGACCCCCGGCGCATCACCTGGCGCCGCGCCGTTGACATGAACGACAGGCAGCTGCGCTTCATCACCGACGGCCTCGGCGGCCGCGTGAACGGCGTGCCGCGCGAGGACGGCTTCGACATCACAGTCGCAAGCGAGGTCATGGCCGTGCTCTGCCTCGCCTCCGGCATCGCCGATCTCAAGGCGCGCCTCGCCCGCATCGTCGTGGGCTACACCTACGACGAGCAGCCTGTGACCGCAGGTCAGCTCGGCGCGGCCGGGGCCATGGCGGCGCTCCTCAAGGACGCGCTCAAGCCCAACCTCGTGCAGACGCTGGAGGGCACGCCCGCCTTCGTCCACGGCGGACCCTTTGCAAACATCGCCCACGGCTGCAACAGCGTCACGGCCACACGCATGGCACTCCGGCTCGGCGAGTACGCGGTCACGGAGGCCGGCTTCGGCGCCGACCTTGGCGCGGAGAAGTTTTTCGACATCAAGTGCCGCATGTCCGGCCTGCGTCCCTCGGCCGTCGTCGTCGTGGCGACGGTGCGCGCGCTCAAGCACCACGGCGGCGCAGCGAAGGGCGAGCTCGGCGAGGAAAATCTCGAGGCGCTCGAGCGCGGCCTGCCCAACCTGCTGCGGCACGTCGACAACATCAAAAACGTCTACGGCCTGCCCTGCGTCGTCGCCATAAACCGCTTCCCGACCGATACCGAGGCGGAGCTTGCTCTGGTCGAGCGCCGCTGCCGTGAGCTCGGTGTAAATGTCGCGCTCAGCGAGGTCTGGGCAAAGGGCGGCGAGGGCGGCATCGAGCTCGCGCGCGAGGTAGTGCGCCTCTGTGAGGAGCCGAGCGATTTCCGCTTCGCCTACCCCGATGAGCTCGATATCCGCGGCAAGATAGAGGCCGTGGCCAAGCGCGTCTATCACGCGGGCGCCGTCGCCTTCACCGGCCCGGCGGAGAAGGAGCTCCGTCAGCTCGAGGCTCTGGGCTTCGGGAAACTCCCCGTATGCATGGCCAAGACGCAGTACTCCTTCTCGGACGACCCCGCCAAACTGGGCGCGCCCGAGGGCTTCACGCTGACGGTGCGCAAGCTGAAGGTCTCCGCCGGCGCGGGCTTCATCGTGGCCCTGACTGGCGACATCATGACCATGCCCGGTCTGCCCAAGTCCCCCGCCGCCGAGCGCATTGACGTGGACGAGGACGGACGCATCTCCGGCCTTTTCTGAGAACCTCAAAAACAGTACCGCCGCCCTGAGAAGGGCGGCGGTTTTTCATGTTCTCAGCCGGGGAAGATCTCAAGCTCCACGTCGGAGCGCGGGAAACTGGCGCAGGGGTGGACCCAGCCGAACTTCACATCCGCGCCGCGGCGGCCGTCGGCGCTCTCGGGCACGAAAACCTCGCCGGACACCAGCCGCGCGTGGCACCAGCCGCACTCTCCGCTGCGGCAGTGCGTTGGGGCCTTGATGCCCGCGCGCTCTATGGCCCACTCCAGGCTCTCGTTTGCGAGGCAGTCTATCGTGCGGCGGTAACCGTGTACGTCGATGGTCAGCTTGTACTTCACGCCTGCGGGCTCGGACATTATGCAGTCGCCCGAGAGCTCGCGGCGGATGCGGCGGCGTGGCAGGCCGAGCTTTTGAAGCTCCTGCTCCTCGTAATCGTACATCGCCTGCGGCCCGCACATGAACACCGAGTAATCGCCCTCCGGCGCGTACTTTTTCACCAGCTCCGCCGTGAGGAAGCCGTGCTCATAGCCCTCGCGCTCCTCGTCGCTGAGGACGTGGACCACCTTCACGCGGCCCTTGGTGCGTGCGATGACGGCGTCGAGCTCCTCGCGCAGGAGTATGCCCTCGGCCGTCCGGCTGCCGTAGAGGATGGTGAGGTCGAAGTCCTCGATGCCATCGGCAATGGCCTCAGCCATCGAGAAGAAGGGCGTGATGCCGCTGCCGCCCGCGAGGGCCACGACGCTCTTTGCGTCGCGGATGCGGTCGTAGTAGAAATCGCCCAGCGGACCGGAGAGCTCAAGGCAGTCGCCGACTTTCCAGTTTTCAAGTATCCACTTCGAGGCATAGCCGGGCTCAGTGCGCTTTATGGTCAGCACATAGCTCGTGCCCGCCTCGCCCAGCGCGGAGCCGGGACCGGAGCGGATGGTATAGGGCTTCGCAAGCACCGTGCCGCCTATGTTGAGCCCGACGCTGACATACTGGCTGGCGCGGAAGAAGGCGAGGCTCTTCGTTCCGCGCGCCTCGTCCGGAAGGAGCGTGAAGCTCTTGGCGTCCCGGTGCTCGTCCACCCGCGCTATCTTCACGTACTGCGCGGCCGGGTGCAGGCTCTTCGCGAGGCAGTTGGCGTTGAACTCCGAGACGGGCAGGCTGTCCGGGGCCGCGGCGATGCGCTTGTTGCGCACGGAGACCATGGAGAGAAAGCCCGAGAGGGATATCTTCTTTATCGGGGCGCGGTCATAGCTGTACTTCATCTCAGCGGCCCTCCTTCATGTCCTTGAGCGTATATCTCGCCGCCTCTGCGCCGGAGAGATAGGCCTGGCTGTAACCGTCCATGTTCGTGCCGTGGCCGCCGCAGAAGCGCAGGCCCTTTATCGTGTAGTCCAGCTTTTCGCAGGACATGACGCGCGGGAACATGCCGTCCCACATCTCGCTCGCGTAGCCGTAGACGTCGCCCTGCGGCGTGCCGATATAGCGCGCGAAGGTCACGGGGCTCGCCGTGACTATCTCCTCTATGTGGCTGCGTATATCGACCTTGAACCACTTTTCAAAGTGGACTATCGTCTCCTCGGCAATCTTCGTCTTGAGCTCGAAATACTCGCGCTCCGTCACGTCCGCGAAGGCGTCGGCCGAGTAGAACTTCGAGAACGAGAGGATGCATGTACCCGGAGGCGAGCAGTCGGGTATGGCACGGTTCAGGCAGGTGACGCAGTAGGTCTTGTGCGTCTCGATGGACGCCGAGGTCTCGTACTGACGGAGCGTGTCGCCCGTGTCGCGCACGAAGGTGTCGTAGCCCTCGATTCCCAGCTCGTCCGCCGTGGCGTCGAGGCCGAGGTAGATGGTGAAGCAGTTCTGCGCGAGCTTTCTGGCGTTGCAGGAGCGGCGGTCGCGCTCCGGCACCTCGGCGGGGTCCACCATCTTCGAGAACACCACCGTCGGCATCAGGTTCGACACCACGCGTTCGCAGGCGATGTGCGTCCCGTCCTTCAGCGTGACGCCCTGTACCTTATTGTCCTTCACGTCGATCTTCGCGGCCTCGGTGTTGTACCAGATGTCGCCGCCCAGCTCCCGTATGCGCTTATCGAAGGCCATGGCTATCTCGTGACTGCGCATTTTGCAGATATAGGGCTTGAAATTGAGGTACATCCTGAACATCTGCGCGTAGACGGCAAAGCTCATCTTGGTGGAGTCCACGCCGACGTAGTCCCAGTAGCTCTCGTAGATCTCGCGCGCCTTCTTCGGTACGCCGAGCTTTATGAGCATCTCGTCTGTCGGCACGGAAACGCAGCGCATGAGGTCCGCCCACTTCATCAGCATGGGCAGCTTGGGCGGATCGTTGTTGTACTCATAGAGCCAGTCCACGCCGTCGCCTATCATCCGCGTGAGCTCCATGAGGTTTTCCATGGAGGCGCGGCAGCCGGGAACGGCCTCTTCCAAGGCGTCCAGGAAGCCCTGCTCGCTGGCGGGGATGGTCACGTCGTAACCGTCCTCCGGGTCGGTGCTTATGGAGCGGAAGGCCTCGTCTACCGGCACCCACTCCACGTCGAGCCCCAGCTCGTCGAGCAGCTCACGGACGTGTCCGCCCTGCCCCGGCTCGCCCATCTGGCAGAGCTCGTGCAGCGCGGACTCGAACTCGAAGCGCCCGCGCCGGAAGCTGGTGGCGCAGCCGCCGGGCAGGTTGTGTTTCTCGAGCAGCAGCACCCTTTTCCCGGCCTTTGCGAGACATGCGGCGGCAGCCAGCCCGCCGTTACCGGCGCCGACCACCACTACGTCGTATTTTTGCATCGCCTGACCTCCTTTTATATGTTTATTCCGAATCCTCTGGTATGGCCACAACAGCATTATATACGGACAAAGCGCAGTTTTCAATCGCTCTTTGTTAGATTTTGCACAATTTTTCTTCATCCGGAGCCCGAGCTTGATTTTATGTCCGTTTCAGTTTATCCTTGTAGCATGGAGATAAGGCATTTTGGAGGTAAGCTATGGCCGGAACTGCGGAAAACTCAAAGCGCGAGAGCTTCGTCAGGGAGATAGAGGCTCAGATACTGTCGGGGAAGCTCACGCCCGGCACCCGGCTGGAAGCCGAGCGCGATCTGGCCGTACGCTACGGACTGAGCCGCAGCAGCGTAAATCTCGGCATGCTGGAGCTGGAGCGCAAGGGCTTTGTGCGCATCGTGCCGCGCAAGGGCGCCTTCGTCTCGGACTTTCTGCGCGAGGCGACGCCGCAGACGCTGTCGGTCATCATGGAATATGGCTCGGCCAAGATGGACGTCTCGCTGCTGCACGATCTCATGGACCTGCGCGTACTCATCGAGTGCGAGTGCGCCCGCCTCGCCTGCGAGAGCGGCGCGGGACCTGCGGACGGAGAGCTCGCCGGGCTGCTTGCGAGGATCCGGACCCGCTCCGGCGAGGAGCTCGTGGACGCAATCGTCGATTATCACTACCACCTCACCAAGCTCTCGGGCAACGACGTCTACGCCATGACCTTCAAGGCCTTTCACGGTCCCTTGCGCGGTCTGACCTCCGCGCACTTCCGCTCTGCCAAGGAGCGCAAGCGCTCCATCCAGCTGCACACCGAGCTGACACGCGCCCTGCAAAACGGCGACGGGGAGGAAGCATCAAAACTGGTGCGTGAGATAATAAGACGCGCCGATGAGAATCTCTCGGGCGGCAAGAACAGGAGGAACTGAAATGAAGGTCGGCATCATCCGCTGCATGCAAACCGAGGACTATTGCCCCGGAACAACGGACTTCCGCATGATACGCGAGCGAAAGGGCGCATTTGAGGGCGTAGATGAAGACATCGAGCTCATCGGCTTCATAAACTGCGGAGGCTGTCCCGCAAAGAAGGCCGTGCTCCGCGCCAGAGAGCTTGTCAAGCGAGGCGCAGACACCATAGCCTTTGCAAGCTGCATACAAAAGGGAACTCCGATAGGTTATCCCTGCCCCTTTGCAAAACGCATGAAGGACATAATTGCCGCCGACCTGGGCGACAAGGTGCGCTTCCTGGATTACACTCACTGACAAAAAGAGCGGCGTCCCCGCACGGGGACGCCGCTTTTTCGCGCTTATTAAGCTATTATCTGAAATAATCCACGCCGCTCTCGAAGATGGGCTGGAGGCCAACGCCGGGCACGTTCTGATAGAGACCCGCGCCGCTGCGCTCCGTATGGCCCATCTTGCCCAGCACGCGGCCGTCGGGCGAGCAGATGGCCTCCACGGCCAGCACCGAGCCGTTCGGGTTCGACTGTACGTCCATCGTCGGCTCTCCCGTGAGGTCCACATACTGCGTCACCAGCTGGCCGCGGCGCTCGAGCTCGCCGAGCAGCGGCTCCGGGCACACGAACCGGCCCTCGCCGTGCGAGATCGCCACGGTGTGGATGTCGCCCACCTTGCAGCGCGACAGCCAGGGGCTCAGGTCCGATGCCACGCGCGTGCGCACCAGCATGCTCTGGTGGCGGCCTATCGCGTTGTAAGTCAGCGTCGGGCAGCTCTCATCCGTCTCAACTATGCGTCCGAAGGGTACCAGACCCAGCTTTATGAGCGCCTGGAAACCGTTGCAGATGCCCAGCATCAGGCCGTCGCGCTTATTGAGCAGCTCGTGCACCGCGTCCGTCAGCTTTGCGCTGCGGAAGAAGGCCGCCATCAGCTTTGCGCTGCCGTCCGGCTCGTCGCCGCCCGAGAAACCGCCGGGCAGGACTATCATCTGGCTGCGAGCTATCGCCTCCGCCACGCGGTCCACGCTCTCGGCGACATCCGCCGGGCTCAGGTTGCGTATGACCAGTATCTCCGGCTCCGCGCCCGCGCGACGGAGCGCGCGCGCCGTGTCGTATTCGCAGTTCGTGCCGGGGAAAACCGGGATAAGCGCGTGGGGCCGCGCCGTCTTTATCGCGGGCAGCGGTCGCGCCGCGGCGGTGAAGCTCAGCTTCCGAACCTGCTCGTGGCCCTGCCCGGGCGCGTCCAGGTTCGGCATCACAGGCTCGAGCTTGCCCTCCCAGGCCGCCTGCACGGCATTCATGTCCGCGCGCTCGCCGCCGCAGCGGAAGACGTAGTCTGCGCCCACGCGGCCTATCGTCTCGCCCGCCGAGCAGTCCGGCACGGTCTCGAGTATCATGCCGCCGAAGCGCCAGCCGAAGAGCTTCGCTCTGTCGAAGCCCGGCTCTATCTCCACGCCCAGGCCGTTGCCGAAGGCCATCTTGCACAGGCCCTCGGCCACGCCGCCGCTGCCGACGGCCCAGGCCGCGCGCACCTTGCCCGCGCGCATCAGGCTCTCAGCCTCCGCGAACATCCTCAGCGTCGCCTCCGCGTCGAAGGGGTCGGCGTAAAGCAGCGCCAGGCGGTCTCCCGCGGCCTTGAGCTCCGGCGTTATCACGTCGTCCACGTTCCCCGGCGTCACGGCGAAGCTCACCAGCGTGGGCGGCACGTCCATGTCCTCAAAGCTGCCGGACATGCTGTCCTTGCCGCCTATCGCTGCCATACCGAGGCCGATTTGAGCCTCCAGCGCGCCGAGCAGCGCGGCAAAGGGCTTGCCCCAGCGCTCAGGCTCCGTGCGCAGGCGCTCGAAATACTCCTGAAAGCTCATGTATATGTGCTCGTGCCCCATGCCCGAGGCCACCAGCCGCGCCGCGCTCTCGACAACTGCGAGGTACGCGCCGAGGTAGGGGCTCTGCTCCGACACGCGGGGTTCAAAGCCGTAGGCCATGGCCGAGCAGGTTTTCGTCTCGCCCATGACGGGGAGCTTGGCTATCATGCTCTGCATGGGCGTCAGCTGCCGCGCGCCGCCGTAGGGCATGACCACCGTGCCCGCGCCTATCGTGCTGTCGAACCTGCCGCCCAGGCCCCGCCGCGAGCAAGTGGAAAGGTCGCTCATCAGCGCCGAGAGCTTTTCCTCGAGAGAGCCGGACACGGAGGGGCTGTGGTCCTCGACGCAGGTCTCGGGCACGCTCACGCGCGCGTGCTTCTCCGCGCCGTTGGAGGCGAGGAACTCGCGGCTGAGGTCGGCGATCGTCTTGCCGCGCCAGCGCATGCGTAGCCTCGGCTCGGCAGTGACCGTGGCCACGACCGTGGCCTCCAGGTTCTCCGCCGCCGCGAGGGCGAGGAAGCGCTCCGCGTCCGCGGCGGAGACGACGACTGCCATGCGCTCCTGGCTCTCGGAGATGGCAAGCTCCGTGCCGTCGAGGCCGGCGTACTTGCGCGGGACCTTATCGAGGTCGATGTCCAGGCCGTCGGCCAGCTCACCTATCGCGACGGAGACGCCGCCCGCGCCGAAGTCGTTGCAGCGGCGGATGAGCCGCGTGGCCTCGCCGTTTCTGAAGAGGCGCTGGAGCTTGCGCTCCACGGGGGCGTTGCCCTTCTGCACCTCGGCGCCGCAGGTCTCGAGGCTGTGGAGGCCGTGGGCCTTACTCGAGCCGGTCGCGCCGCCGCAGCCGTCGCGGCCCGTGCGCCCGCCGAGCAGGATGACGAGGTCGCCCGGCACGGGCTCAGCGCGGATGACGTTCGCCTCGGGCGCGGCGGCCACGACCGCGCCTATCTCCATGCGCTTTGCGACATAGCCGGGGTGGTAGAGCTCGTCCACCAGGCCAGTGGCGAGGCCGATCTGGTTGCCATAGGAGCTGTAACCAGCCGCGGCGGTGGTGACGAGCTTGCGCTGAGGCAGCTTGCCGGGCAGCGTCTCGCTCACCGGCACCAGCGGGTCGCCCGCGCCGGTGACGCGCATTGCCTGATACACGTAGGCCCGGCCGGAGAGGGGATCGCGGATCGCGCCGCCGATGCAGGTTGCCGCGCCGCCGAAGGGCTCTATCTCCGTCGGGTGGTTGTGCGTCTCGTTCTTGAACATGAGCAGCCAGGGCTCGTCGTGCCCGTCCACGTCCGCCGTGATGCGCACGGAGCAGGCGTTTATCTCCTCGGATTCGTCGAGGTTTTTGAGCTTCCCCGTCTTTTTGAGGTACCTTGCGCCTAGGGTTGCGAGCTCCATGAGCGTGAGGGGCTTGTTCTCCCGGCCCAGCTCGCGGCGCATGGCAAGGCAGTGCTCGTAAGATGCGCGGACGCGCGCGTCGGCTATCTCCGCACCGTCGAGGATGGTGCCGAAGGTGGTGTGGCGGCAGTGATCGGACCAGTATGTATCGAGCACGCGCAGCTCCGTGACGCTGGGCTCGCGGCCCTCGGATTTGAAGTACTCGCGGCAAAACTCCGCGTCGTCCGCGTCCATGGCGAGGCCCATGCGGGCGATGAGCGCCTCAAGCCCCGCGCGGTCCAGGGCGGTGAAGCCCTCGAGCACGGCGACGTCGTCGGGCTCCGGGTAGTTCTCGGCGATGGTGGCGCGCGTATCGAGCGAGGCCTCCCGGCTCTCGACGGGGTTGATGAGGTAGTGCTTTATCTTTGCGAGCTCCTCCGGCGTGACGGAGCCGGAGAGCAGATAGACCTTCGCCGTGCGGACGGCGGGGCGCTCGGCCTGGGAGAGCAGCTGCACGCACTCGGCGCAGGAGTCCGCCCGCTGGTCGAACTGGCCGGGCAGGTACTCGACGGCGAACACCTCGTCCGCCTCCGGCAGCTGCGTGTGGACGATATCGACCTGCGGCTCCGAGAACACGACGGGCAGGCAGCGGCGCATGAGCGCCTCGTCCAGGCCCTCCACGTCGTAGCGGTTGAGGAGCCTCAGAGCGCTCAGGCCCTCTATGCCCAGCAGCGAGCGCAGCTCCGCGAGCACGCCCTGGGCCTCAACGTCATAAGGTGACTTTTTCTCGACATATACCCGATAGACCGCCATATCTTGACCTCCGGTTATATTTATTAGTTTGGCTCAGGCTTTGAGCGCGCGTGCGCCTATGTCCATGCGCTTGTGCAATCCCTCGAAGCTAATGTTCTCCGCCGCGGCGTAGGAGCGGCGGACGGCCTCGGCAAGCGTGGGCGCGGTGGCGGTGACGCCGAGGACGCGGCCGCCGTTGGTGAAGTATTTTCCGTCCTCGCACTTTGTCCCGGCGTGGAACACCTCGGCGCTCCCGTCCGCGAGCTGGCCCTTTTCGTCAAGGCCGGAGATGGGCAGGCCCTTCTTATAGGCCTTGGGATAGCCGCCGGAGGCGAGGATGAGGCAGCAGGAGCTGCCCTGCGACCACTTCACGTCCACCTCGGAGAGGCGGCCCGCGGCGGTGGCCTCCATGATGTCGAGGAGGTCGGTCTCCAGCAGCGGGAGCACGGCCTGGGTCTCCGGGTCGCCGAAGCGGCAGTTGTACTCTATGACCTTGGGGCCGTCCTTCGTCAGCATGAGGCCGAAGTAGAGGCAGCCGCGGAAGGTGCGGCCCTCGGCGTTCATGGCGCGGACTGTGGGCAGGAATATTTTCTCCATGCACTCGGCGGCGACTTCCGGCGTATAGTAGGGGTTCGGGCAGATGGCGCCCATGCCGCCGGTGTTCGGGCCCTCGTCGCCGTCCAGGGCGCGCTTGTGGTCCATGGAGGCGAGCATGGGCACGAGGGTCACGCCGTCCGTGAAGCTGAGGACGGAGACCTCGGGGCCCTCGAGATACTCCTCGATGACGAGGCGGGCGCCGCTCTCGCCGAATACGCGGTCGCACATGGCGGCGCGGACAGCCTCGCGGGCCTCCTCGCGGCTCATGGCTACCGTGACGCCCTTGCCGAGCGCGAGGCCGTCGGCCTTGACGACGACGGGGATGGGCGCGGACTCGATGTAGGCCATGGCGGCGTCGAAGTCGTCAAAGACCTCGTAGGCCGCGGTGGGGATGTCGTATTTCTTCATGAGCCCCTTGGCAAAGACCTTGCTGCCCTCGATCTGGGCGGCGGCCTTGGAGGGTCCGAAGGCGTGTTCCCCTGGGAGCTCATCAAGGCCAACTGGGACATGGCGAAGCGCGCGC
>URDK01000072.1 GCA_900546485.1 uncultured Eubacteriales bacterium
AATGAATAAAAAAGGGGGACCCCGCCGGGGTCCCCCTTTTTTCGCCGCTTATTCAACGCCGAGTTTGTAGTCGGAAAAGCCTATCACGGCCCGCGTGCCGCGACCCAGTTCGGACTCAAAGCGCAGGCTGTGGCCCAGCTTGCCGCAGATGCGGCGGCAGAGGTAGAGACCGAGACCGGTCGAGCCCTTTTCCGCGCGACCGTTGTAGCCGGTGAAGCCACGCTCGCCGAGGCGCGGGATGTCCTCGGGCGCTATGCCGGTGCCCGTGTCCTCTATTATCAGGCTGCGTCCCTCGGCAAAGATGCGGATCCGGCCCTCCTTGGTGTACTTGAGCGCGTTGGAGAGCAGCTGCTCTATTACAAAGGAGAGCCACTTCTCATCCGTCAGCACCTCAAGACCGGTCTCTTCAAGTTCTAGCGGGAGCTTTTTCATTATGAAGAGCCCCGCAAATTTGCGCACGCAGCCGCGCACCACGCGGTCGAGCTCCGAGCGGCGGAGCACAAGGTCAACCGTGTCACTGCCCAGCCTCTGATAGGAGAGCACCATCTCCACGTACTGCTCTATGCGGAAAAGCTCCGCCGAGACAGCCGCGCGGTCCGGCTCCGCGCCCTGCTGAAGGAGAAGGCGCATCGCAGCGATGGGCGTCTTTATCTGATGGGCCCACATGACGTAGTAGTCCTCAGCCTCGCGGCGCGAGGCGCTGTACTCGGCGTCCAGCTTGCTCTTTTCGTCCCAAAGCTCGCGGAGCAGCGCGTCGTAGGCGTCCTCAACGCCGTCGCGCGGCTCGGGCAGGCGCTCGATGGAGACGCGTATACTGCGCGTCAGCTCCCGCAGCTCCCTGACGCGCCGGATATAGGCTGTCAGGTCCACAATGAGCCAGCCCAGGCAGGGCACAAGGCAGAGCGCCGCCGCGTAAAGCACCGACTCCACCGGCAGCTTGTAGAGATAGAACACCACACCGCATATCGCGGTGCAAAGCAGGAAAAGCACCGGCCCATGCCAGTGCTTCCTGAAATATGAGAGGATCAACATTCTGCTTCGCCCCCTCAGTCTATGATATAGCCCAAGCCCTTGCGGGTCTTGATGAAGTCGCCGAGCCCCACGGCATCCAGCTTGCGCCGGAGCCGTGTGACGTTGACGGTGAGCGTATTCTCGTCGACAAAGCTGTCAGTCTGCCAGAGCCGGAGCATCAGCGCGTCGCGCGAGACGACAGAGCCGTGGTTTTCCATCAGCGCCTGTAATATGCGCAGCTCGTTTTTGGTGAGCTCCACGCGCTCGCCGCCGTACAGGAGCGCCCCGCCCGCGAGGTCGAGCACGGCCCCGCCGCACTCGAGCACCTTGCCCGTCCCGGCGAAGTCATAAGCGCGGCGGAGCAGCGCTTGAACCTTGGCCATGAGCACTTCGAGGTCGAAGGGCTTGGCTATGAAGTCGTCCGCGCCCATGTTCATGGCCATGACGATGTTCATGTTGTCCGAGGCGCTGGAGATGAACATCACCGGCACCTGCGACACGCGGCGTATCTCAGCGCACCAGTGGTAGCCCGAGAAGCGCGGCAGAGAGATGTCCAGCAGCACGAGCTGGGGGTCGAAGGCGGCAAATTCGGCCATGACCGCGCCGAAGTCCTCGGCGCAGCGTGCCTCAAGCCCCCAGCTCTCCATCTGCCGGCATATCGCCCCGGCGATGACGGGGTCATCCTCGACGACGAATACGCGGTACATTTCTCAGATGGCGCCCTTGTAGAGCGGGAAGCGCTCGCAGAGGTCCATGACCTCGGCCTTGACCTCGGGCACGGCGGCGTCGCGCTCGCGCATGAGGCGGAGAATGAGCTCACCTATGCGGCGCATCTCGGGCTCCTTCATGCCGCGGGTGGTGGCGGCGGGGGAGCCGAAGCGCACGCCGCTGCCCAGGTGGGGCGGCTGCTGGTCGAAAGGTATGGCGTTCTTGTTGGCGGTGATGTGCGCGCGGTCGAGCAGCTCCTGCATGTCGCGGCCAGTGACGCCCATGCTCATGACGTCGGCCAGGAGCAGGTGGTTGTCGGTGCCGCCGGATACGAGGCGGACACCGCCGGCGGAGAGAGTCTCGGCAAGGGCCGCGGCGTTGCGCACGACCTGATGCTGATACTCCGCGAACTCGGGCTGCATGGCCTCTTTGAGGCAGACGGCCTTGCCCGCGATGACGTGCATGAGCGGGCCGCCCTGGGTGCCGGGGAAGATGGCGGAGTCAATCTTCTTCGCCAGCTCCTCCTTGCAGAGGATGAGCGCGCCGCGGGGGCCGCGCAGGGTCTTGTGCGTGGTCGTCGTGACCACGTCGGCATAGGGCACGGGCGAGGGGTGCGCGCCGCCGGCGACCAGGCCGCCGATGTGGGCCATGTCGACGAACATGTAGGCCCCGACCTCATCGCAGATCTCGCGGATCTTCGCCCAGTCTATGATACGGGAGTAGGCAGAGGCGCCGGAGATTATCATCTTCGGGCGCAGCTCCTTGGCCATGCGGAGCATCTCGTCATAGTCGATGAGCTCCGTCTCGGGATTCACGCCGTAGGGACGCACGTCGAAGTATTTGCCGGTGATGGACGCCTTCGAGCCGTGGGTGAGGTGGCCGCCGCAGGCGAGGTCCATGCCCATGATGACGTCGCCGGGCTTGGTAAGCGCCAGGTAGACCGCAACGTTGGCCTGAGAGCCGGAGTGCGGCTGGACATTGGCGTGCTCCGCGCCGAAGAGCTCCTTGGCCCTGTCGCGGCAGATGTTTTCAACTATATCGACGTATTCGCAGCCGCCGTAAAAACGCTTTCCGGGATAACCCTCGGCGTACTTGTTGGTGAGATGGCTGCCGACGGCCTCCATGACCGCCGGAGATGTGAAGTTCTCCGAAGCGATAAGCTCGATGTGGTCGCGCTGCCTCGTGAGTTCCTGCTCCATGGCGGCGAAAATCTCCGCGTCCTCGCGGCGTAGATGCTCATAATTCATGTCAAAACAGCTCCTCGGCCTATATTTTTCCCACTCCATGCCTCCGCATAAAGATACTGTATTATACCACTCCGCCGGCGGATTAAGCAATTACAATATCGCCCGTAAAAACGGACTGTGTATGTACACTCTGCACAAATGTCCATGACAGAGATACGATTCGGCGTGTCAGTCCACAGCTGCGGGCCGAACCTTACAAAAATGTCACATTAGCCGGGCTAATGTAAGGCAAAGCGATGGAACGCGCCGGGGCGCTCTGTTATGATATATAGCGTTGGCGGCATAATCCGATCCCGCCCTGCGGGGCGCCTGCTCGCGCCCGGCTGCGTTTTCCTCCTTGAAGGGCGACAGCCCGTCTGCGTCGTCAAGCCTTGCCGGACACAGGCAGGCGACCCGCAGGGTCGGAGATTTTTGAGTGCGCCCACCGTCTCAGGGCGATGACGGCGGCGGGCAGACGGGCTGCCGCCCTTCAACCGGCGACGGCGATGCCATGGGGCGGTGGGCGCGCTCAAAAACGGGTTCGGATCATGCCGCCCACGCTAATCCAAGAAGGAGGGGACATTCAAATGTCACTGCTTGAGGTTTCCAATCTCAAAAAAATTTACACCACTCGCTTCGGCGGGGCGCAGGTACAGGCGCTCACGAATGTGAGTTTTTCCGTTCTGGAAGGCGAGTACGTCGCCATCATGGGCGAGTCCGGCTCCGGCAAGACGACGCTGCTGAACATCCTCGCCGCGCTCGACCGTCCCACCTCCGGCCAGGTGCTGCTCGACGGCCGCGACATAACCGGCATTCCCGAGCGCGAGCTCGCCGCCTTCAGGCGCGACAAGCTGGGCTTTGTGTTCCAGGATTTCAACCTCCTTGACACCTTCACGCTGCGCGACAACATCTTCCTGCCCCTTGTCCTCGCGGGCAAGAGTTATGAGGAGATGAGCGGCCGCATCGGGCCCATCGCCCAGCGGCTCGGCATCGCCCAGCTCCTGGGCAAGTACCCCTACGAGGTCTCCGGCGGCGAAAAGCAGCGAGCCGCGGTCGCCCGCGCGCTCATAACCCGCCCGCGCATCATACTCGCCGACGAGCCGACCGGCGCTCTCGACTCCCGCGCTACCGACGCGCTGCTGAACATGTTCGGCGAGATAAACGACGAGGGCCAGACCATCCTCATGGTCACCCACTCCGTCAAGGCCGCCTCCCACGCGGGCCGCGTCCTCTTCCTGCGTGACGGCGAGGTATATCACCAGCTCTACCGCGCAGGCCAGACCTCGGAGCAGATGTTCGCGAAGATCTCCGATACGCTGACCGTTATTGCACAAGGCGGTGAGCTCGGTGCGTAAGCTCTCGTTTTACCCGAAGCTGGCGGCACGGAGCATGAAGTCCAACCGCCGCTTCTACCTGCCCTATATCCTCACCGTCATCGGCACAGCCGCGGCCTTCTACATCATGGCCGCCATCGTCTCCGACCCCGGCACGGACCAGCTCGCCGCGGGGACATCCAACGGTCCGATGTATGTGTCCATGTTCATGACCCTGGGTATGGTGGTTCTTGGCCTGTTCTCCTGCATCTTCCTGCTGTACACGAACAGCTTCCTGATGAAGCGGCGGCAGAAGGAGCTGGGCCTGTACAGCGTGCTCGGCATGAGCAAGACGAACATTGCCGGTATCATGGTGTTCGAGTCGCTGTACATCGCGATAATAGGCATCGGCGGCGGCATCGCCGTGGGCATACTGCTCACCAAGCTCGTGAGCCTGGCGCTCTTCCGGCTCATGCGTCTGCCCGTACCCTTCGGCTTCTCGGTGCAGCCAATAGCCATCATTATGGTCGTGCTCTTCTTCGCGGCGCTCATCTTCCTGACGCTGCTGACGAATCTCGCCAAGGTGGGGCGCTCACGTCCTGTTGAGCTGCTGCGCGGCGGCAATGTGGGTGAAAAGGAGCCAAAAGCCAACTGGTTCCTCACGATAGTGGGGATACTCTTCCTCAGCGCGGGCTACGTCGTCGCCACGCTGGTGAATAATGCAGGTATGGCCGTGGCGGTGTACTTCCTCGCGGTCATCGCGGTAATCATCGGCACATACTGCCTCTTTACCTCAGTTTCCATCGCGGTTTTGAAGGCACTACGGAGCAACAAGCGCTATTACTACAAGGCCAAGCACTTCATCAGCGTCTCCGGCATGCTCTACCGCATGAAGCGCAACGCCGTGGGCCTTGCGAATATCTGCATCCTATGCACCATGGTTATGGTCATGATAAGCGGTACACTCTCGCTCTACCTCGGCAGCGCGGAGCAGGTTAATGCCTACTGCCCCGCCGACGTGGTGGTGGAGACGACGTATTATGCCAGCTCCAACGAGGACCACGTCTACAACGAGGAGACGGGCGAGGAGACAATAGAGTACCACACGCCCTACGACGCCGCGGCAATGAACGCCTGGTTCGAGGACTACTTTGCACAGCACGAGCTGGCACCCTCGTCGGCGAAGGCGGTGGAATATTTCAGCTTCACGGCGGTAGACGCCGAAGAACATGTGAGCCTGGTCACAGCTGTTTCGGCAGAGACCTACGCCCAGCTCACGGGCGAGCCGGTCCCTGAATTGGCCCCGGGCGAGGCCCTGGCGCACGTGCCCTCGAACTGTGAACTCGGGGACAGCTTCAGCTTCCTGAACAAGGACGGCGGGACTGTCAGCATCGGGCTTGTGGGCGAGGCGAAGCTCACGGCCGCGCAGATAGTGCTGAATATGGTGGCCATAAACTGGTCGGAGGAGGATAACGACATCGTCCTCGTGGTGCCGGACACCGCAGCGCTGCTGGAGCTGATCGCGGGACAGGAGAACGGTTCTTATGTCTGGCGCGGGCAGTTTGACTTCGAGGCCTCAGACGAGGCGTTGTCGGCCATGGTGGATGACTACTGGGACGCTTCCAGCGCGGGCACGGGCGTGGACGCGGGCTACTACGACATGCTCCGCATAAACCTGCGCTCCGAAACGGAGCAGGAGGTCTACGGCCTCTCCGGCGGCTTCCTCTTCCTCGGCGTGTTCCTGGGCATCGTGTTCATGATGGCGACCGTGCTCATCATCTACTACAAGCAGGTCTCCGAGGGCTACGAGGACAACGCCCGCTTTGAGATCATGCGCAAGGTCGGCCTCTCGGAGCGCGAGGCGCGCCGTGCCATCCGCAGCCAGATACTGACGGTGTTCTTCATGCCCATCCTGGTAGCTGCGGTGCACATAGCCTTCGACTTCAACCTGGTCGTGCAGCTGCTCAGGCTCTTCTCGCTGACCAACGTGAAGCTCACGGCGCTCTGCACTCTCGGCACGCTGCTGGTGTTCTGCGTGGTGTACGCCGTGGTGTATGCCCTGACCGCGAGGTCGTATTACAAGATAGTCCGTCCAAACAGCGATAACGCGAGATAGGAGGCGCGGAAAATGGAGTCGGCAAAGCTGCTCATAATAATCTTTATAGTGGCGCTCATCATCCTGATTGTCGGCGCGGCCATATGGTTTGGCTGGGGCGGCACGGGCGCCGAGTGGTACTCGCAGATAGACAACACCTGCGTAAAACAGGTGACCGCGAGCGACGATATGATATACGAATATACTCTCGTCTGCTATGACGCGGACGGCCGGAGCCGGGACATCAGCTTCAAGACCAGCCGCATCCTCACTGAGGACGCATACATCCTCCTCGAGACCATGCCCCTGCGCGGCGTCATAAGCTGGGCAGAGGTGATCTGGTCCGACCTCCCCGAGGCAGTACAGCAATACTACCCCGCGCCGCAGGAAGCGGCATAATACAAAAAGGCCCCACACGGGGCCTTTTTGTATTTGTACATGCGCGCCTTTCCATTGAGAGGCAAGATTAGCCCCGCAGCCTGATATCAGGCGGTGGGGCTTGCATTTTATTCTTCCTCGTCCTCGTCGGGCGGGGCGATGCGTTTTATCTCCACTTCGTTCACGCGGCGGCTCGATACGGACAAAACTGTGAAGCACAGCCCGCCGTATGTAAAGCTGTCGCCGTTTTTGGGGATGCGGTCGAGCTGCTCCATGACCCAGCCGCTGAGCGTGACGCTCTCGCTCTCGCACTCGATGCCGAAGTATTCGAACACGCCGTCAAGCTCGGCGGAGCCGCTGACGCGGTAGGTGTCCTCTCCGGTCTGGCGGAGCTCTTCCACGACCTCATCGTGTTCGTCCCAGATCTCGCCGACGAGCTCCTCAAGGATATCCTCCATCGTCACTATGCCCAACGTGCCGCCGTACTCGTCGGTCACCACGGCCATGTGTGCCTTGGCGCGCTGGAGCGTCTTGAGCAGGGAGCTGATGCGCGTGCCGGGCGGGACATAGACGGGCGTGGTCATGATGGCGCGCAGGCCGCCCTCGCCCAGGCCGTCGGAGTCGTAGAAATCCTTCTGGTGCACCACGCCGGTGATGTTGTCTATGCTGCCCTCGTAGACGGGCAGGCGAGAAAAGCGCGAGGAGCGGAAGGCCGCGGCGACTTCCTCGGAGGAGGCTTCCACGGGTACGGCCTCGAGGTCGACGCGGGGAGTGAGTATATCCCCGGCCTCGAGCTCCGTGAACTCGAGCGCGGAGCGCAGCAGCTCGACCTCGTCGCTGTCTATGCCGCCCTCCTCGCCCGCCTCGTCCACGAGGACGGAGAGCTCCTCCTGCGTCATGCGGTGGTCGGACTTGATGCGTATGAGCTTGGAGAGCAGGCGCTTCCACATGCTGAAGATGAAGTTCAGCGGCGTGAGTATCCACATGAACACGCGCAGCAGCGGGGCGGAGAAGCGCGCGAAGGCCTCCGGCGCCTCCTTGGCGATGCTCTTGGGCGAGATCTCGCCGAAGATGAGCACCACGACGGTGATGACCGCCGTCGCCACCGAAGCGCCGGCGTCCTCGCCCAGGTGCCGTATAAAGAGCACCGTGCCTATCGAGGAGAGGGCTATGTTCACGATGTTGTTGCCGATAAGCAGGGTGGAGAGCAGTTTGTCGTACTGCCCCGCGAGGCGGAGCACGTCGGCAGCGCGTTTGTCGCCGCGTTCGGCGTCAGCCTTGAGCCTGGCGCGGTTGATGGTGGAAAAGGCCGTCTCCGTCGCCGAGAAGTAGGCGGAGAAGATGACAAGTACCGCCATGAATATTATTGTAGCTAAGTCGTCCATTTAGTTTTTCGATTCCTCCAGTTGTAAAGTCTGCGGAGCTCAGGCCCTTCAGGGCGCAAAAAAGCATACCTGTGCCCCAAAGGGTACAGATATGCGCAATATGTCGTGTGAGGCGGTGCGTTTATCTCCGTCGCTTTTACTGCCGTCCTCCATGGGGACTGAGTTCGCTCCTTTCCGCTTCCAGCGGTGACTAATGGCGGAATTATATATCATGCGCGCGGTCTTGTCAATATAAAAACCTTATAAAGGAAAAAGGCGGGGCCTCCACAGGGAGGTCCCGCCCGGGGATACGCTTATTTGAGCTTTGCAAGGCTCTCCTCAAGGTTGGCGATGAGGGCCTTGGCCTTCTCGGCGCGCTCGCGCTCGGCGTTGACGACCGCCTCGGGCGCGCGGGAGACAAAGGACTCGTTGGCGAGCTTCTTCTCCTGAGCCTCGAGCTGCTTGTGGGCTTTCTCGAGCTCCTTTTCGAGTCTCGCACGCTCGGCCTCGAGGTCGACGAGCTCGGCCATGGGCATGAGCACACGGGCGGAGGAAGTGGTTACGGTGACCATGCCCTCAGTGCTCTCGTCGCTGGAGGCGCCGCGGACCTCGACCTCGCTCGCGGAGGCGAGACGGGTCAGGTACTTCGCGCCGGCACGGTAGGCGTCCTCGTCCTGGGCGCAGATGATGAGCTTGGCCTTGCGGGAGGGCGGAACGTTCATCTCGGCGCGGCGGCTGCGCACGGCACGGATGACCTCCATGACGCGCTCAAAGCTGGCCTCGTCCTCGGGGAAGCTGAGCGCCTCGTCGTACTTCGGGTAGGGCGCGATGATGAGCGCCTCGCCCTCGTGCGGGATGGCCTGGAAGATCTCCTCGGTGATGAAGGGCATGAAGGGGTGCAGCAGCTTGAGTATGCCGGTGAGGACATACAGCAGCACGCGCTCCGCGCCTTCCTTGGCCTCGGCGTCGCCGGAATTGAGCCTCTCCTTGGCGAGCTCAATGTACCAGTCGCAGTAGGTGTCCCAGATGAAGTCGTATATCTTCTGGGCCGCGATGCCCAGCTCGTAGCGGTCGAGATTGTCGCGCACCTCGCCGACGAGGCTGTTGAGCTTGCTGAGCACCCACTTGTCGGGCAGCTCGAGCTTCTCAGGCAGGGCGCAGTCGGTGATGGAGAGGTTCATCATCACGAAGCGGCTGGCGTTCCAGAGCTTGTTGGCGAAGTTGCGCATCGCCTCGCAGCGCTCGACATAGAAGCGCATGTCGTTGCCGGGGCTGTTGCCGGTGATGATGTTGAAGCGCAGCGCGTCGGCGCCGAAGCGGTCAATCATCTCAATGGGGTCGACGCCGTTGCCGGCAGACTTCGACATCTTCTTGCCCTGCGGGTCGCGGATGAGGCCGTGTATGAGCACGGTGTGGAAGGGTATCTCGTGCATCTGCTCGCAGGCGGAGAAGATCATGCGGGCCACCCAGAAGAAGATGATGTCGTAGCCCGTGACGAGCACGTCGGTGGGGTAGAAGTACTTGAGGTCCTCAGTCTCCTCGGGCCAGCCGAGCGTGGAGAAGGGCCAGAGCGCGCTGGAAAACCAGGTGTCCAGCACGTCGGGGTCCTGCTCGATGTTCTTGCTGTGGCAGGCCTCGCACTCGGTGGCGTCCTCCTTGGAGACGGTGACATGGCCGCAGTCCTTGCAGTACCAGGCGGGGATACGGTGGCCCCACCAGAGCTGGCGGGAAATGCACCAGTCGCGGACGTTGTACATCCAGTTGAGGTAGGTCTTGGAGAAGCGGTCGGGCACGAACTTGACCTCGCCGTCCTCGACGACGCGGATAGCCTCCTTCGCGAGCGGCTGCATCTTCACGAACCACTGCTCGGAGGAGATGGGCTCCACGTCGCTGTGGCAGCGGTAGCAGGTGCCGACGTTGTGGGAGTAATCCTCGACCTTGACGAGGTAGCCCTCGGCCTCGAGGTCGGCGACGATGGCCTTGCGGGCCTCGTAGCGGTCCATGCCGTTGTACTTGCCGCCGTTTATTATCTTCGCGTCGTCGTCGAGGATGAGGATGTAGTCAAGGTTGTGCCTCTGGGCGACCTCGAAGTCGTTCGGGTCGTGGCAGGGCGTCATCTTGACGCAGCCGGTGCCGAAGTCCATCTCGACGTAGTCGTCGGCGACGATGGGTATCTCACGGCCCACGAGGGGCAGAATGCAGGTCTTGCCGACGATGTCGGTGTAGCGCTCGTCATTCGGATTGACGGCGACGCCAGTGTCACCGAGCATGGTCTCGGGACGCGTCGTTGCGATGATGAGGTCGCCGGAGCCGTCGGAGAGCGGGTAGCGCACATGCCAGAGGTGGCCCGGCTTATCCACGTACTCGACTTCGGCGTCAGAGAGTGCGGTGGTGCACTTCGGGCACCAGTTTATGATGCGCTTGCCCTTGTAGATGAGCTTCTTCTGGTAGAGGTCGACAAAGGTCTCGCGCACGGCGCGGGCGCAGGTGTCGTCCATGGTGAAGCGCTGGCGCTCCCAGTCGCAGCTCGAGCCCAGGGTCTTGAGCTGCTCCACGATGCGGTTGCCGAACTTGTTTTTCCAGGCCCAGACCTCGTCGAGGAAGCCCTCGCGGCCGAGGTCGAAGCGGGTCTTGCCCTCATTGCGGAGTTTTTCCTCCACCTTTATCTGCGTGGCGATGCCCGCGTGGTCGTAGCCGGGCAGCCAGAGCGTGGAGTAGCCGTCCATGCGCTTGTAGCGGATGAGCACGTCCTGGATGGTCTCATCAAAGGCGTGGCCCAGATGGAGCTGGCCGGTTACGTTCGGGGGCGGGATGACGATGGTGAAAGGCTTCTTCTCGGGGTCGCGCTCAGCGTGGAAGTAGTTGCCCTTAAGCCACATGTCGTAGATCTTGTGTTCGACCTGTTTGGGGTCGTACACCTTGGGAAGTTCTCTCATTGCGTTTCCTCCTTCTCTTGCCTCAGAGCGTGAAAAAGCGCCCTGAGATATTGTCTCAGGGCGCAGTAATATACCGCGTGGTACCACCTGAGTTCCACACATGCCGTGTGACACTCTCGGCTCTGTAACGGGAGCACCCGTCCGGCTTACTCGAAGTCTTTCAGTCCGGCGGCTCGGGGCCGACCTTCGGCGCCGCTTCACGGGGACTTGCACCGTCCGTCCCCTCTCTGTGCGTCGGCAAACGCCTACTCCTGCCCGTCTCAGCCTCTTTAGACGCGATTATAGCCCAATTTTACCGCAAAGTCAACAGCTTTTGCGGCTTTCAAACGCCCATTGCGGCGGCTATCTGCTCTTTCATCTGCACGCCGACGGCCTTGCCGATCTGCTTGCCGTCCTCGAAGTAGATGAGAGTGGGTATGCTCATGACGCCAAAGCGCGAGGCGAGAGCGGGCTCCGCGTCCACGTCCACCTTGCAGGCCTTGACCTCGGGATGATCCGCGGCAAACTCGTCGAGTATCGGAGCCTGCATGCGGCAGGGGCCGCACCAGCTCGCCCAGAAATCCACAACACAGCGGCCGGTTGCGATGGCGCTGTCAAAATCCGCGCTGGTAAGATGCTGTACTGACATTGTTTATTCCTCCTCGTGTATATTTTCCACATATTTCGCGGCTGTTATACCCGCAATGTTGCCCTCGCCCGCGGCCTTTGCGACCTGGTAGGGCGCGCCCACGCAGTCGCCTGCGGCAAAGACGCCGGGGACGCTGGTGGACATGTCGGCGCTTACCTTTATGTGAGGCCCGTCGAGTTCCAGACCCGGCACAAGGGAGCCGGGAGCAACGCCTGCTCGCAGGATGAAAACGCAGCTGACGTCGAACTCCTCGCCGTCGGCCACGAGCTTTTCCACACGCTCGCCGCCCTTTATCTCGTACTTTTTGGCCCTGGAGCTGTCAAAATACTCTACCTCACAGCCGATGGAGCGCAGGAACTCAGCCTCCTCAGGCGCATCCGCCGAGAGCCCGATGACCGCGACGCGCTTGCCGCGGTAGAGCATCCCGTCGCAGGTGGCGCAGTAGCTCACGCCCGCGCCGAGGAACTCCGCCTCGCCGGGATAGGGCTTCGCCCGGGATAGGCCCGAGGCGATGACCACTGCGCGGCCCTGCACGAAGTCAGAGCCCACCGAGACGCCGAAGCTCCTGCCCATGGGCATGATGCTCAGCACCCGCCCGCGCATGATCTTTGCGCCGGAGCCCTCCGCGTGCAGCAGCAGCTTCTGCAAAAGCTCGCGGCCCGTCACGCCCGGCAGACCGGGGTAGTTATCAATGTGCTCTGCCTTCCAGAGCGGGGAATCCTCCGGCGGAGAGGAGACGATGAGCGCCGTCTTGCCACGGTGCATCGCCGTCAGCGCCGCCGAGACGCCGGCCGGCCCGCCGCCTATTATTATAACGTCTGTCATGTACGCCTCCGTTTACTTTTATAGCAAGATTATAGCGCCCAAAAACACCGTTGTAAACAGGAATCATTCCGTGTATAATGGGAGAACATCAAGTCAGGATAAAGCTGTGAGGGGATAACATGGAAGAAGTATCCAAAAACTTTATAGAGACGTTCATAGATGAGGACCTGGCTCCCGGCGGACGCTGCGAGGGCATGAAGGTGCACACCCGTTTCCCGCCCGAGCCGAACGGCTATCTGCACATCGGCCACTGCAAGGCGCTGGTCATAGACTTCGGCACCGCGGAGAAATACGGCGGCCTCTGCAACCTGCGCATGGACGACACGAACCCGACGAAGGAGGACGTGGAGTACGTCGAGGCCATCAAGGAGGATATACACTGGCTGGGCTTCGACTGGGATGACAGATTTTATTACGCCTCGGATTACTTTGAAAAGATGTACGAGTGCGCAGAGGATCTCATAAAGCGCGGCCTCGCCTACGTCTGCGAGCTGACGCCCGAGCAGTTCAAGGAATACCGCGGCGACGTGAACACCCCGGCGCGCTCCCCCTGGAGGGACCGTCCGATGGAGGAGAGCCTTGACCTCTTTCGCCGCATGCGCGCGGGCGAGTTCCCGAACGGCGCGATGACCCTGCGCGCGAAGATAGACCTCGCGAGCGGCAACTTCAATATGCGCGATCCGGTCATATACCGCATAAACCACTCGCACCACCACCGCCAGGGCGACAAGTGGTGCATCTATCCGATGTACGACTTCGCGCACCCCATCGAGGATGCAATGGAGCACATCACGCACTCGCTTTGCTCCCTGGAGTTTGAGGACCACCGCCCGCTCTACGACTGGGTGATCAACAACTGCGACCTGCCGTCGAAGCCTCGCCAGATAGAGTTTGCGCGCTTGGGCATCAACTATACGGTGATGAGCAAGCGCAAACTGCGCCGCCTGGTGGAGGAGGGACGCGTGTCCGGCTGGGACGACCCGAGAATGCCGACGCTCTGCGGTCTGCGCCGCCGCGGCTATACGGCGGCCTCCATACGCAATTTCTGCGAGCGCATAGGCGTCGCCAAGGTACCGAACACGGTGGACTACGCACTGCTGGAGCACTGCCTGCGCGAGGACCTCAACGAGCACGCGCAGAGGGCCATGGCCGTGCTGCGTCCGCTCAAGCTCACCATTGTGAACTATCCCGAGGGCCAGAGCGAGGAGCTCGAAATAGAGAATAACCCCAACGACCCGGAGGCGGGCACGAGGAAGGTCACTTTCTCTCGCCACCTCTATATAGAGCGCGAGGATTTCATGGAGCACCGCGCGCCGAAGTACAAGCGCCTGTGCCCGGACGAGGGCGAGAGCTGCGGCCTGGAGTGCCGCCTGAAGGGTGCATACCTCATCAAGTGCGCCGGTTTTGTGAAGGACGAAAACGGCGAAGTGACGGAGGTCCTGGCGACCTACGACCCCGAGAGCCGCGGCGGTGATCCGGCGGACGGCCGCAAGGTCAAGGGCGCTACGATGCACTGGGTGGACGCGAACAACTGCGCCGACGCGGAGGTGCGCCTCTATGGTAACCTGTTCTCCGACCCGGAGCCGGATGCGGCGGACAAGGACTTCATCGACTGCCTGAACCCGGACAGCCTGGAGGTTCTGACAGGCTGCAAGGTCGAGCGCATGCTCGAGAGCGCCAAGCCGAGTGAGCACTTCCAGTTCCTGCGCATGGGCTATTTCTGTGCCGACAGCCGCGACTCGAAGCCCGATCACCTGGTGTTCAACCGCTCCGTCATGCTCAAGGGCAGCTATAAACCCGAATAAGTGCAGATTTGATCAAATATTGCAGAGGAAGCCCCACTTCGGGGCTTCCTCTTTCTACTTTTGCTTGCCGCGCGGTGTTTTTGAAACCGGAAAGTTACGGGCTTGTAACTCGTATGTAAATCTGTTATAATCCATTTAGATATGCGCTCCGCGCGCGAGATAATGGAGGGGTAAAGAGATGAACTACACGGCGGCTGTTATAACGGTCAGCGACAAGTGCAGCAGGGGAGAACGCGAAGACACCAGCGGACCGGCCATCAAGGCCATGCTTGAGGCCGACGGTTGGGAGGTAATATACCGCAACATCGTTCCGGACGAGTTTGAGCAGATAAAGGGCGAACTCGTGAATTGCTCCTATGAGCTGGACGTCTGCCTTGCGCTGACCACGGGCGGCACCGGTTTTTCTAGAAGGGACGTGACTCCGGAGGCTACCGAGGCGGTCATAAACCGCGTGGCGCCTGGCATAGCTGAGGCGATGCGTGCGGCCAGCGTGAAGATAACCCCGCGCGGCATGCTCTCGCGCGGTATAGCCGGACTGCGCGGCGGCACGCTCATAGTCAACCTGCCCGGCAGCGAGAAGGCCGCCACCGAGAGCCTCGGTGCGGTTTTGCCCGCACTCAAGCACGGCGTAGATATGCTCCGCGGCCTCAAGAGCGAATGCGCCGGCCAGCACAAGGAATAAGCTGAAAAGCCGCAAGGCGAATAACGA
>URDK01000073.1 GCA_900546485.1 uncultured Eubacteriales bacterium
CCGGCCTTGAAAGCGGGGATCTTGGTAGCGGCGATCTGCACGGGCGTCTTGGTGCGGGGATTGAGGCCGGTGCGGGCAGCGCGCTTCTTGGTCTCGAAGGAACCAAAGCCCACCAGCTGGATCTTCTCGTCAGCCTTCAGGGTCTCGGTGATGGTGTTCAGAACGGCGTTGACGGCAGCGTCAGAGTCCTTCTTGGACAGGCCGGTCTTCTCAGCGACAGCGGCGATCAGTTCAGTCTTATTCATGTTATTTCCTCCCAAAAATTTTCGTTGGTAATTGCCGCAATGGGCGGCTATCCTAAAACGATGTTGTATCGCATTAAGAACATTCTTTGGCCCCGTTCCACAGGGCGGTCATCTCCTCCAGCATCATGTCGGACAGACTGCGGCCCTCTGCGGCCGCGGCCTCCTCCATCGCGCGGAAGCGGCGAATGAATTTTTCACAGGTGCCGTTGACAGCTGTTTCCGGGTCCACGCCGCAGAAGCGACCCACCTTTACGGCGGCGAACAGTACGTCGCCCAGCTCCTCCTCGATGCGGAGCAGCTGGTTGTACTTGCAGACGCGGTCGGTGCGGCTCGGAGCACCGGTCTTGATCTGGCCGGCGTTCAGGCCCACGACGAGGTCGGCGATGGTGGTGTCCTCGGTCTCGCCGGAGCGGTGGGACACGATAGTGGTGTAGCCGGCGCGGTTGGCGAGCTGCATGGTGTCCAGGGTCTCGGTCAGGGTGCCGATCTGGTTGACCTTGATGAGCACGGCGTTCGCAACGTGCTTCTCGAGGCCCATCTTCACGCGCTCAACGTTGGTGACGAACAGGTCGTCGCCGACGAGCTGCACGCGGTCGCCCAGGGCCTTGGTCAGCATGCCCCAGCCTTCCCAGTCGTCCTCGCCCATGCAGTCCTCCATGGAGATGATGGGGTAATTGTCGGCGAACTTCTTCCACATGTTGACCATCTGGCTGCGGGTCATGGTCTTCTTGGCCTTCGGCAGAGTGTAGGTGCCGTCCTCGTGGTTGTACCAATCCGACACGGCGGCGTCGATGGCGAGCATGAAGTCCTCGCCGGGCTTGTAGCCGGCCTTCTCGATGGCGGCGACAATGCACTTGAAGGCGTCCTCGTCACGCTTGAGGTTGGGAGCGTAGCCGCCCTCATCGCCAACACCGGCGGCGGGGGTGCCGTTCTCCTTGAGGACGGTCTTGAGGGTGTGGAACACCTCGGCGCACATGCGCAGGGCTTCCTTCCAGCTGGGGGCGCCGACAGGCATGATCATGAACTCCTGGATGTCGACGTTGTTGGTGGCGTGGGCGCCGCCGTTGAGGATGTTCATCATCGGCACGGGCAGGGTCTTCGCGTTGACGCCGCCGATGTAGTTGTACAGGGGCAGGTTCAGGGCGTTGGCAGCGGCACGGGCGCAGGCCAGGGACACGCCGAGCATGGCGTTGGCGCCGAGGCGGGTCTTGTTCGGGGTGCCGTCGAGCTCTATGAGCAGCTTGTCTATCGAGGTCTGGTCGAGGGCGTTCAGGCCCAGCATGGCCTCGGCGATCTCGGTGTTGACGTTCTCAACGGCCTTGCTCACGCCCTTGCCCAGGTAGCGGCTCTTGTCGCCGTCGCGGAGCTCGCAGGCCTCGTAGACGCCGGTGGAGGCGCCGGAGGGAACGGCCGCGCGGCCGACGGTGCCGTCGTCCAGGGTGACCTCGACCTCAACGGTCGGGTTGCCGCGGGAGTCAAGTATCTCGCGCGCGGTCACGTCAACGATCTCGAAGTACTCTTTCATTGTAATTCTCCTTCAAAATGTTTTATTGGAATCACTTTTCAACGAGGGATACGCCGGTCATTTCCTTCGGCGCGGGCAGGCCCATGAGCTCGAGCAGCGTGGGCGCGATGTCCGCAAGGCGGCCGCCCTCTCGCAGCTTGAGCTCGCCGGTGCCGACGATGACGAAGGGCACGGGGTTCGTGGTGTGCGCGGTGTTGGGGCTGCCGTTGGGCTCAACCATCCTGTCGGCGTTGCCGTGGTCGGCGGTGACCGCGACGCGGATGCCGTTGCGCTTGGCGCACTCGATGACCTCGCCCAGGCACTTGTCGACCGTCTCGACGGCCTTTATCGCGGCCTCGGTCACGCCGGTGTGGCCGACCATGTCGCAGTTTGCGAAGTTGCAGACGTAGAGGCCGCAGCCGCCCTCGTCCATGCGGGCGATGAGCTTGTCCTTGACCTCCACGGCGCTCATCTGCGGGATGAGGTCATAGGTCGGGTACTCCTTCGGCGACGGTACGAGCACGCGCTCCTCGCCCTCGTACTGCTTCTCAACGCCGCCGTTGAGGAAGAAGGTTACGTGGGCGTATTTCTCCGTCTCGGCGATGCGGAACTGCTTTATGCCGAGGCCGGAGACGTACTCGCCGATGGTGCCCTCGAGGTGCTCGGGCGGGAAGGCGATGGGCAGGGGCAGCGCCGCGTCGTACTGCGCGGTGCAGACGTAGGAGAGCGTGAGCGCCTCGCAGCTCATGGCCGCGTCGGCGGGCAGGTTCCCTGTGAGGGCCCAGGTCATCTCACGCGCGCGGTCGGGGCGGAAGTTCATAAAGATGACGCTGTCGCCGCTGTGGATCATGCCGTCCTTGTCGCAGACGACGGGCTCTACGAACTCGTCGGTGACACCCTCGGCGTAGCTCGCCTCGACGGCGGCCACGGCGTCGGCGTTCTCCACGCCCAGGCCGCGGACTATGGCGTCATAGCCCTTCTGCAGGCGCTCCCAGCGCTTGTCGCGGTCCATGCCCCAGAAGCGGCCCTGGATGGTGGCTATCTTGCAGTTGCCGAGCTTCGCGCACTCGTCTGCCAGGGCCTTGACGTAGCCCGCGCCGGTCTTGGGGCCGACGTCGCGCCCGTCGAGGAAGCAGTGGACATACACGCGCGGAAGGCCGCGCCGCTTGGCCATCTCGAGTATCGCGAAGATGTGGCTGATGTGGCTGTGCACGCCGCCGTCGGAGAGAAGGCCGAGCACATGGAGCGCGCCGCCGCTCTTTGCGGCGTCGTCCATGGCCTTGACGTACACGGGATTTTCAAAGAAGCTGCCGTCCTTCACGGCGTTGGTGATGCGGGGCAGGTCCTGATACACCACGCGACCGGCGCCGATGTTGGTGTGTCCGACCTCGCTGTTGCCCATCTGGCCCTCGGGCAGACCGACGTCGAGGCCGGAGGCCGAGAGGCTGGTGTTCGGGCAGCAGGCGAGCAGCTTGTCCATGACGGGGGTATTGGCCTCCCAAATGGCGTTGCCGGGGCCGGGATTGCCGATGCCGTAGCCGTCAAGGATTATGAGAGCGGTGGGGTTCACTTTTTCCATGGCTCACTCCGCAGCGGTGCCGGCGATGATGCGGGCGAAGTCCTGCGGCTTGAGGGAAGCGCCGCCGATGAGGCCGCCGTCGATGTCGGGCTGGGCAAGCAGCTCGTCGCAGTTCTTGGCGTTCATGCTGCCGCCGTAGAGGATGCTGACAGCGCGGGCGGTACGGGCGTCGAACATACCGCGGATAACGGTGCGGATCTCGCGGCAGACCTCCTCGGCCTGGTCGGCGGTGGCGGTGCGGCCGGTGCCGATGGCCCAGATGGGCTCGTAGGCAATGACCACATTTGCCATCTGCTCGGCGGTCACGTCGCGCAGAGCGATCTTGGTCTGCATCCGCACCAGCTCCTCGGTCACGCCCTCCTCGCGCTGCTGCAGGCTCTCGCCCACGCAGATGATGGGGGTGATGCCGGAGGCGAGCAGGGCCTTGGTCTTGGTGTTCACGAGGGAATCGCTCTCGGCGTGGTACTGGCGGCGCTCGCTGTGGCCGACGATGCAGTACTTGACGCCCAGGTCGGCCAGCATGGCCGCGTTGACCTCACCGGTGTAGGCGCCGGACTCGTGCGCGGAGACGTCCTGCGCACCGAAGGCGAGGCGGCTGTCGCGCATGACCTTGGCCATGGAGGGGATTATCGGGTAGGGCACGCAGAGCACGCTCTCGCAGGTCTTGGTCTTGGGCATGGCCGCGCGCAGCTCCTCAACAAAGGGCTTGGCCTCGGAGGGGAGCTTGTTCATCTTCCAGTTGCCGGCTATGACGGTCTTGCGATACTTTCTGTTCATGTCAAACGCTCCTTATTTATCAAGCAGGCAGGCGACGCCGGGCAGCTCCAGGCCCTCGAGGAACTCGAGGGAAGCGCCGCCGCCGGTGCTGATGTGGGTGATCTTGTCGGCATAACCGCTCTTCTCGACCGCGGAGGCGCTGTCGCCGCCGCCGATGATGGTGACCGCACCGGAGTTGGCAACAGCCTCAGCCATGGCGAAGGTGCCCTTGTTGAAGCTGGCGAACTCGAAAACGCCCATGGGTCCGTTCCAGACAACGGTGCCGGCGCCCTTGACGGCGTCCTTGTACATCTCGACGGTCTTGGGGCCGATGTCCATGCCCATCAGCTCGTCGGGGATGTCCTCGCCGGTGACGACGGGCTCGGCGTCGGCGGAGAACTCCTTGGCGCAGACGTGGTCGACGGGCAGGAGCAGCTTGACGCCCTTGGCCGCGGCCTTGTCCATCATTTCCTTGGCGTAGTCGACGCGATCGGCCTCGAGCAGGCTCTTGCCGATGGTGTGGCCCTGGGCCATCTTGAAGGTGTAGGCCATGCCGCCGCCGACGATGATGGTGTCGGCCTTCTCAAGGAGGTTATTGATGACGCCGATCTTGTCGCTGACCTTGGCGCCGCCGAGGATGGCAACGAAGGGACGCGCGGGGTCGCTGAGGGCCTTGCCCATGACGGAGATCTCCTTCTCGACCAGGAAACCGGCGTAGGCGGGCAGGAAGGCGGCGACGCCGGCGGTGGAGGCGTGGGCGCGGTGCACGGTGCCGAAGGCGTCGGAGACATAGACCTCGGCCATCTTCGCGAGCTCCTCGGCGAAGTCGGCGCCGTTCTTCTCCTCGCGCTTGTCGAAGCGGAGGTTCTCGAGCAGCAGCAGCTGGCCCGGCTGCAGAGCAGCGGCCTTGGCCTTGGCGTCCTCGCCGATGATGTCCTTGGCGAAGATGACGTCCATGCCGAGCAGCTCAGAGAGCCTCTTGGCCACGGGGGCCAGGCTCAGGCTCTCCTTCCACTCGCCCTTGGGCTTGCCCAGGTGCGAGCAGGCGATGACGGCGGCGCCGTTCTCGAGCAGATATTTAATGGTGGGCAGGGCGGCGACAATGCGCTTGTCGCTGGTTATCTCGCCCGTTTCCTTGTTCTGGGGAACGTTGAAATCGCAGCGCAGGAGCACCTTCTTGCCATGGGGGTCGAAGTCGCGAACAGTTTTCTTGTTGTAGTTCATGCTGATTCCTCCTGTTTCATATTACCGTAGTCTTTCAAGCCCTTGAATCCCTGCTGCCTGAGCGCTTCATAGGTCAGTATGGCAGCGGCGTTTGACAAATTGAGGCTTCTCGCCTCGGAGATCATGGGGATGCGTACACATCTGTCGCGGTATTTTTCCCTGAGCCATTCGGGCAGGCCCGCGGTCTCCTTCCCGAACATGAGCGTCACGTCGCCGCTCCAGTCGCAGTCGGCGTAGCTCCTTGGGGCCTTCGTGGTGGTGAGCCAGAGGTTGGCGTCGCCGTTGAGCTTGAAATACTCGTCGATGTTGTCGTAGACCCTGATGTCCACCAAGTACCAGTAATCCAGGCCCGCGCGCTTCACCGCGCTGTCCGAGATGTCAAAGCCCAGGGGCTTTATTAGGTGCAGCCTCGCACCCGTGCAGGCACAGGTCCGGGCTATTGCCCCGGTATTGTTCGGAATCTCCGGTTCTACAAGTACAATATCGACCATTCGGCCGCCCTCCAGCTTGTTACATACGTTTGTATCATTACCCATAATTTTGGGCCAGAGACATTTTACTACCTTGTCTATGATTTTACAATACCAATAATGCCGTAAAATCATATTTTTTAATTAATTTTTTGTAAAATCCGTCATATAAAGTGTGCGATATTGAATCTGGAGGGAAAATGTCTTATAATGTGGGCGTAAAAAAGGCCGTACCGCTCCAGGCCCGGCCTCTTTCGGAGGACTTTATGGAGAAATATTTTATTGTAGTACCCTGCTATAACGAGGAGGAGGTCCTGCCCGAGACCATGAAGCGGCTCGGCGAGAAGCTCTCCTCCCTTGTCGAGCGCGGCATAGCTTCAGATGGCAGCCGCATTCTCTTTGTGGACGACGGCTCTGCGGACAGCACCTGGGAGATGATAAAGAAGGCGCACGAGGCCTATCCCACTGTGTTCACCGGCCTCTCGCTTGACCGCAACCGCGGCCATCAGACCGCACTGACCGAAGGGCTCATGGCCGCCCGCGCCGAACGCGCCGTGGCCATATCGATAGACGCCGACCTTCAGGACGACGTGAACGCCATCGACGCCATGGCCGAAAAGCGCGAGGAAGGCGCGCACATAGTCTGCGGCGTCCGCGCCAGCCGCCAGACGGACACCTTCATGAAGCGCTTCACGGCGCGGGCGTATTACCGCATCATGCGCTTTTTCGGCTCCGACCTCATCTATGACCACGCGGACTTCCGCCTCATGGGACCCGAGGCGCTGGACAAGCTTGCCCTCTACCACGGCGACGACCTCTTTCTGCGCGGGCTCATCACCCGCCTGGGCTACAAGTGCGAGACCGTGAGCTACGACCGCGCCGAGCGCTTTGCGGGTGAGAGCAAGTATACGCTCAAGAAGATGCTCAAGCTGGCCCTCAAGGGCGCAGAGAGCGGGCGCATGCAGCCCATGAGCGTCCCGCGCGAGCCCTACGGCCACACGAGGGAGGCGCTCCCCTTTTGAGCGAGTGCCATGACTGCCCGAGAAACTGCGGAGCCGAGCGCGAAAACGGCGCGCTCGGCCGTTGCCGCTCGCCCTATCTTCCCCGCGCCGCAAGGGCGGCGGCGCACTACGGCAAGGAGCCCTGCATAAGCGGCACGCGAGGGAGCGGCACCATCTTCTTCACCGGCTGCTCGCTCGGCTGCGTCTACTGCCAGAACCGGGAGATAGCCTCCGGCGGCGGCATTGAGCTCACGGTGCCGAAGTTGCGCGAGGTCATGCTCCGGCTGCGGGATACTGGCGTGCACAATATCAGTCTCGTCACGGCCTCCCACTTCACCCGGCCCATAGCTGAGGCGCTCTCCGGCCTGGACCTCGGCATACCCGTCGTCTGGAACAGCTCCGGCTACGAGAGCGTGGAGTCGCTCAGGATGCTCGAGGGGCTGGTGCAGATATATATGCCGGACTTCAAGTATTCCCTTGCCGCCCCCGCGGCGAGGTACTCCGATGCGCCGGATTATCCGGAGGTCGCCGCGGCGGCCACACTCGAGATGTTCCGTCAGGTGGGCGTGTATCAGCTCGACGAGGACGACATTCTCCGCTCTGGCGTGCTCATCCGGCACCTTATTCTGCCCGGACAGAGCGAAAATTCGCGCGGGGTCATCGACTGGGTGGCGGAGCACTTCCCCATGGGCGGCGTGCTCTTTTCGCTCATGGCACAGTATACGCCCATGCCCGGCATAGCGGAGCGCTTCCCGGAGCTGGGCCGCTGCGTCACCGAAGCCGAGGCCGCGGAGCTCTACGACTACCTTATAGCCGCCGGCATCGAGGACGGCTACTGGCAGGAACCCGACGCCTCCGGCGAGGACATGATACCCGCCTTCGACGGCACGGGTTTGGATTGACAAAATCCGCTTTCGGGTTTTTAATGTTCATCAACGGCATAATTACATATATATTGGAGGAAATGTCATGGATTACAAGGAAGTACTCGAAAAGGCGCGCGGGAACATAGGCCCCTACTGCAAGGCGTGTCCCGTGTGCAACGGCAAGGCCTGCGGCAATTCCATGCCCGGCCCTGGCTCCAAGGGCCCCGGCAACGGCGCTGCCCGCAACTACGACGCCTGGCAGAAGGTATTCGTGAACATGGACACCATCTGCTCTAACGCCGCCCCCGACACGAGCTTCAAGCTCTTCGGCCACGAGTTCGGCCTGCCCATCTTCACTGCCCCCATCGGCGCGCTGCCCATGCACTACAGCGACGCCTACGACGACTTCGCCTATAACGACATCCTCATCCCCACCGCCGTGGAGTGCGGCTCCGCCTCCTTCACCGGCGACGGAGTGGACCCCGAGATCATGAAGCGCTCGGCCGCGGCCATGGCCAAGGTCGGCGGCATCGGCGTGCCCACCATCAAGCCCTGGAACAACGAGGCCGTGTTTGAGAAGCTCGACATTCTCAACGAGCTGGGCATCTTCGCCGCCGCGATGGATATCGACGGCGCGGGCCTGCCCTTCCTCAAGGCCATGAACCCGAACGCGGGCAGCAAGCCCGTGGCCGACCTCAAGGCCGTCATCGACTACGCCAAGATGCCCTTCATCATCAAGGGCATAATGACCGTCGCGGGCGCCGAGAAGGCGGTCGAGGCGGGTGCGGCCGGCATCGTCGTCTCCAACCATGGCGGCCGTGTGCTGGGCCAGACCCGCGCCACGGCGGACGTCCTGCCCGAGATCGCCAAGGCTGTTGGCGGCAAGTGCGTCATCTTCGTCGACGGCGGCATCCGTACCGGCGTCGACGTATTCAAGGCCCTCGCGCTGGGCGCGGACGCTGTGCTCATCGGCCGTCCCTTCGTCCCGGCGGTGTACGGCGGCGAGGCCGAGGGCGCGAAGCTGCTCTTCGCCAAGCTGAAGGCCGAGCTGGTCGACACCATGACCATGTGCGGTGCGCACACGCTCGACGAGATCACCGAGGAGAAGGTCTACATAGACAAATGAGCCTGAGAAAATCGGGACGCGGGCGGTTCAGGCTGCTCGCGTCCCTTCTCGCGGCCGCGCTGCTGCTCCTTCCCTGCCCTGCATACGCGGACGAGGCACAGGACACGCTGGACGAGACCCTGGAGGAGCTTTTCGAGCGCTACCGCCTGACGGAGCGGAACTTCGCCCTCGGCTTCCGCGCATTGTCGGACGGGACGGAGTACTGGTACAACGCCGACAAGCTGTTTGAGACGGCGAGTCTCTACAAGCTGCCGCTGAACATGTATTTCTACGAGCTGGAAGCCACGGGCGAGATAGCGCCGGATGAGCCGATATACGGAGTGCCGCTCGACCTCTGCCACGAGCAGAGCCTGGTGTATTCAAATAACGAGCTCTCACATAACATGATCGACTGGATAGGCACCTACCGTGACTTCAAGGATATCGCCTTCGGCTACACGGGCCTGGACGAGAGCGAGCGCGACCAGGATTACTACGCCTGCGGAGGCTTTTCCGCGCGTATGATGGTCGGTATACTGCAAACGCTCTACGACGACCCGGACACCTTCGGCCAAGCGATAGAGTACCTCAAGGAGGCTCAGCCGGGGCAGTATCTGGAGAGCGGCGAGTGCGGCCTCGAGGTCGCGCAGAAGTATGGCTATGAGTATTACGATGAGATACTCAACGTCTGCATCGCGGGCATAGTCTATACGGACGAGCCGTTTTTGATAACAGTGCTCACGCGCGGCGTGGGCGGGGCCGGGAACCTGATGGGCGAGCTGTGCGACGCCTTTGCCGCCTACGAGCAGACGCGCGAGCGCGTGGAGCCCGAGCCGCCCGACACCGTCGCCGAGTGTCCCGAGGAACAGATAAGCGCCATAATAAATGATGCCCTGAAATTTGCGCTGCGGCTGACGCCCTTCGCCATTGCCGCCGGAATGATATGAGTAAAAGGCCGGGAAACATAAAGTTTCCCGGCCTTTTTATGCCGTTTTATTGAGTTTTAAGCCTAGAGATAGCGCATGAAGATGGCCGCGGCCTGCACACGGGCGGCGGTGACGGCCGCTGTGAACTCGTGGGTATCTACGCTGTCCATGAGGCCCTTCTCCCAAACGTAGTACACGGCGTAGTAGTACCAGCTTTCTTGTGCCCGTCATATGCCCGTCCCGCACGCCGCATCCCCGCAGTGCCGCAAGAACAAGCTGCAGCCGCCTGTGCGCTTGCTTTATTCCTTTATGTCCCCGCGCTTTTTCAGGTCTTCCACTATCTGCCCGTACATCTTCTCGTCTATCTTATACTTCGCACGGTAGATGAAGTAGCCGACGATTATCATAACGAGCGGGATGACGAGCATGGAGACCTTGAGGGTCATCTGGCCGGCGGCGTCTATGCTCTCCGCGGCGGTATTGCCGGTTTTGATGCCGCAGAGGACGAGCGTGATGCTGATTATGCCCGTCGAGAGCGCACCGCCTATCTTGTTGATGAGAGGCTGGATGGAGAAGGTTATGCTGTCGTTGCGCTTGCCGAGCTTCCACTGGCCGTACTCGATGGTATCCGCAAGGAACATGAGCATCAGCAGCTGGATAAAGGCCTGGCCCACGAACACGATGACGCCTGCGGCGGCGATGAGGTATATGCTCGCCTCCGCGAAGAAGAACACAACGTAGCCCGCCGCCAGCAGCACCGTTGCAAAGGTATAGAGCTGCTTTCGGCTGTGCTTCTTGGAAAACGCCGGAAAAACCGCCAGCGCCGCAAGCTGCGATACGCCGACGACCGCCGCCAGGATAGCGTACATACCCTTGTCGCCGAACACATACTGCATATAGTACATGGCAAAGCCCGTCGTCGTGCAGTAGCCCACCATGAAGAGCGCCATGGAGAGCGTGGTCCACATGAGCTGGTCGTTCTTGAATAGGACGGAGAACATCTGCTTGAGGCTGGTGCCCTCCTCGGCCTTGAAGCGCGTCCGGTCCTCCTTCACACCGAAGAGCGTAAAGCACTGGAAGCCAAGCATGGCCACCGTCACCGCCACGGCAACGATAAACCAGCCGCGCGGAGTATTGCCCATGGCCGAGGTCACGGGCTCCCAGGCGACCATGATGGCGAACATGCCGACGTTGGCGCAGATGCGGGCAAACGCGCCCATGTTCTCGCGCTTTTTCTGCTCCATGGTCAGCGAGGGCAGCATCGACCAGTAGGCGATGTCGTTCACGCCGTAGGTGATGTCCCAGAGTATGTACGCGAGGCCGAACACGACGACGAACCAGTAGTTCGTGAGACCGAAGTCCGCGAACAGTATGAGGAAGAACACGCTGCTCGTCACCGCGCCTATGAGCATGGGCGGCTTGTACTTGCCCCAGGGGCTCTTGATGTTGTCGATGATGAGCCCGGTTATGGGGTCGTTGAGCGCGTCGAGCACGCGCAGCACGGTCAGCACCATGCTCGCCGCAGCGAACACGCCGACGGGCAGGCTAAGCACGTTCGACAGGTAGTACAGCAGCGCGTTGGATTCGAAGGCGTAGAACATATCCCGGCCCACGGTGCCGAGGCCGAAGAAGTATTTGTTGCGCTTTTCCAGCTTTGTCACGCTCGATTACCCCTCTCAGGCGTAGATTTCGGTTATGCCGCGAATTATCTCAACGCACTTGTCCATGCCCTCGGCGGTTATGTGCTCATAGGGACCGTGGAAGGCGTAGCCACCGGTGCCGAGGTTCGGGCAGGGCAGGCCCTCCCAGGAAAGCTGCGCGCCGTCCGTGCCGCCGCGGATGGGCTGGCGGAGCGGCTCCACGCCCGCATTCTCCGTGGCCTTGACGGCGTTTTCGACGAGGTGCATGTAGTCCGGGCGTATCTTCTCCGCCATATTGCGGTACTGCTCCCGGAAGGAGAGACTCACCGTACCGGCGCCGTAGCGCTCGTTGAGTATCTTCATGATGTGGAACATCGTCTCGCGGCGCATCTCCAGCTTCTTCGCGTCGTGGTCGCGCAGGATATAGCGCAACTCCGCGCGCTCCGCCGTGCCCGCGATGGCAGTGAGGTGGTAAAAGCCCTCGTAGCCCTCGGTATACCTCGGCGTCTCGCAGTTCGGCAAGGCGGCATTGAACTCCGTCGCCACCAGTGCGGCGTTCACCATGACGTTCTTAGCGCTGCCCGGGTGGACGTTAACGCCCGTGATGTTCACGACCGCGGAGCAGGCGTTGAAGTTCTCGTACACGACCTCGCCCTCGGCACCGCCGTCGAGCGTATAGGCGAAGTCCGCGCCGAGCTTGGGGATGTCGAAGTTCGCCGTGCCGCAGCCGACCTCCTCGTCCGGCGTGAAGCACACGGCTATGCGCCCGTGTGCGATTTCGCCGCCTTGCAGCTGCTCTATGAGCGTCATTATCTCCGCGATGCCCGCCTTGTCGTCCGCGCCGAGGAGGGTGTCCCCGCTAGCGGTGATGAGCGTGCGGCCCTTGAGCGAGGGCAAGTGCGGGAACTGCTTTACGCTGAGCGTCCGGCCAGCGCCGAGCTCAAGGTCGCCGCCGTCGTAGTTTTCGTGGAGGATGGGCTTGACGTTCTCGCCGGAAGCGTCGGGGGCGGTGTCCATGTGGGCAATCAGGCCCAGGGCAGGCTTGTCCTCACAGCCGGGGGTGGCGGGGATGCTGCCGTAGACATAGCAGTGCTCGTCTACCCGGGCATCCTCGATGCCCAGAGCCTTCATCTCCTCCACCAGCTGGCGGGCCAGGTCAAACTCCCGCTCTGCCGAGGGGTGGGTGCCGCTCTCAGGGTCGGAGGTAGTGTAAACGCGGACATAATTCAACAGTCGCTCGTATGCGCGCATAAGAATGCTCCTTTGTTTGTATTTGATTCTATGATACGCTTTTCCGCGGCAATTTACAAGAGGGTGCAGCAGGGGAGCGCAGATCGAAGCGCAGTAAAACAACAAAAACACCGTCAGCCCGTTGTGTCAGGCTGACGGTGTTCTGTTTGAGGGGAGCGTTTAACGCTTGTATTTGGCGGCCGTCTGCAGGCGCTGCATGGCGCGGTCCAGTGCAATCTTGCTCTGGTAGTACTCGTGCATGCTCTGCTTGTGCTGCAGGCGCTCCTCGGCCCGGATGCGGGCGGCCTCGGCGCGGTTGCGGTCGATATCCTCGGGCCGCTCGGCGCTGTCCACCAGCAGCAGGACAAAGGTGGGGGTCACTTCTGCAATGCCGTCGCCCACCAGCACCTCGCGGGTCTCACCGTCCACGGTGAACTTTGCAATGCCCATGTGCAGGGCCACCAGCACGGGGTTGTGCCCGGCCTGCACGCCGTACACGCCGTCGCCGGTGGGCAGGGTCAGGCTCTCGCAGTAGCCCTGATAGAATTCACCGCTGGAAGCCGTGATGTTCAGGATGAACTTTTCCATCAGTTGGCACCGCCCTTTTCCTCCGCCTGTTTGTCTGCGTACTTCTTGCGGGCATCCGCAAGGGTGCCCACGTTGAAGAATGCCCACTCCGGCAGGTCATCGCACTGGCCGTCCACAATGGCGGCAAAGCCCTTGACGGTCTCTGCCAGCGGGACGTACACACCCTTCAGGCCGGTGAAGTTCTCGGCCACCGCAAAGGGCTGGCTGAGGAACTTCTGCAGCTTGCGGGCACGGGTGACGGTGAGCTTGTCCTCTTCGCTCAGCTCGTCCATGCCCAGGATGGCGATGATGTCCTGCAGCTCCTGATAGCGCTGCAGGGTGGCCTGCACCTTGCGGGCCACACGGTAGTGCTCCTCGCCCACGATGTCGGCTTCCAGAATGCGAGAGGTGGAAGCCAGCGGATCGACAGCGGGGTAGATGCCCTGCTCCACGATCTTGCGGCTCAGAACGGTGGTTGCGTCCAGATGGGCGAAGGTGGTTGCAGGAGCCGGGTCGGTCAGGTCGTCGGCGGGGACGTAGACGGCCTGCACCGAGGTGATAGAGCCATCGCGGGTGGAGGTGATGCGCTCCTGCAGGGCACCCAGCTCATTGGCCAGGGTAGGCTGATAGCCAACGGCGGAGGGCATCCGGCCCATCAGGGCGGAGACCTCGCTGCCTGCCTGCACGAAACGGAAGATGTTATCGATGAACAGCAGCACGTCCTTGTGGGTCTCCTCACGGAAGTACTCTGCCATGGTCAGGCCGGTCTCAGCAACCCGCATACGGGCTCCGGGAGGCTCGTTCATCTGACCAAAGACCAGCGCGGTCTTGTTCAGAACGCCGGAAGCGTTCATCTCGCCCCAGAGGTCACAGCCCTCACGGGAGCGCTCGCCGACACCGGTGAAGATGGAGTAGCCGCCATGCTCGGTGGCCACGTTGTGGATCAGCTCCTGGATCAGCACGGTCTTGCCGACACCGGCACCGCCGAACAGGCCGATCTTGCCGCCCTTGGCGTAGGGGGCCAGCAGGTCGATGACCTTGATGCCGGTCTCCAGAATTTCCGTTGCAGGCTTCTGCTCTGCAAAGCTGGGTGCCTTGCGGTGGATGGGCCAGTGCGGCACATCATCCACCGTCGTCGCCAGCGTCAGCACATGGTGTTTCTTCAGAAACCGTACGATCCGCGTATCGACGCCGGCTTTATGCCCGGCTTCCTGCGCCCCGGTGCTTTCCGCTGTATCCTCCGGATTTCCGGTTTTTTCCGGTATACCGGACTTTTTCCGGGGCGTTCCTGTCTGTTCCCCGGCATTCCCGGGTGCTTTGCCCGTTTCCCGGATGGCTTCCGTCCTCGTCCTGCCGCCAGGCCTTTTATCGAACGGTTCCTGATCCCGGCCTTCCGGCATGTCGGCCGGCAGATGTCCCTTGTCTGTCGTTGCGGTCATTTTCCCCGTTATTTCGCCGCCACCGGTGCTGCCGGCTGCGGGATGACGAGCGAATCGAGCTGCGTGATGCGCTCCCCGTCCTTCACTTCGCCGTTCAGTTCGGCC
>URDK01000074.1 GCA_900546485.1 uncultured Eubacteriales bacterium
CACCCCGCCACCTTTGAAAAGGTGGACGAAACTTTCATTCGCGCGCGGAGCGCGCGGCGAAGGACGCAAAAAATCCGGGGCCCCGCAGGGGGTCCCGGACTTGTTTTATTATTTCACGCGGCACACGAGGTCGCCGTTTTCGGCGTCGAGCACCAGCGTGGAGCCGGAAGCGAGGTCGCCGGAGAGCAGCTTCTTTGCTATCAGGGTCTCGGCCCCGGACTGCAGGCAGCGCCTCAGCGGGCGTGCGCCGTAGAGCGGGTCGTAGCCGCGCTCGATGATGAGGTCCTTCGCCGCGTCGGTGAGCTCCAGCGAGAGCGTCTTGTCCGCAAGGCGGCTGCGCAGGCCCTCCACCATGATATCGATGATGCCGCGGAGATTCTCCTTCGTGAGTGGCTTGAACATGATGATCTCGTCCAGCCTGTTGAGGAACTCGGGGCGGAACGCGCCCTTGAGCTCGTGCATGACCGCCGCCTGGGCGTCCTCGGAGATGCTGCCGTCAGGGCCGATGCCCTCGAGCAGGTACTGGCTGCCCAGATTGCTCGTCAGGATGATTATCGTGTTCTTGAAGTCCACGGTGCGGCCCTGGCTGTCCGTTATGCGGCCGTCATCAAGGATCTGCAGCAGGATGTTGAACACGTCCGGATGCGCCTTCTCGACCTCGTCGAAGAGCACGACGGAGTAGGGGTGACGGCGCACGGCCTCGGTGAGCTGGCCGCCCTCGTCATAGCCGACGTATCCGGGAGGCGCGCCGATGAGACGCGAGACGGAGAACTTCTCCATATACTCGGTCATGTCGATGCGCACCATGTTGCGCTCGTCGTCAAAGAGGCATTCGGCGAGGCTCTTGGCGAGCTCCGTCTTGCCGACACCGGTGGGGCCTAGGAAGAGGAAGCTGCCTATCGGCCTGTTCGGGTCGGAGATACCGGCGCGCGAGCGCTGAATGGCCTCGGTCACGAGGCGCACGGCCTCGTCCTGGCCGACGACGCGCTTGTGGATGACCTCGTCGAGATGCAGCAGCTTCTCGCGCTCACCCTCGACGAGCTTCGAGACAGGGATACCGGTCCACTTGGCGACAATACCGGCGATCTCCTCCTCGGTGACCGTGTCGTGCACCAGCGTGTTTTCGCCGGAGCGCTTTTCAGCCCTGGCTTCGGCCTCGGCGAGCTTCTTTTCAAGCTCGGGCAGGTCGGAGTACTTGAGCCTCGCGGCCTTCTCGTATTCGAGCGCCATCTGCGCGGCCTCGATCTCGCCGTGGACGCGCTCTATGTCGCCCTTTATCTGCTTGACCTCGTCCACGCTGCCGCGCTCGGCCTCCCAGCGGGATTTCATGGCGTTGAATTTGTCCTTGAGCTCCGCAAGCTCGGCGGAGAGCTTCGCAAGACGATCCTTGGAGAGCTGGTCGTCCTCCTTCTTGAGGGCCATCTCCTCGATCTCAAGCTGCATGATCTTTCTGCGCAGGTCGTCCAGCTCACTGGGCATGGAGTCTATCTCCGTCCTTATCATGGCGCAGGCCTCGTCCACGAGGTCTATGGCCTTGTCGGGCAGGAAACGGTCGGTTATATAGCGGTTCGACAGCGTCGCGGCGGCGACAAGCGCGTTGTCGTGGATGCGGACGCCGTGGAATATCTCATAGCGCTCCTTCAGGCCGCGGAGGATGCTTATCGTGTCCTCGACCGTCGGCTCGTTGACCATGACGGGCTGGAAACGGCGCTCCAGAGCCGCGTCCTTTTCGATGTACTTGCGGTACTCGTCCAGAGTCGTCGCGCCGATGCAGTGCAGCTCGCCGCGCGCCAGCATAGGCTTCAGGAGGTTGCCAGCGTCCATGCTGCCCTCGGTCTTGCCCGCACCGACTATGGTGTGCAGCTCATCTATGAACAGGATTATCCTGCCCTCGGAACGGCGTATCTCCTCCAGCACGGCCTTGAGCCTTTCCTCAAACTCGCCGCGGTACTTCGCACCTGCGATGAGCGCGCCCATGTCGAGCGAGAAAATGGTCTTGTCGCGCAGGCCCTCCGGCACGTCGCCGCGCACTATGCGCTGCGCAAGGCCCTCGGCGATGGCGGTCTTGCCGACACCGGGTTCGCCTATGAGCACGGGGTTGTTCTTGGTTTTGCGCGAGAGGATGCGGATGACATTCCTTATCTCCGTGTCGCGGCCTATGACGGGGTCGAGCTTCTGCTCGCGGGCGCGCTGCACAAGGTCGGTGCCGTATTTAGTCAGCGCGTCGTAGCTGTCCTCGGGGTTGTCGCTGGTGACGGGGCCGGTCTTGACCTTGGCGAGAGCCGTGTTGAAGGCCTCGCGCGTGACGCCGTGGTCGGAGAGTATCCGGCGCACAGCGGGACCGCCCTCGGAGAACATGCCGAGCATCAGGTGCTCGACGGAGACGTACTCGTCACCGAGCTTCTCAGCAGCCTTCTCGGCAAAGCGCAGCAGCTTGCTCGTCTCGGGGGAGGCATAGACCTCGCCGTTCCCGCCGGAGACCTTCGGCAGCTTCCTTATCTCCTCATCCAGCTCTCCCAGCATGGCGTCGCAGTCCGCGCCCATCTTGCCGAGCAGCGAGCCGATGAGCCCGCCGTCCTGGTCGATGAGGGCGTAGAGCAGGTGGGCAGGGGTGAGGTACTGGTTCTGGTTCTCCTGAGCCATCGCCTGTGCGGTATTTATGGTTTCAATGGTCTTTTGAGTGAATTTTTCAGCGTTCATAAATTTCACCTTCCTTTAGGTGAGTAAATTGCCTCAGATGAGTATTTTGCGCCGTCCGAGGTCGGCATAGTACTCGGCCTCCACCGTCCGCGCGTCGGCGCGGCCGCTGAGGTAGGCCTTCATGAGCCGGTCAAAGAGCTTGATGTACTCCGAGAGCGCCTCGGCGACGTCCTCGGCCGTGCAGTCCCGGCCGCGCGGCACGGCTATGCTCCGGACGAACTTGCCGTCGTAGAGCGCGTAGTCCAGGCTCTCAGACAGCTGAGGGGCAAGAAACTTGTCCTCGACGTACTTCCAGATGCGGAAGAAGTTCGTCATCGCCTCGATGAGCGCCGCCGACTGGGTGCGGAACACCACGCTCAGCTCGCCGAGCGAACCCTCGCCCGAGCGGAAGAGCTGGACCTCGTATTTCACAGTGGGTCGGTACTTGTACTCGAGGCTGGACTTGAGCGACATGGTCAGAGCGTTGGGCGCGAAGAAGGGCACCAGGTCCCTCGAGGGCGCCAGCATCTGTTCCACAGCCCGGAATATATCGTTTATCCTCCGTTCCGGAGTGGTCACGGAGACGTAATCCGCCAGTATCTGATTTATGAGATTGGAGCGGTTCGTCCCCAGTCTGTGCGCCAGAGCGTCTACCTCGCGCACGACTTCCTCCGAGAGCATGAGGCTGTAAAGTGTCTTTTTCATGCATGCACCGCCTTTCCTTCCTTTACGCGGATATCATACACCCGTATATCAAAATTGTCAAGAGTATTATATAAATAATATCGCAAATTATTTATTGGCAAGCACAAATGAGGTCCAAGGGCAAAAAAAATAACGCCCCATTGGGCGTGAAAGGGCATAAAAAAGCATCTGACCCCTGTTTTCTATCCTTGAGCTTGCTCTCAGAATCAAAGACAGGGGTCAGACGCGGTGATTCTTGGTATCTAACATCAATTTAACCTCTCTTTCTGCAGATTTCGGAAAAATCCGAGCCTTTGGCGTGCCGTGAGCTGCTGTTTCAATTCCGTCTGGTATGCCTCAAATGCTTCTATCAATTTCAGTTTTCCAGCTTGTATTTTGCCTTTTGCTTCAAATTGATTTCTCAGCGCTTTTATCAAAGCTGTGTTGGCATCCGCGGTAGATCAAAGATGGATATACTTCATATATCAAATGTGCAGCCCGGCTCACCGAGGGGGTCGGCGTTCCGATCAGACAAGGCCTTGGGCTTTTGCCTCTGCCTTTATCCTTTAGCTATAATATACTACTGGCGCAGCATAAAGTCAACAGATAATATACTTGTTTCACAAATTTGTAACAAATTCACGAAAATTAACAGGTCATCGGGTTTGGTGTTTACAGGCCCTGTTCCGCTGTGATAAAATTAAAAAGTGGGAGCAAAAAAGGACCTGCCTTGCGGCGGGTCCTTTCCCTTTTGTGGCTTCACTTGCAGAAGCTGTTGATGTAGTTGTCAATGCAGTGCTCGATTATCTCCACCGCGGCTTCGCGGCCCTGGACCTCGTCCACTACGGTCTCCTTGACCTCGAGGGTCTTGTAGACGGAGAAGAAGTGGCGCATCTCCTCAAAGGTGTGGCTGGGGAGCTGGCATATGTCGTCGTACATATTGTAGTTCGGGTCGTCCTTACATACGGCGATTATCTTCTCGTCCATCTTGCCGCTGTCCTTCATGGCGATGACGCCTATGGGGCGGCAGCGCACCAGGGTCATGGGCTCTATTGCCTCGGAGCAGATGACCAGCACGTCCAGCGGGTCGCCGTCGTCGCCGTAGGTGCGGGGGATGAAGCCGTAGTTCGCCGGGTAATGCGTCGCCGTGTACAGGATGCGGTCGAGTATGATAAGCCCGGTCTCCTTGTCGAGCTCGTACTTTTTCTTGCTGCCCTTGGTTATCTCGATAACAGCGATGAATTCCTCGGGCCTTATGCGCTTGGGGTCGATATCGTGCCAGATGTTGGACATGGTTTTCCTCCTACATATTTCCTATGAGCTGTACCACAACGCCGCCCACGGCGTCGGCAAACTGCTCGATTGAACGTATTCTTACAAGGTCACGGCCGTAGATGCGCCGTGCAGACGGCAGATCGTCGTCCTCGCCGGTGAAGATGCACATGACGGAGATGCCCTCGCGCCGGAGCTTTTCCACCTCGGCGGCGGAATCGAGCACGCCGGGCTGGCCGCGGTAGAGCTCCTGTCGGCCTGTCTCCTGTACGAGAAGCTTGCGGTCGTCGTTCGGGCTTGCGTCGGAGAGTATCATCAAAAGCCGCCGCTCGCAGTGGCTGGAGCGCATCAGCCAGCCGGCGGCGCGGAAGGCGAGGCCGTCGCGGTTCCAGCCCGCGGCGCAGTAGTCGAAAATGGCCTCGTTCTTACTCGTCTCCTCGTAGTCGCGATAGAGCCGGAGCACGGTGCAGCCATTGAGCGTGCAGAACGAGTACACGCGCGTGGGTATGCCGCAGCGGGTGAGGCTCTCGGCTATCATGTACGCCTGTGTCGAGACGCTCTCCTGGCGCTCTATCTGCGAGGCGGAGGCGTCGAGCAAAATGTCCACGGAGAGCTCCGTGTCGTTCCCGCGTTCGGGGCGCGTGAACACGCTCTCGTCGCCCAGCGCCACGCCGCGCCAGACCTTCTCCGGCGCAAGGGAGCCAGCGCGGGCCTTTATCCTCGCGTCGTCAAGGTGAACCAGCATGCAGTTGCGTATCTTCTCCGAAAGCCGCGCTATCGTGAGGCGGTTGCGGACCAGATCGTCCGTGAAGTACTTGCGGTTGAGCTCCGACTGACGCTTTGCCGCGCTGCGCTGGACTATGGCCTCGCGGTTGTTGCGCTCAAGCGGTTTCATCTCGCCGCGCGTGAAGTGCAGTATGCTGTCCCAGTGCGTGCCTGAGCAGAGCCGCTCTTCTATGCGCTTGAGCTCGCCGGGGGCGTACATCGAGACGCCGAAGCAGTCTGCGACGTACTCGCGCATCTCGGTCTCGCTCCGCTCGCCCACGAGGCGTTCTTTCACGCGCTTCGCCTGCTTGCCGGTGCCCTCCTCCTCGTTGCGCACCGCGGCACCTATGCCGCCGCGGCGACGGCGGAGGAAGTTTATCAGTGTGGGAAGCCCGCCGCCCCGGCCGGCCGAGGTCGTCGCGACGAACATGTAATACTCGCGCAGCACCGCGCGGATGGCCTGCACCACCTCGTCGGTCGAAAGCTCCGGAGAGAGCTCCAGAGCGTCGAGTATCTTCCTGTCCCGCTCCGGCATCTCCGGCTCCATGCCGAGCGCGCGCTCATAGTGCTCGAGCTTGATGCGATAGGCCTCGTCAAGCTCGCGCGCGCCGCCCTTGCGCTTTGCCTCGGTCTCTATGCGCTGAGCGTAGGCGAGACGCAGCTCCCTGAGTGCGGGACGCTCCGACGCCGCGCGCTCAAAGGCGCAGTTTTCGAGCGCGACCCAGGCAAGCTCCTCGAACTCGTCCCCCTTTGGCGTGCGGACGAAGCTGTCGAGCACTTCCTTTATCTTGGGGAAGTCGTAGTACTTGTAGACCGCGCCGATTATGCTGTTCATGTAGATGTCCGCAAAGCCCTCAGTGTCATAGGCGCGGACCACCGGGGCGAGGGAGTAGTCCCTCGCCGAGTTCCATATCAGGTTTGTCGCCCGGCGCTCCTGGCGCTCGGCCTCACGCTGGCTGAGCTGCATCACTCGTCAAAGAGCTTGTCCCGGCCGAGCACAGAGGGGATACGCGCCGTTATGACGTCCTCCACCAGCTTGCGCTCGAAGGGGTCGAAGGCCTTGTTCACGACGCCGAGCTTGAGCGCCGCACCGGCGTTCAGGCCGCGGTGCATGAGCTGTACCGCGCTCATGAGTCCGCGCAGGTCCAGGGCCTTGGTGGATATCTCCGCGCTGTCGCACTTCTTGCGTATGTCGTCAAAGAGCCCGGCGAACTGCTCCGCCCACTGGTCACGGAGCGTGGGGTGCTCGCGCTTGAGCAGCTTTTTGAGGTTTTCCGCGCTGATGGGAGGCATGTCGATGACCGCGAAACGGGAGACGAGGGCCTCGTTGAGCTCGCGCGTGCCTGCGTAGCCGTAGTTCATCGTGGCGATGAAGCGCGTAGCGCTGTCCATGTCTATGCGGTCGTAGCCGGGGACGTCTATGATGCGTCGGAAGTCCAGCGTCGCGTGCAATACGGCGAGGGACTCGTTTTTCGCCATGTTTATCTCGTCGAGGATGCCGAAGCCGCCGAGCTTTGCGCATTTGGTGATGGGGCCCTGACGGAAGGAGACCTCGCCGCCGGTGAAGGTGTCAGTGCCTATGAGCGAGGCCGCGTCCGTATTTATATAGAAGGACACGTCCCAGCTCGGACGTCCGAAGGCGGAGGCTAGGCACTCGGCCAGGACGTTCTTGCCTGTTGCCTTGGGGCCTACGAGCAGCAGATTCTCGCCGCAGAGCAGCGCCGTCGCCGCGGCCTCCCAGACCTCCTTGCCGTAGTATTCGAACCTCGGCTTTTCGGTGAGCCGGTGCTCCACCTCGGGACTGACCTTGTGCTCCGCCCGGAAGGCCTCTATCGCGGAGACTATGTCTTCGCTGACGCCTTCGCTCCTCAGAAAGCTAAGCAACTTATATTTCCCCTTTCAATACGCTCTTTCACATGGATTTTATCACGTTTTTGCAATATGTCAAAGGAGTTTTGCACCCCGGAGCGGCTGTCCCTGAGGGCGAGAAATGAGGTTTGACTACAAGGCGGCTGTGTGTTAAACTGTAAACGAAAATACGTCCGGAAATGGACAGTAAAAGGCCTTTGAGCCGAAAAAATTTGTACAAAACATCGAAAGGGGCAAGATCATGCTCAGGACCATCGAGATAAAGCAGAGCGTATTCGCCGACAACAACCGCGAGGCCGACAGCCTCCGCGCCTCGCTCAAGGAAAAGGGCCTGTTCCTCCTCAACCTCATGTCCTCTCCCGGCAGCGGCAAGACCACGACTCTGGTGCGCACCATTGAGGCGCTCAAGGACGAGCTGCGCATAGGCATCATGGAGGCGGACATCGACTCCGACGTGGACGCGCACACCGTGCAGAATGCGGGCGCGAAGGCCGTGCAGCTCCACACGGGCGGCATGTGCCACCTGACCGCGGACATGACCCGTCAGGGCCTCGACGCTCTGGGCACCGAGGACGTCGACATCGCCATCCTCGAGAACGTCGGCAACCTGGTCTGCCCGGCGGAGTTCGACACCGGCGCCTCCAAGAGCGCCATGATACTCTCCGTTCCCGAGGGCGACGACAAGCCCCTCAAGTACCCGCTGATGTTCACGGTCTGCGACTGCCTGATCGTCAACAAGATAGACGTCATGCCCTATTTCGACTTCGACTTCGACGCCATGTGCGAGCGGGCGAAGAAGCTCAACCCGAACATAGAGATCATCCCCATCTCCGCCAAGACCGGCGAGGGCGTGGACAAGTGGGCCGACTGGCTCCGCCGTCAGGTCAAAGAGTGGAAGGGCGAGTGAAGCCCGACTAGATGGACATAGAGGAGATCCGGCTCCGCCGTCTGGCGGGCCAGCACCTCATCGCCACTGCGGACACTCTGAGCGTTGTTCGCGACCTCTGCGGGGTGCAGGCGCAGTTCATGTCGAACGCCCTGCACGCGCTGCGCATCCGCAGCTCCGAGCCTGAGGTGGACGGCCTGGTGAAGAACTGGACCATCCGCGGCACCGTCCACGTCTTTGCGGAGAGCGACCTGCCTCTTTTCATCCGCGCAGGGGACTACCGCAAAAATGAGTGGAGCGATCCCAACTGGTGGAATTCCCGTCCCGACTGGGCGCTTGGCCCGGAGCGGCAAAGGTATCTCTCGGACGTTGTCCTCGCAGCGCTGGCCGAAGGCCCGCGCACGCGAGAGGTGCTCAGGGAGCTCTGCCGGGCTGAGGGCATGACGCCGGCCGAGGAGTGCAGCATGTTCCATCCCTGGGGCGGGGGGCTGCGCCAGCTCTGCGAGCGCGGCTTCATGCACTACGCGGCGAGCGAGCGGAAGGAATTTCACCTCTCGCCGGTATTCGAGCCCATACCGGAGGACGAGGCAAAGCTCGAGCTCGCAAAGCGGTACTTCACGCACTACGGCCCGGCGACGTTGAAGGACGCGGCGTATTTCTTCGACACGACACAGACCGAGGTGAAGAAATGGCTGCGCTCCCTGCCCGCGGAAGCGGTCGAGTGCGAGGGCAGGACCTACTATTACATAGGCTCCGAATGCAATAGCGGAGCGGATATCCCCGGCTGCATCTTCCTCGCCGGATTTGACCAGCTGATGCTGGGCTATGAGAAAAAAGAGAGCCTCTTTCTGAGCCGGGAGCACCTGCGTGCCATATTCAGCCTTGCCGGTATAGTAATGCCCGCCGTGCTGCTGCACGGCCGCGTCGCCGGGAGATGGAAACGCAGGGGGCGCAGGCTCTCCGTAGAGCTGTTTTCCCCGGTCGAGGGGAAGGATACGGAGCTGATCAGAGAGAGCGCCGAGGCGCTGTGGAGCGATATTTCGGCCGTCGAGTTTGCGTAAAAGTTGTTGTTTCACATAGCGAAAAACGAAAAGAGGGGGAATTCCATAAGATGAGACCGATTATCCTGAAGCTTGCGACGAAAATCAGCCTCGAGTGCGGCACCTATACCGGCGTGACGCCGAACGACCCCGAGTACAAGATCCTCGACCCGGTGCTGACTGACGAGATGGCCGAGATAGCCATGGGCCTGCGTGTGAGGCAGTTCGTCTCGCCGGAGGAGGTGGCGAAGAGGGTCAAAAAGCCGCTGGAGCGCGTGACGCAGGTCCTCTACGAGCTCTCCGACCTCGGTGTTTGCCGCTTCGCAAAGAAGGACGGGGCGGACAAGTTCTTCCTGCCCATCTGGGTCCCGGGCATCATGGAGATGATGGTCGGCAACAAGGAGATGTGCGAGAAGTACCCCGTCATCGCCGAGTGCTTTGAGGAATACACCCGCAAGAGGATAGCGCCGCTCGCGCCCTTCGTCCCTGTCGGCCAGGGCATGATGCGCGTCATCCCCGTCGAGATGGCCATACACAACGACGCGAGGCGCGGCACCTACGAGGAGATACACCGCATCGTGGATAACGCCTACTCCATCGCGGTCACGGACTGCTCCTGCCGCCGCACGAGGCGCCTGATGGGCGAGGGCTGCGGCCACCTCGAGAAGGACGTCTGCATCTTCTTCAACGAGAGCGCCGAGTACCACATCCGCACCGGCCACGGCCGCGAGATAGACCGTGAGGAGTGCTATGAGATACTCAAGCGCTGCGAGGAGAACGGCCTGGTCCACGAGATATCGAACCTCGACCCGCCTGACGGCGCGGCCGCGATCTGCAACTGCTGCGGCTGCTCCTGCTTCTCGCTGCGCATCGCGCAGTACTTCAAGACCCCGGACGTCATCCGCTCCAACTACGTCGCCGAGGTGGACACCGCGAAGTGCGTCGCCTGCGGCCTCTGTGTCGAAAACTGCAACCTGGGCGCGCTGAAGCTGGGCCAGAAGCTCTGCGCCGCGCCCTCGCATCCGCCGAAGTACGAGACTCCGCACGAGAAGCTGCTCTGGTTCGGCGAGAAGAACTACAACGTCGACTACCGCACCGACCGCGGCTACGTTGCCTCCGACGGCACCGCGCCCTGCAAGACGAAGTGCCCGGCGCACATCCCCGTCCAGGGCTACATCAAGCTCGCCTCCCAGGGCCGCTTTGACGAGGCGCTAGAGCTCATCCGGCGCGAGAATCCCTTCCCGGCGGTCTGCGGCCGCGTATGTCCCCGCTTCTGCGAGGAGGCCTGCACCCGCGGCGACGTGGACGCCCCCGTCGCCATAGACGAGGTCAAGAAGTTCCTCGCCCAGCGCGAGCTTGACCCCGCCACCCGCGTGAAGCCCAAGATGCTCAACACCACGGGCAAGCCCTACACCAACAGGATAGCCGTCATCGGCGCGGGCCCCGCGGGCCTCTCCTGCGCCTATTACCTCGCACTTCAGGGCTACCCCGTAACCGTGTTTGAAAAGCAGAAGACCCTCGGCGGCATGCTCACCATGGGCATACCCTCCTTCCGCCTTGAGAAGGACGTCGTGAAGGCCGAGATCGAGATATTGAAGGACCTGGGCGTCGAGTTCAAAACCGGCGTCGAGGTCGGCAAGGACGTGACGCTCGACTCCCTGCGGAAAGAGGGCTACGAGGCCTTCTATGTCGCCATCGGCGCGTGGAAGAGCACGCCCATCGGCGTGCCGGGCGAGAAGCTCAAGGGTGTCATGGCCGGCATAGACTTCCTGCGCCGCACCAACTCCAGCCGCAAGCCCTCTGTGGGCGAGAACGTCGCGGTCATCGGCGGCGGCAATGTGGCGATAGACGTCGCGCGCTCTGCGGTGCGCCTCGGCGCCAAGCACGTGACGGTGGTCTACCGCCGCACCGAGAACGAGATGCCGGCGGACGCCGAGGAGGTCGCCGAGGCGAAGGCTGAGGGCGTGAAGTTCAAGTTCCTCGCCGCCCCCGTGCAGATAGAGGGCAAGGACGGCAGGGCCGACGCGCTCAAGCTCCAGCTCATGCAGCTCGGCGAGCCCGACGCTTCCGGCAGGCGCAAGCCCGTGCCGGTCGAGGGCGAATTTGAGACCCTCAAGGCCGAGACGGTCATCTCCGCCATTGGCCAGAGCGTGGATTGGGGCGGCCTGCTCGAGGGCTCCAAGGTAGAGACCGGACGCGGCGGCGTAGCCATCGCGGACAGCACCACCTTCCAGACCGCGCAGCCCGACGTCTTCGTCGGCGGCGACGTCATGACCGGCCCGAAGTTCGTCATCGACGCCATAGCGGCCGGCAAGGAGGGCGCCATCTCCATCCACCGCTTTGTCCAGCCGGGTCAGAGCCTGACCATAGGCCGCCGCAAGAAGGACTACGCCGAGTTCGACAAGGCCGGCGCGAGGATCTACGGCTACGACAACGCCCCGCGCCAGAAGGTCAAGAGCGCCCCGGCCAAGGAGCAGAAGGAGACCTTCCGCGACCTGCGCGGCACCTTCACGGAAAAGCAGGTGCTCAAGGAGACAGAGCGCTGCCTCGGCTGCGGCGCCACGGTCGTCGACCAGGCAGCCTGCGTGGGCTGCGGCATCTGCACCACGATGTGCAAGTTCGACGCCATCAAGCTCAAGCGCGTGACCGACGCCGCGGGCGAGAAGTACGAGAAGCTCCTCCTCGAGAGCGGCAAGAACGTCGCCAAGCGCATCAAGGACATCGCCGTGCGCAAGATAAGCCGCCCCGTGGGGAAGTAAGATGCACGAGATGACACTGGCCATCCAGGCCATCAAGAACATCGTCGAGTTCGCCGAGGACAACGGGATAAAGAAGATAGATACCGTGGTGCTCGAGATAGGCGAGCTGTCGCTGGTCGTGCCGGAGTACATGGAGGAGGCGTATTACGCCGCCGTGCCGCACACGATACTCGAGGGCACCAAGCTCCGCATAGACACGGTGCCCGGCACCGGCATCTGCCTCGACTGCGGCAAGGTGTACAACATCGTCGCGAATCGCGGCCGCTGCCCGGACTGCGGCTCGGACAGAAAGGACGTCCTCTGCGGCGAGGAGTTCAATATAAAGGAACTGCTCGTTCCCGAGGATGAATAGAACAAAAAAGCTCCCCGCCGGTTCACCGGCGGGGAGTTTTCATTTTTCGACGTTATACTTGCCGAAGATCTTTTCCTTCCATACGTCCTCGGGCTCGGCCTTGTAGCCTTCAACGTAGTCGAGGAGCGCGGCGGGCTCGGTGAAGATCGCGTAGAGCGCGTGGCCGTCTTCCGGGAAGAACTTTTCCTCCACGGCCTTGACGAGCATGGCCTCCATGGCGTCGTAGTAGCCAAGGGTGTTGAGCACGGCCATGGCCTTGGCGTGGCGGCCCAGCTGCTTGAGCGTCAGCGCCTCGAAGAACTCCTCGAAGGTGCCGATGCCGCCGGGCAGGGTGATGAAGGCGTCGGACATGTCCTCCATGGTCTTCTTCCGCTCCGACATGGTCTCGGTAAAGATCATCTCCGTGCAGCCCTCGTAGAGTATGCCCGGCTCGTCGAAGAAGCGGGGGGCAACACCGGTGAGGCGCCCGCCGACGCTGACAACGCCGCGTGCAGCGGCTCCCATGAGTCCGCTGGTGCTGCCGCCGAACACGAGCTCGTGCCCGCGGCGGGCAAGCTCCGCTCCCAGCTCAAATGCGGCGTCATAGTAGCCCTGGGCGAGCTCCCGGCTGGACGCACCGAATACGCAGATCTTCATGTGTTTTCACTCCTCAAAGTCCAGCACCCGGCGCATCCGCGCGAGGGTGAGGCGGTTTCTTATGGCCGCGGAGATGTCCGGCACCTCGGGCGCGAGCGCCTCGTCGATGCCTATGTCCGAGAGCCTGTATTTCCCGTCAAGGCGGCGGAAGGTCTCGCGCAGCTCCTCGGCCTCGGGTATTTTTGCAACGATGGCGCGTATCTCGTCCCAGTGGTCCACGATGTTCTGCGGGTCAAAGGTGCTGAGAACGTCGTTTTCGTTTTCCTTCATGATGCCATCTGCTAGGGAGCCGAATTTTTCTCTCACCCAGGCCTCGTCAAGCGGCTCAAAGGGCTTTGCCTTAGGCGTTTTGGCGGCCATGCGGTGGTATTCCCCGGCGCAGATGACCGCGCCGACGCCGACGCACTCGCCGTGGATGCCGTGGGCGTTTTCAAAGCGCGGGGGCTTCATCTCCACGAGGTGGGCGATAAGGTGCTCGGCACCGGAGGCGGCGCGGGAATTGCGCAACATCTGCATCGTGAGCCCGGAGAGCATCTGGGCCATGGTCATGGCCTCGTAGTCGGGTTCGCCGCCGGCGAGGAGCTTATCCACGCAATCGCACATCATGTCCAGCGCCTCCTGTGCGAGTGCCGCGACACGCTCGCAGTAGTACTCGCCGGAGACCAGGTGGGCGATCTTCCAATCGGCGAGAGAGATGTGCTTGGAGAGAATGTCGGCAATGCCGCTGACGGTCAGGAAACGCGGCGCACCGGAGATGATGTTGAGGTCGGCCAGAACAAGCGCGGGCGCGGACATGGGTATGGAGCGCTTGTGCCCGTCGATGACGACGGAGCAGATGTTGGCTGTGAAGCCGTCGGAGGAGGCGAGGGTGGGAATGGCGACAAAGGGCTTGCCGAGCTTGTATGCAGGGTAGCGGGCAAAGTCCATCAGCGTGCCGCTGCCGACGGTGATGATGACGTCGGGGTCGTCAAGCTGGGGTATGACGGACTCGATGAGGCTTTTCTCGGAGTGCAGCCCCTTGGCGTCGAGGACTATCTCCTTGTCGGCGCGGACGTGAACCATGCCGGGGAGATTGTATGTATTGGTGTCGTAGAGCACAGTGCGCCGACCCGTGAGCCCGCACTGGTCCATGTAGCGGTCAAAGTGCTTGAGGGCGTCGTATTCGACGACGACCATCTCAGTCTCGAGCGGATGCTCCCGCCCGCATGCGCAGGGGCCGGAATACTGTTTGCAGTCAAGGATCAAGGCAAAACCTCCTTATAGTACTGAATACAAACCACACATAAGTGTAAAGACTCTACCACATACACGCATCAAACGCAATAGGCCGCCCCGCATTCTCACGGGGCGGCCACAGCTGTGGAATTATTTTTTTAGCTCGAGGGCCTTTTTGACCTTCAGGACGATGCCGGCGGGGGTGAGGCCGTAGGCTTCGAGGACCTGCTCGGCCTTGCCGGAGCGGCCGAACTCGTCGTTGACGCCGTGACGCACGACGGGGACGGGGCAATGCTCGCCGATGAAGCCCGCCACAGCGGCGCCGAGGCCGCCCATGATGCTGTGCTCCTCGGTGGTCACGATGCAGCCGGTCTCCTTCGCGGCGGCGAGCAGGGCCTCGCCGTCCAGGGGTTTTATCGTGTGGAAGTCGAGCACGCGGACGGAAA
>URDK01000075.1 GCA_900546485.1 uncultured Eubacteriales bacterium
GCGCCGCTGGTGAACCCGAACGGGGTGAACCTGGTAACGGGACAGCTCACGTCCGGTTCGCTTTACGAAAATGCACAGAGCATTGCGGCGCAGTTTCCGCAGGTGCCTTTCCCCGACGGCTGGAAGGCCAACATACGCGGGGTGGACTTGAACCTCCAGTATCCCGCGGGCTGGGAGGAGGCAAAGAAAATAAAGTACGCCGCTGGCTGGGACCGGCCGGCTCCGCGCGATTACGTGGGTTCGGCGCCGCTCTGCGCACCCGAGAGCCGCGCGCTCTACCGGCTGACAAAGCGGGTATTGCCCGACCTCGTCATTGCGCTGCACACCCAGGGCCGGGTCATCTACTGGCGTTACCTGGACCTCGAGCCGCCCGGCGCGCAGGCGTGCGGCGAGGCCCTTGCCGCCGCCTCGGGCTACACGCTGGAGGATACGCCCTATGCCTCCGGCTATGCGGGCTACAAGGACTGGTTCGTCCTCGAGTACGACCGGCCCGGCTATACCGTGGAGTGCGGCGAGGGAGAAAACCCGCTGCCGTATTCCGACTTTGATTCAATATATCCCGACGTGCGCGCTCTGCTGGCCCAGGCGGTGCTCGGCTGTTGACTTATTTTAAAGTTGGGATATAATATCGGTACTGACTGAAACTATTGTTTGCAAAAGAGGTAGATATAATGAGCGAAAATTGCAATCACGATTGCTCCTCCTGCGGCGAAAATTGCGAGAGCCGCCAGCAGAGCTTTCTCAAGCCCCTGCATGAGGGCGCTGCCGTAGGCCGCGTCATAGCCGTTGTCAGCGGCAAGGGCGGCGTCGGTAAGAGCCTTGTCACCAGCCTGCTCGCCTGCGAGATGCAGCGCCGCGGCCACCGTGCCGCCGTGCTGGATGCGGATATCACCGGTCCTTCCGTGCCGCAGATGTTCGGTGTGCACGAGGGTGCCCGCGGCGGTGAGAACTTCATCCTCCCCGTCGAGAGCCGGACCGGCATACAGATGATGAGCATGAACGTCCTGCTGCCCAAGGAGACCGACCCGGTGGTATGGCGCGGTCCCGTCATCGCCGGCGCTGTCGAGCAGTTCTGGACGGACGTCATCTGGAACGACGTGGACTACATGTTCGTCGACATGCCTCCCGGAACGGGCGACGTGCCGCTGACCGTGTTCCAGTCCCTGCCGGTGAACGGCGTTGTCGTCGTGGCCAGCCCCCAGGAGCTCGTGGGCATGATAGTGGAGAAGGCCGTGAACATGGCCGGGATGATGAATAAGCGCGTGCTGGGCCTCGTGGAGAACATGAGCTACTTTGTGTGTCCCGACTGCGGCAAAAAGCACAGCGTATTCGGCGACAGCCACATCGACGAGACGGCGCAGCGCTTCGGCATAGAGCATGTGGCGAAGCTGCCCATCACCCCCGCTTACGCCGCCGCCTGCGACGCGGGCGACATCGAGTCGCTCCAGGTGCCGGAGCTCGCGGAGCTTGCCGACTACATCGAGCGCGGGGCGTATTGATACGAAGCTTTCAATTTAATTAAAAAACGCGGAAGCGGCCTCTGAGCGGGGCCGTTTCCGACGTATTTGGGAGGTTAGAACTTGATAACCCTGCTTGCAAGGCTGTTCATCCGCGACAGGGACAAGGTCGCGGACGCCGGGGTGCGCCGCGCATACGGTATGCTGTGCTCGCTGACGGGAATAGGCCTGAACGTCCTGCTGTTTTTAGGCAAGTATCTGGCTGGGCAGCTGTCCGGCTCCATAGCGATGACGGCCGACGCCTTCAACAACCTGTCGGACGCGGGCTCCTCGGTCATAACGCTGCTGGGCTTCCGCATGGCGGCGAAGAAGCCCGACCCGGGCCATCCCTTCGGCCACGGGCGCATAGAGTATCTCTCCGGCGTGGCGGTGTCGCTTATCATCATCGTGGTGGGCGTTCAGCTGGGGCTGGAGTCGATAAACAAGATCATCAGCCCGGAGCCGGTCGACGCGGGGCTGGTACCCATGCTGGTGCTGGTGGCGTCCATCTGCGTGAAGGGCTACATGTTCGCGTACAACCGCGGCATAGGCCGGAAGATAAACTCCCCGGGCATGTCCGCGACGGCTGTGGACTCGCTCTCCGACTGCATAGCGACGGGCGTGGTCCTCATCTCCATGCTGCTGGCCCGCTTCGCGGACGTGAACGCTGATGGCTGGGGCGGCGCCGCCGTGGCGGTGTTCATCATTTTCTCCGGCTTCAGGGCGGCGAAGGAGACGCTGAGCCCCCTGCTGGGCAATCCGCCCGACCCACAGCTGGTGAAGGACATAACCGACATCGTGATGTCGCATCCCGAGGTGCTGAACGTGCACGACCTCATCGTCCACGACTACGGCCCGGGACGCGTGATGGTCTCGCTGCACGCCGAGGTGCCCGGCGACGGCGACATCTATGCGCTGCACGATGCCATTGACACGGCGGAGTACGAGCTTCAGGAGAAGCTGGGCTGCTCCGCAGTGATACATCTGGACCCGGTCAGTCCTGACGGGACCAAGACGGCGCACATGCGCGACGAGCTGGCGGAGGCGGCAAAGGCCGTCGACCCGAGGCTGAGCATACACGATTTCCGCATAGTGGACGGCCCGACGCATACGAACGTCATCTTTGACGCCGTGCTGCCCAACGACAGTCCTGTGACCGAGGACGAGGCCAAGGCTCAGCTCGAGACCATCGTGCACGGCCTCTGGGAGAACTCGCACCCGAAGGTGCACATCGACCGTCCGTTTGTCTGAGCCCGAATTGCAAATGAGCACGGCAAAGCCCCCGGAAGCGTGAACTTCCGGGGGCCGCGGCCCGGAGCCGGCCTTCGGCCGGCTCCTTTTTGTTTACTTAGCAGACCTTGACTATCCAGCCGCGCGTATCGGGCACCTTGCCCCACTGGATGCCGGTCAGCTCATCGTACAGGCGCTGGGTCACGGGGCCGATCTTATTGTCGGCGATGATGTGGTCCTTGTCCTTGTAGCTCAGCAGGCCGATGGGGGAGACAACGGCGGCGGTGCCGCAGCCCCAGGCCTCCTCGAGCCTGCCGCTCTCGGCGGCGTCTATGAGCTCGTCAACGGAAAGCTGCCTCTCCTCGACCTCATAGCCCCAGTCCTTGAGCACCTGGATGCAGCTCTTGCGCGTGATGCCGGGCAGAACGGTTCCGCCGGAGATGTCCGGGGTGACTATCTTGCCGTCAATCTTGAACATGACGTTCATCGCGCCGACCTCTTCTATGTACTTCATCTCCACGCCGTCGAGCCAGAGGACCTGGGAGAAGCCCTTCTTCTCGGCCTCCTCGCCGGCGCGCATGGAGGCGGCGTAGTTGCCGCCGCACTTGGCGAAGCCCGTGCCGCCGCGGACAGCGCGGACGTCGCGGCTCTCGATCATGATCTTGACGGGGTTGATGCCCTCGGCGTAGTAGCTGCCGGAGGGGGAGCAGATGATGCAGAAGAGGTAGTGGTGGCCGGCGTGTACGCCGAGGACGGCGTCGGTCGCGATGACGAAGGGGCGCAGATAGAGCGAGGTGCCGTACTCATGGGGCACCCAGTCGGCGTCCACGGTGACGATGGTCTTGAGGGCTTCAAGGTAGAGGTCCTCGGGGATGTGGGGTATGCACATACGGGCGGCGGAGTTGTTCATACGCGCAATGTTCTCCGTCGGCCGGAAAAGCTGGACCGTGCCTTCGGCCGTGCGGTAGGCCTTCAGGCCCTCGAATATCTCCTGCGCGTAGTGCAGAACGTTGGCGCAGGGCATGAGCTCAATGGGGCCGTAGGGGACTACACGCGGGTCGTGCCAGCCCTGGCCCTCGTCGTAATTCATGAGGAACATGTGATCGGAGAAAACCTTGCCGAAGCCAAGCTTGTCGGATGGCGTCTTTTCTTTGGGGGTGGTAGTTCTGGTTATTTTAATTTCTTCCATTTTATCGATCCTTCCCTCAGAGTTTCGGCGGACGTTCCGCGCCTCTCTCCTGCGCGGAAGCTCCCCCTTTATAATGTTACCACGTTTTGGGGATATTGCAATAGATAAACTTGCACTTATTTAAATTTTAGGTTAAAATATACAAAAATTCACGGAGGTATCCGTAATGTGCGTTAATGTATCGATCGTATCGTGTCCAAATTACGAGCCTTCTGTCGTGAGAAACGCGCTTTCGGCGGTGCTTGAGCCCCTGGGAGGCCTCGACTGGGTCGTGCCGGGAATGAGGATAGCAATAAAGGCAAACCTTGTCGCGCGTATGAAGCCGGAGACTGCGGCGGCGACGCATCCCGCGCTCGTTGCGGAGCTCTGCCGCATGCTTACGGAGCGCGGCGCGGAGGTCGTGGTGGGCGACAGCCCCGGAGGACCGTTCACGGCAGCCTGGGTGGGCAGCATCTACACCGGCACGGGTATGCGGGCGGTTGAGGCAGCGGGGGCGAGCCTCAACTCAGACTACTCGACCTGTGAGGTCTCCTTCCCGGAGGGGAACACGGTAAAGAGCTTTCCCTACACGGCCTGGCTGGAGAAGGCCGACGCCGTCATCGACTTCGCCAAGCTCAAGACCCATGCCATGGCGGGCATGACCTGCGCGGTAAAGAACTTTTTCGGCGTCATTCCCGGCACGCGCAAGCCTGAGTTTCACTACATGCACCCCAAGACTTCGGATTTCTGCGACATGCTCTGCGACCTCGCGGCTTATGTCAAGCCGAGGCTGACCATAGTGGACGCGGTGCTGTGCATGGAGGGCAACGGCCCCACGCAGGGCAAGCCCCGGCACATGGGCGCGCTGCTGGCGGCGGACACGCCCTTCAACGCCGACCTGGTCTGCGCCGGGCTCATCGGCCTGGACACAAAGGACGCGCCGACGGTGGCGGCGGCCATAAAGCGCGGGCTCTGCCCCGCGAGCGCCTCGGAGCTCAGCATAAGCGGCGACCCGGCGGCCTTTGCACTGCCGGACTTTGAAAAACAGCCTGTTGCGGCGGACATAACCTTCAAAAAGACCTTCCCATTCGTGAACGCCTTCCTGCGCCGGAACTTCGGCACGGGGCCGAAGGTGGACGCGAAAAAGTGCATAGGCTGCGGCAAGTGCCACGAGGTCTGCCCCGCAGGCGCTGCGGTCGTTAGGAAGGGCAAGGCGCACATAAACAGCAAGCTCTGCATCCGCTGCTTCTGCTGCCAGGAGTTTTGCCCCAAGGGCGCCGTAAGCGTCCACCGCCCCCTGCTCGCGAGGATAGTCACGAAATAAAAAATGCCCGGAGACCATGTCTCCGGGCATTTTTGCGTTCTGTTTGGTTTCCTGAGGCCTTATCAGTCGCCCTTGCGGGTGTGCATTATCTGGCAGATGCTCTCTATGCGGGTACGGAGCGCCTCCTCACTGTATTCGCGGTCATCCCAGAAGTCGGCCTCGATGTAGTAGTGTGGCACGCCGGTCGCCTTTTGGACTATCTCTGCGCACATCTTCTGGTGCGCGCCGAGCCAGCGGTCGAAGTCGAAGAAGCCCATGAGCATGCCGTCCGGCTTGTTGGCCTTGACCTTCTCTATCATGGACTCGGCCTCGTAGCCCATGTTCTGGCCGAGCGGCATCTTGAGCCACTGCTCCGCCATGCCCATGTAGGGGTCGTCCGCGTAGGCGGAGGGTTTCATCTGGCTCTTGCTCGGGGTGAGCGTCTGGCTGAAGGTGGTGGCTACGCCGTTCTCGCGGAAGACCTTGTCGATCCAGGGAATGCACCAGGGGATGAAGTAGCTGCCCACCTTCGGAGCGCCCTTCGGGAGGATGCCGACGCCGTTCTTGACGGCCTCCTTGACCTCCTTGAGCATGATGTCGATGGCTTCCTCGAGATACTTGTAGCCGTAGTTGAGGGGCACGCCTATGCCGTCCTGGAAGAGCACCAGTGCGTTGCCGCCCAGGGGCACGGGGTCGGCGTTGCAGACGAGGTTGCCGAGCATACCGAGCTTGAAGAGGTAGCGGCCCGCGTCTGCGAGGGCCTGCTTGAAGTCCTCCTCGGTCGGGTAGATGCCGGTGAGCTCGCTCATCTTGTCGATGTCGGACTTGATGACCTGGCTGAGGTACTTGACGCGGCTGTATTCGTCGTCGGCCTGGCCGAAGTAGGTGTCGTGCGGGATGCGGCTGATAACGTAGGTCCACTCCTCACCCAGCAGACACTGGATGAGCTCGTCGGTCTTGGGGCCCTCGTCGCAGTTGAAGCCCCAGCTCCAGATGACGTCCGGAGAGGCGATGAGGCCGCTGGCGTAAGCGGAGAGACGGGTCTTGTTGAGCGGGCAGTGGCGGCAGCCGTAGTTGAAGCCCATATCCTCGGCCTTGGCAATCGTGGGGCCGGCCTTGTGGAAGAAGCCGTTGAGCGTCTGGATGAGCACGAGGTCGGGGAAGGAGACGTGCACATTGTCTCCGCCGGCGCGCTTGAAGGCGGTGTAGGGCGTGACGACGGCGGGGAGGATGCCGTAGATTATCTTTTTGCCCTCGGCCTTGTACTGCTTGGTCTTGCAGACCTCTATGCACTCGCGTGTCCAGGCACCGATGAGCTTGCGCACGCCGCGGTACTGGATGTTCCAGCATTCGGGGATATACTCCTCAACTGCGTAGCGGACGTCCTCATCGCTAAGGCCCATGGCGTCGGCGGCGGCGAGCCAGTCGGGGAGGATGGCGTCAAGCTCCTCGCCCTCAAATCCGGCGAGCTCCAGGAATCTGGAATTGATCTCTTTTCCTGCCATTTCACTTTCCCTCCTTCAGGTTCTGGACAAAGCTTTCTATGCGGTTGGTGAGCGGTCCCATCTCCTCGCGCGAGTAGGAGTAGGCGGTCTCCAGCTTGAGCAGGGGCACCTTCATCTCTCCCAGCCACTTGGCCACGCAGGAGTACTCCATGTCGTATATCTCGTCGAAGGCGAGCTGGTACCAGATGACGCCGTCCACGCGTCCGGCGGCCATGAGCTCCTTCATGCGCTCGAAGCGCCGCTTCCAGGAGGGCTGGAAGAGGTCGATAGGCAGGGTGTCGAGATAGCGGTTGCGGGCGAAGTTCTCGATGAGGTCGCCTTCGACGTCGACGTCCTTTTCGGTGAGGCGCACGCCCTCGTCGAGCATGTCCACCGTGACGGCGCAGCCGAAGCTGTCGAGCAGCCTGGGCATGGTGTAGTCGCCGATGGCGATGACGCGGCCGGCGACGAGCACCCTCGGCGCGTTCGCGGGCAGGGCAGCGGCGGCGCCGGATTCCAGCTCGCAGCAGAGCGCTTCAAGCTCGTCGGCAAACTGCTCGGGCTCGCCGGTGGAGAAGCTCAGGTGCTGAAGCCTCATATAGTCCTCAAAGCCGATGGGGCAGCTCTCGCCGCGGCGCAGCGCGTCGAGACGGCGGAAGAGGCCGTTTATGCGGTTGGAGACCTCGATATTCTTCTTCGCGGCTTCCATATCCACGCTCTTGCCGGTGATCTCCTCGACCTTCTTCATGAGCTCGCGCAGGGAGTTCACATAGTACTCAAAGGCGACGGGCTTTTCCCAGTCGGCGGGCACGCCGACCTTGCCCACCTTGACGCCCTTGAACTCCATGAGCTCGCTGATGCGGCCGACGTGGCAGTCGGTCTCCGCAATGGCCACGAGGTCGGCGTTGGGGGTGATGGGGTCGAGACCCAGCTCCATGTAGCCCGCCATGGAGCGGGAGAGCGGATTCATGAAGCGCAGCATGTAGTCGAGCACGGCGTCCGTCGGCTCCGGCTCGCCGCCGCGGCACATGAAATAGGTGTTGGCGCCCGCAGCGCGGATGAGCTCCTCGGGGATGAAGGTGCTGTTGTACTCAATGAGCGGAGTGCCGGCGCGCTTTGCCTGCACCAGCTCGCGCACACGCGCTTGGGAACGGCGATTCATTTCCCGGATGGTGTCCTTTGTTGACAAGATCGATTCCTCCTTGTACAAAACTGAAGAAACGGAGCGGTAAGATTGCGTACACTGTAAATATTATATAATGCCGTTAATTTCCTGTCAATAATGCTGCCAAATAAATTGAAAAAATTACGCCCGACGTCAAGAATTGACATCGGGCGTTGTGCGCAGCGTTATTCAGATCTCCAGCCCTGCAAGGGTGGCGGCCATGACGGCCTTGATGGTGTGCATGCGGTTCTCGGCCTCGTCGAAGACGATGGACTGCGGGCCCTCGAAAACCTCGTCCGTGACCTCCAGGGCGTCGAGGCCGTACTGCTCGCCGACCTCTTTGCCGATGGTGGTCTTGAGGTCGTGGAAGGCGGGCAGGCAGTGCATGAACACGGCGCTGGGCTTGGCGTAGCTCATGGCCTTGGCGTTTACCTGATAGGGCAGCATGGCGCCGATGCGCTCGGCCCAGGCCTCGGGAGGCTCACCCATCGAGACCCAGATGTCGGTGTAAACCACGTCGGCATCCCTGAGCGCGGTCTCGGGCTCGGTCCAGAACTCGAGGATGGCTCCGGTCTCGGCGGCTATCTCCTGCGCCTGGTCGATGAGCTGCTCGTCCGGGAAGTACTCTATCGGTCCGCAGGCCACGAAGTGCATGCCCAGCTTCGCGCAGCCTATCATGAGGGAGTTGCCCATGTTATAGCGCGCATCGCCCATGTAGACGAGCTTGATGCCCTCCAGCGTGCCGAAGTGCTCGCGGATGGTCAGCATGTCGGCGAGGATCTGCGTGGGGTGGAACTCGTTCGTGAGGCCGTTCCAGACGGGCACGTCGGCGTACTGCGCCAGCTCCTCCACGATGCTCTGGCCGAAGCCGCGGTACTCGATGCCGTCGAACATCCTCGAGAGCACGCGGGCCGTGTCGGCTATCGACTCCTTCTTGCCTATCTGCGAGCCCGTGGGGTCGAGGTAGACGGGGTGCATACCGAGGTCGTTTGCCGCAACCTCGAAGGAGCAGCGCGTGCGGGTGCTGGTCTTTTCAAATATGAGCGCCACACTCTTGCCCTCGCAGAGCCTGTGCGGGATGCCGGCTTTTTTCTTGGCCTTGAGCTCGGCGGCGAGGTCGAGCAGCGCGGTGATCTCCTCGGGTGTGAAGTCGAGGAGCTTCAGGAAGTCCTTGCCCTTGAAATCCATTTTTATAACCCTCCTGTCAGGCGCAGGCGGCGCGGATGACCTCCGCCGCCTTTTTTACAAGCTCCATGGGGATGTTGAGCGCGGGCAGCAGCCTCACCTTTCCGTGGGCGGTGAGCACGAGGACGCCGTTTTCCATGCACGCGGCGACGACCTCGGCCGCGGGCTTGGTGGTCTTGAGCCCTATCATGAGGCCCATGCCGGACACCAGCTCAATGCCGGGCGCGCCGGTGAAGGCCTCGAAGAGATACGCGCTCTTGGCCTTGACGTCGGCGAGCAGCGCATCGTCTATCCTGTCGAGTATCGTCAGCGCACCGGCGCAGACGGCGGGGCTGCCGCCGAAGGTGGAGCCATGCGTGCCGGGCGTAAGGACGTTCTCGGTCTTCTCGCCGAAGAGGCAGGCGCCTATGGGCAAGCCACCGCCCAGGCCCTTGGCCGTGGACATGATGTCGGGCTTGAAGCCGTACTGCATCCAGGCGTAGAGACTGCCCGTGCGGCCGTTGCCGGTCTGTACCTCGTCGCATACGAGGAGAATGTCGCGTTCCCTTGCTATTTCGACCATGCAGTCGACAAAGCTCTGCTCCAGCGGCATGACACCGCCCTCGCCCTGCACGAGCTCGAACATGAAGGCCGCGATGTCGTCATGCTCCGCGACGAGCGCCTTGAGCGCCTCGCAGTCGTTCGCGGGTGTGTAGAGGAAGCCGGGGAGCAGGGGCTGGAAGTCCTTGTGCATCTCCTCCTGGCCGGTGGCGGTGAGCGTGGCTATCGTGCGGCCGTGGAAGCTGTTTATGAGCGTGACTATCTTGTGGCGCTCTTTTCCGTACTTGTCGGCGGCGTACTTGCGCGCGGCCTTTATTGCGCACTCATTTGCCTCGGCGCCGGAGTTGCCGAAGAAAACCTTCTTCATGCCGGTCTTTTCGCAGAGCACCTCGGCGAGCTTCGCGCAGGGCTCGGAGAAGTAGAGGTTGGAGCAGTGCTGCAGCTTGCCCAGCTGCTCCGACACCGCTGCGGCCCAGACCGGGTCGGCGATGCCGAAGGCGTTCACGGCGATGCCGCTGCCCATGTCGATGTATTCCTTGCCGTTCTCGTCGCGGACAAGGGAGCCCTTGCCCTCCTTGAGGACGACGGGGAAGCGGGCGTAGGTGCCCGCCACGTATTTGCCGTCAAGTTCCTTTACGTTCATTTCTTTTCACCCACCATCATTGTGCCGCTGCCCTCGTCGGTGAGCATCTCGAGCAGGATGGAGTGGGGGACGCGCCCATCGAGGATGAACACCTTTTTGACGCCGCAGAGCAGGGCCTCTATGCAGCTTTCTACCTTGGGGATCATGCCGCCCTTTATTATGCCGCGGCGGAAGAGCTCTACCGCGTCGTTGATGTCGGCAAAGGGCACGAGGGTCGCGGGGTCGTTGGGGTCCTCCATGATGCCGGCGATGTCGGTCATGGAGATGAGGCACTCCGCGCCCATGGCGCCGGAGATGTGCGCGGCCATGGTGTCCGCGTTGATGTTGTAGACATTGCCCTCCGCGTCGCAGCCGAGGCTGGACACGACGGGGATATAGCCCTTTTCGAGCAGATCGTTTATGGGTTCGACGTTCACCTTCGTGATATCGCCGACGTAACCGAGGACGGGACTCTTCGCCTTGGCCTCAATGAGCCTGCCGTCTATGCCGCAGATGCCCATGGCCTTGCCGCCGGTCTTTTCGATGAGGTTGACGAGGCTCTTGCCGACCTTGCCGGCGAGCACCATCTGCACGACGTTTATCGTGTCCTCATCCGTCACGCGCAGGCCGTTGACAAACTCGGACTGGACGCCGTAGCGGCCCAGGGCTTCGTTTATCTCAGGTCCGCCGCCGTGCACGAGCACTACCTTGATGCCGACGAGCTGCAGCAGCACTATGTCCTGCATGACCTGTGCCTTGAGCTCCTCGTTTTCCATGGCGTGCCCGCCGTACTTGATGACGACGACGCGGTTCCAGTACTTCTGGATGTAGGGCAGGGCCTGTACGAGCACCTGCGCCCTCTGGCTTTTTGAAATGAGTCCGTCCATAGTCTCTCTCCCTCAGGTTCTGTAATCTCCGTTTATTTTGACGTAATCGTAGGTGAGGTCGCAGCCCCAGGCCGTGGCCGAGGCCTCCCCGTCGCCGAGGGTGACGAGAATGTCGATCTCCGCCTCCGATAACACCCTTTTGGCCTCCTCCTCAGAGAAGGGTATGCCCGCGCCGTCCTCGCAGACATATACGGTCCCCGCCTTGGAGTGGAAGGCGACGCCGACCTTGTGGATATCCACCTGGGCGCCGGAATAGCCTACCGCGCAGAGGACGCGTCCCCAGTTGGCGTCCGCGCCGAACATCGCGGCCTTGAGCAGGGACGAGCAGATAACGCTGCGGGCCACGGTCTTGGCCGCGGTCTCGTCGAGCGCGCCGGTGACCAGGCACTCGAGCAGCTTCGTGGCGCCCTCGCCGTCGCCGGCGATGCAGCGGCAGAGGTGGACGGTCACGGTGTTGAGCGCCTTCATGAAGCTCTCAAAGTCCTCGCCCTCAGCGCTTATCTCCGCGTTCCCGGCAAGGCCGTTCGCCATGACGGCGACCATGTCGTTCGTGGAGGTATCTCCATCCACGCTTATCATGTTGAAGGTGTTCTGAATGTCGGAGGAGAGGGCCTTTTGCAGCATCTCGGGCGAGATGGCGCAGTCCGTGGTGATGAACACCAGCATTGTGGCCATGTTCGGGTGTATCATGCCGCTGCCCTTGGCGATGCCGCCGAGGCGGCAGGTCTTGCCGCCGACGGTGAACTCCACGGCGGCCTCCTTGAGCCTGGTGTCCGTGGTCATGATAGCCTCGGCGACTGCGTGGCTGTCTCCGCCGAGCGCCTTGCACAGCTCGGGAATGCCGGATTTGAAGGGTTCTATGCTCATCCGCTGGCCGATGACGCCGGTGGAGGCGACGATGACGTCGTCCGCGGCGATGCCCAGCTCCTTCGCGAGCAGCTCACAGGTCTGCTCGGCTATCTCGATGCCGTCGGCGTTGCAGGTGTTGGCGTTGCCGCTGTTGCAGATGACCGCGCGGGCCTTGCCGTCGGCGAGGTGCTTTTTGGTGACCTCGAGCGGCGCGCCCTTGACGAGATTGGTTGTGTAGACCGCGGCGGCGGAGGCAGGGACGGAGCTGAGGATGAGCGCGAGGTCGCGCTTTGTGCGGTTCTTGCGGATGCCGCAGTGTATGCCGGAACCGGTGAAGCCCTGCGCGGCGCAGACGCCGCCGGGTATGAGTTTTATCTCAGTCATTGTGGAAAACTCCCTTCTCAGAGAACGAGGCCCGTGGTCTCGTCCGCGCCGAGCATGAGGTTGATGCACTGCACGGCCGCGCCGGAGGCCCCCTTGCCGAGGTTGTCGAAGCGCGAGACGAGCAGCATGCGCTCGGCGTTGCCGAACACCGCCACCTCCATAGAATCCTTGCCCGCGAGGGCGTTGGAGTCGATAAAGCCGCCCTCGTCCATGGCCTCCGTGTACTTCACGATGGGGCCGGTGTATTTGGCGGCGTAGCAGGCCTTCACGTCCTCGATGCCGAAGCCGGGGTTCAGCTGCTCTGCAAAGAGCGGCACCGTGACGACCATGCCGCAGTAGTAGTCGGCGACGATGGGGCAGAAGACGGGCGGGCAGTCGAGCCCGGTGATGCCCTGCATCTCGGGCAGGTGCTTGTGTGTCTGGCCCAGGCCGTAGGGGCGGGCGGAGTCGAACTTGACATCCCTGTCCGGAGCCTCGTAATCGGCGATCATGCCCTTCCCGCCGCCGGAGTAGCCGGTCAGGGAGTGGCAGCAGAGCTTGGCGGAGCTGGGCAGCAGCCCGGCCTCTATGAGCGGCTGCACCAGTACTACAAAGCCGCCCGCATGGCAGCCCGGAGAGGCCACGCGCTTTCCATTAACGATCGCCTCGCGCCGCGCGGCGGAGAGCTCGGGGAAGCCGTAGGCCCAGCCGGGGGCTACGCGGTGCGCCGTGGAGGTGTCCACAACGCGGACGGCGGGGTTTTCTATCATCGCCACGCTCTCGCGGCTCGCGGCGTCGGGCAGGCAGAGCACGGCGAGGTCGCAGGAGTTGAGCGCTGCGCGTCTCGCGGCCGGGTCCTTGCGGGCCTCGCCGGAGAGGGTGATGAGCTCAAGGTCGGCCCGGTTTTCGAGCCTGGAGTGTATGCGCAGCCCGGCCGTACCGGCGCTGCCGTCTATGAATACCTTCGTCATGCCGTCACCTGCTTCAAATACTCTATCTGCGCCGCTATGTTTGCCGGGGAGGCGCCGCCCTGAGAGGTGCGCTTCGCCACGCAGGCGGCGAGGGAAATGTCGTCGTAGAGGCTCTCGTCGAATTCGTCGGAGAAAGCCTTGTATTCCTCGAGCGTCATGCCCTCGAGGTCCTTGCCGTTTTCTATGCACCAGGCGACGATCTCACCCGTGAGCTTGTAGGCCGTGCGGAAGGGCACGCCGCGCTTGGCGAGCCAGTCGGCGAGGTCGGTGGCGTTTATGAAGCCGCCCTTCGCCGCGGCAAGCATGTTCTCCTTCTTCACGGTCATCGTCTCTATCATCGGCGCAAATACGCCGAGGCAGGCGTTCACGGTGTCAAAGGCGTCGAAAACGGCCTCCTTGTCCTCCTGCATGTCCTTGTTGTAGGCGAGGGGCAGGCCCTTGAGCATGGTGAGGAGGGTTATGAGGTCGCCGTAGACCCGGCCGGTCTTGCCGCGCACGAGCTCCGCCATGTCGGAGTTCTTCTTCTGCGGCATGATGGACGAGCCCGTGGTGTAGGCGTCCGAGAGCTCCACGAAACGGAATTCCCAGCTGGTCCAGAGGATGAGCTCCTCAGAGAGCCGCGAGAGATGCGTCATGACCAGCGCGAGCGCCGAGGCCAGCTCCACGCAGAAGTCGCGGTCGGAGACGGCGTCGAGGCTGTTGAGGCAGACGCCGTCGAAGCCGAGCTCCGCGGCGGTGGCTTCGCGGTCTATGGGGTGGGTCGTCCCGGCAAGGGCGCAGGCGCCTAGCGGGGAGAAATTCATGCGCTTGGCCGCGTCGGAGAGGCGGCCCATGTCGCGCGAGAACATCATGCCGTAGGCGAGCAGCTGATGCGCAAAGGTGATCGGCTGCGCGCGCTGAAGATGCGTGTAGCCCGGCATGATGGCGTCGGTGTTCTTTTCCGCCTGGACGCAGAGGGCGGAGATGAGCTTCGCGATGAGCTCTATGGTCTCCGCGGCCGCGTCGCGCAGGTAGAGCCGCGTGTCGACTGCTACCTGGTCATTACGGCTGCGCGCGGTGTGCAGCTTCTTGCCGGTGTCGCCGATGCGCGCGGTGAGCGTTTTTTCGACGAACGAGTGGATGTCCTCGCAGGCGGGGTCGATCTCCAGCCGGCCGTCGTCCAGCTCGGCGCGGATTTCCCCGAGCGCGCGCAGAATCCTTTCGGCCTCCGCCTCGGTGACGATGCCGCAGGCGCC
>URDK01000076.1 GCA_900546485.1 uncultured Eubacteriales bacterium
ACCGCCCGCCGGGCGGCAAAAATATAGACATTGGCCTCCTGCCATAGTAAAATATTGCAGGAGGCCGCTTTATTTTGTTGACTATTCAATGTACGTCCGGGAGGAAACAGCTGTGCTGCTTTACGTTACAAAGAGTGTGTGCCCTGTCTGCCTGAAAACGCTCACCGCGGAGATATCAGGGGACGCGGACGGGGTCTATATGGACAAGACCTGCCCGGAGCACGGGCGCTTTCACTCCCTCATCTGGGAGGACAGCGCGGAGAACTACCTGCGCTGGCTCGAATACGGCGGCATGAGGCCGGAGGCCCTGCCCAAGACCGCGGAGGATGCAGAGCGTGTTCTCGCCGGGGCGGACTTTGCCGACTGCGCCTGCTGCCAGCCCGCCTCCTCGGCGCTGATGACCACCAACCGCTGCAACATGGACTGCCCCGTGTGCTTCACGCGGGATAAAAAGGAGCCCATACATGAGCCGGACCTTGAGACCTGCGAGCGGCTACTTCGGGGATACCGGGCCCGCGCGGGCGAGGATGCCATCGTTGAGCTCTGCGGCGGTGAGCCGACGGTGAGGGAGGACATCTGCGAGCTGGCTTCTCTAGCAAGGGACGTGGGCTTCGACTTCATCCAGCTCAACACCAACGGCATAAACCTTGCAAAAAGCCCCGAACTGTGCAGGCGCCTGCGCGAGAGCGGGGTCACTACGGCCTACCTGGGCTTTGACGCCCTGACGGAGAAACCGTATTTTGCAAAGTACGGCAAGCCCATGCTCGACATCAAGAAGCGCGCGGTGGAAAACTGCGCCGAGGCCGGCCTCGCCGTCGTGCTGGTGTGCTGCGTCATCCCCGGCGAGAACGACGGAGAGCTCGGCGCGATAGTCGAGTACGCGCGCGAGCACATGCCGGCGGTGCGCGGTGTGTATTTCCAGCCGGTCAGCTACTTTGGCATCTACCCGGAGGACAAGATCCGCCGGATAACCATACCCGGGGTGATCCGCCGCGTGGCGGAGCAGCACCCGGACATCTCCGTGGCCGACTTCGGCCCCGGCACCTGCGAGCACCCTCAGTGCTCGTTCCAGGCCTGCTACATGAAGGACAAGCAGGGGCGGCTGCGTCCGCTTACGCGCTTTTCGCCCCGCAAGGCGGAGGGCGGCGCCGTGCACCATGTCCGCGCCAGCCTGAGAAAGAGCTGGCTTCCCGGCAAGACCGAGCTGCTCACTGTGGGCGGCATGGCTTTCCAGGACGGCTCCAACATAGACCTCATGCGCGTGCGCAGGTGCACGATACAGATAATAGGCAGGGATGGCACGCTTACGCCGCTGTGCAGCAAATACCTGAGCGGCTGCGGCGGGAGCCGCATCCTGCCTGGCATAGACTAAGGGGGAAACGCCGATGTACGTCAGTCTTCAGGAGGGCCTTTACGACCTCTGCCGGCTGAGGATAGAAAAGGACGAGGAATTCAAGGCGCAGTCCACGCACGGGAGCTTCGACACCGTGGACGACGCGCTCTTTGACGAATACAAGCTCTGGCAGCTCAAGCAAACTGTCCGCCGCGTGCGGACCAAGAGCCCGTTTTACCGCCGCCTCTTTGAGAAGGCGGGGGTCACGGAGGACGAGCTCCACAGCCTTGCAGACATAACAAAGCTGCCTTTCACTTTCCCGGCCGACCTCTCAGGCACGAGTTACAGCCTGCTGTGCACCTCCCAGAGCGAGGTGGAAAAGCCCGTGACCTTCTACTCCTCGGGCTCCACCGGCACGAAAAAGCGTATCTTCTTCTCCATGGCCGACATACAGAAGATACTCGACTTCCTGCCACGCGGCATGAACACGGTAATCGGCCGCGACGAGGCGCGGGTGCTGGTGTTTTTGCAGAACTCCCAGGGCCGCGGCATAGGCAGCATCCTGGCCCAGAGCCTCAACGCCTTTGGCATGCAGGGCTGGACGGCCGACCTACAGGACAGCACGGACGACATCCTCCGCACCACCATGGAGCACAAAATAAACGTCTGGTTCGGAGACGCCATCACCATCTACCGCGCCACCCGCGTGCTCGAGAAGCAGGCTGACCTCCGCTCGCTCGGTATGCAGTGCATTTTCATCACCATGTCGAACATACCACAGAGCATGATAGACTACCTGCACTCGGCCTGGGGCTGCCGCGTTTCGACGCACTACGGCCTCACAGAGAGCGGCTGGGGCCTCGCGGTCGACTGCGACGTCTGCCCCGGCTACCACTACGACGAGCTCGACCACATCGTCGAGGTCGTGGACCCCGAGACCGGCGGGCCCGTGCCCGAGGGTCAGGAGGGCGAGGTCGTGCTCACGAACATATCGCGGGAGTGCATGCCGCTCATCCGTTACCGCACCGGCGACATCGCTACGCTGACGAGGAGCGTCTGCGGCAGTCACCTCATGACGCTGGGCCACATCCGCCGCCGCAAGGAGGGCGCGACGGAGTATAACGGCCACTACATCTACCCCGCGCTCTTTGACGAGGTGCTCTTCTCCACGGACGGGCTGCTCGACTACCGCATCTTCCTCGAGAGCGGGCGAGTCAGCCTCGACGTAGAGGTGCTCGACGAGGCGGCGTTCGACGCAAAGGGACTGAAAAAGAGGCTCATGGCGCTGCCCTTTATGGCCGGGGCGCCGGAGATAGAGCTCAAGCTGCTGAAGATCGGCGCGCTCAGGGAGCACTGCTACGAGAAAAAGCGCATATTGGAGAGGGAAAGCCATGAGTGATATACTCCACGAGACAGAAAGCCTCTGCCCGGTCTGTTTGAAAAAGATACCCGCCCGGTATGAGCGGATAGACGGCAAGGCGTATATGATAAAGGAGTGCCCGGAGCACGGCGAGTTCAAGGTGCTGTTCTGGCGGGACGCGGACATGTACGAGAGCTGGATGCGCCAGGGCGTGCACGCCCCCGCGCGCGACCACGGCCGCCCGGAAAAGCGCGGCTGCCCATTTGACTGCGGGCTCTGCGACGAGCACCGCAGCGGCACCTGCACCAGCATCCTCGAGATAACCTACCGCTGCAACATGAACTGCAACATCTGCTTTGCGGACGCGAACGCCGAGAAGTTCGAGCCGGATATCGGCCAGATACGGAAGATGTATTCCACCGCCCTGGGCTCGAATCCCTATTGCAGCGTGCAGCTCTCCGGCGGCGAGCCCACCGTCCGCGACGACCTGCCCGAGATAGTGCGCCTCGGCAAGGAGCTGGGCGTCGCCCATCTTCAGGTCAACACCAACGGCATACGCATAGCGCAGGACATTGAATACCTCCGCGCGCTCCGCGACGCGGGGCTGGACCTCATATATCTCCAGTTCGACGGCCTTGACGACAGCATCTACCGCACCGTCCGCGGCCGGGATATGCTGGACATCAAGCTCAAGGCCATTGAAAACTGCGAAAAGCTGGGCGTGGGTATCCTCCTGGTGCCGGTGGTCATCCCCGGCGTGAATCTTCACCGCCTGGGCGAGATAGTCCGCTTTGCGAAGGGGCACATCCCGACGATAAAGGGTATACACTTCCAGCCCGTGAGCTATTTCGGCCGCTTTCCCGGTCAGACGCCGCCGGACGAGAGCCGCTGCGGTCTTTCCGACGTCATCCACGCCCTGTGTGAGCAGTGCCCGGACGAGCTCAAGCTGGAGCACTTCGTCCCGCGTAAGCAGTTCGACCCGCACTGCGACTTCTCGAGCACCTATTACCTCGACGAGAACGGAGCCCTTGTCGCCATGTCCAAGTTCTCCCAGAACGACGGGGATACGGAGAAGACGGATTTTGTGGAAAAGACGAACAAATACACCGTCAAGCGCTGGAAATTCCAGCAGGACCGCCCGGCGGACACTCCGCTCATGCGCTTTGCCATGCGGACGCTGACGCACTCCTTCTGCATCTCGGGCATGGGCTTCCAGGACGTGTGGAACATAGACTTGGGCAGGCTCCATGGCTGCTGCGTACATATGATAACAGGCGAGGGCGAGATAGTGCCCTTCTGCGCTTTCCACCTCACCAGCGCGAGCGGCGAGAGGCTGTATTCAAACTAGGAGGCGGCCATGAAGCTCAATATTGAACGCAAGACGACGGTGGGACAGGCCCTTGCGGCCGAGCCCAGGCTCTATGGAGCGCTGCTCTCGCTCGGGCTTTGCTGCGTGGATGAGAACACCGTAATGTGGACGATGGAACGGCTGGCGGAGGAGGTCGGCGTGGATGCCGACGGGCTTTGCGCGGCGCTCAACGGTAAGCAGCCATGACGGAAAACGAGCGCAAATGCCTCGAGGTGAGCCGAATGCTGCTCTCGGCAAGGTACGCCGTGTTTTTTGGCGGCGCCGGGGTCTCCACGGACAGCGGGCTGGCCGACTTCCGCAGCGCAAAGGGCGGGCTATACAACCAGCCCAGCGGCTACGGCGTCTCGCCCGAGGAGATACTCACCCCAGCCTTTTACGAGGCTCATCCCGCGGAGTTCTTCGACTACTACCGCACCAAGCTCCTGAACCTCGCCGCGCCGCCCAACAGCGTCCACTACGCCCTGGCGGAGCTTGAGGCTCAGGGACTCATAAAGTGCGTCATAACCCAGAATGCGGACAACCTGCACCAGCGCGCGGGGAGCCGGAAGGTCATAGACATCCACGGCAACGTCTGCATCAACACCTGCCCCGGCTGCGGAAAGCGCTTTCCGCCCGAGGTGGTGGCGGACTGTGAAGGCGTGCCGCGCTGCGACGTGTGCGGCGGTATCATCCGCCCAGGTATCCTGCTCTTCGGTGAGATACCGGACATGCGCCTCATCATGGACGCCATCCGCGAGCTCAACCGCGCGGATCTGCTGATCATAGGCGGCACCTCCCTCAAGGTCAGCAGCGCGCCGCGCCTGCTCGACCGCTTCCGCGGGCGCATGGTCATAATCAACGACGAACCTACGCCCTTCGACAACAGGGCAGACCTCGTTATACGCTGGTGTGTGGCCGAGGCATTTGAAAGCATTCGGCAGGGATTGCAGAAAGGAGAAACTAACTGATGGCTAAGACCAAATATATGGTGACGAGCGGATTCCTGGGCGCGGGCAAGACCACGTCCATGCTCGCCTTTGCGCGCTCCATCAACGCGCGCTGGGGCAAGGCAGCGATACTTGCAAACGACCTCGGCGCTAGCAACATCGTGGACGCGGACTATACCGCTACCAGCGACGTGCTGACCACCAGTATCGCGGGCAACTGCATATGCTACCAGCATGAGAACCTGGTGGACAAGCTTCGCCAGCTCGCCGGCGGCGGGGCGAACGTCATTTTCTCCGACATCCCCGGCTGCGGCATCGGCGCGCTGGACCATGTGTATCTCCAGCTCGCTGAGCGTGAGGGGGACGAGTTCGAGCTCATGCCCTTCACCTGCATAGTGGACCCGGAGCGGATGCGCATGCTGATGGAGGGCGAGGGCGACATTAATCTGCCCGCTGAGATGCGCTTCCTGCTGGACGCACAGATGGCCGAGGCGGATCTCATCGTTCTCAACAAGGTCGACCTTTTGAGCCCCTCCGAGCTGGAAAAGCGCCTGGCGCTCATCCGCACGCTGCACCCGGACACGCCCGTCATGACCATGTCTGCCCGCACGGGCGAGGGCGTGGACGCCGTTGTCGACTACCTCATGACCCACGAGGCCGCGGCCGAACACCGCGAGATAGGCTACGGCTCCGAGGCCTTCATGGCGGCCGAGCGGCTGCTGAGCTGGTATAACCGCCGTGTGTTCCTCGAGCAGCGCGAGGACCGGAACCTTGACTTCAATGCTGTGCTCGGCGAACTCTTCGAGGCGATACGCTCCGGGCTTAAGGCCAAGGGCGGCAATGTACCGCACCTCAAGATGTTTGCTTCCGGCGTGGGAGACGACTTCTTCAAGGCCAGCCTCATCGGAATTGACTACCCGGTCGAGTACGACCACAAGCTGACCGCAGAGTACAGCGCGCTCTCCGTCATCATCAATGCCCGCGCGGCGGCCGAGTCCGAGACCGTGTCGGCCGTGGTGGACGACGCACTGGACACCATAGCTCAGAAATATGCCCTGCGCGAGCGCACCTTCTTCCTTGAAAACTTCGGCATGATGGAAGAGGGCCGCGGCAACGGAGGCAGGGCCTCCAGATATTGAGGTCTCGCTGGGAAGGAGGAAACTCATGGCCGAGCCGATGATAGAGGTGTTCTCGAGGCGGAAGGATCGCTTCCGCATGCTCGAGGAGGGAACGTATGCGGCCGGCTGGCGCAGCGGGGAGCTCAAGCTGCTCGAAGTCGGCTGCGCCGTGGGCGACGCGGCCGCGCACCTGGCCTCGACCCTGTCAGTTACGGTGACGGGAGTGGATCAGGACGCGGAGCTCATAGCCCGCGCCGTGGAGAAGCATGCCGCGCTCTCGGAGCGCTGCCGCTTCCTCTGCGCCGACGCGCGGGCGCTTCCGTTCAGGAACGGGAGCTTCGACGGGGCTTACAGCGAAGCGGCGTTCTCGGTCATACCAGATAAGGAAGCCGTTGCTCGCGAATATGCGCGGGTGCTCCGCCCGGGCGGAAGGCTGCTCATCAACGATTTCTGCGCCCGCTCGGAGCCCGACCCGGAGCTGCGTGCCCAGGTATCACAGATACCCTGCTTTGCCGGGGTGCAGACACTGCCGGAATATGAGCGCATCCTCTGTGCGGCGGGTTTCAGGCTCATCAGCGCCGACGAAGATTATTCAGAGTTCATGCGCATAATACTGCACGTGAGCCGCGAATACGGCGTGAGGCCCGGGGAGACCGGCGGCTATCTCGCGCAGACCTTCGGCTCCGCCCCGACAGACAGCGGCTTTTTCAAATCCGCGAGGATGAGCTATTGCCAGCTCATTCTGGAAAAACCTGAATAAAAATGGCGCCGGCGTCAGTACTAAGAGCGACTGACGCCGGAATTATATCTATTCTGCCTAAAAACATCTTTATATTTCCTTTACACAGAGAGCGGTATAGGGTATTATGGTGCCGGACTATACTTGGGAGGTTAACATGATAATTGCGCTCTCTGCCGCACTTGGGGCGGCATCTGTTACGCACCTGGCGGCCTGCGGACTGGGCAAAAGCAGACTGCGTTACTTCACCAAGCTGCTGCTAATGCCGCTTGTGGCTGCGCTCTACTGCGCGCTGGTAGATCGTCCGGCGCCCGCCGTGCTGGCAGCTATGTTCTGCGGCTGGGCCGGTGATTTCTTCATGATCTACAAGCATCGCGACGCCTTCCTCGCCGCCGGTATGGCCGCCTTCGGCCTGGGACATATCCTCTACGTCGCACGCATAGGCGTGATCGCCGCCGCGGCGCAGCCGAGGCTCTTCACCGCCCTGGCCGGAACGCTGGTGCCGGGCGCTGTGGCCATAATCATCTTCGTGGTGCTCCGGCGCCGCATCCCGAAGCAGCTCCGGCTGCCGGGCCTGCTGTACGGCCTGCTGCTCGCCTCGCTCGGCTCCGCCGCGTTCATCGCGCTCCGCGCGGGTGCGCCCGGCGGCGCGTACCTGCTTGCGGGCGGCTGCCTCTTCCTCTGCTCCGACGGCATCCTCTCCTTCGAGACCTTCCGGGACGGCGACAGCAACGCCGCCGACGTGGCCGTCATGCTCACCTACATAGCTGCACAGACCCTGCTCGCCATAGGCTTTTCCATGGGCTGATAAGCTCGCGCGGCGTCCGCGCTTGACGCCGCGCACTTTTCATGCTATTATACATACCACGCGAATGTAAAGGAGGGAGCCGAATGTCGCGCAACAAGTACCCGGAGCAGACCGTGGAACGTATACTCGACGCGGCGCAGCGGCTGTTCCTGGAGAAGGGCTATGAGGCCACTACGATACAGGACATAGTGGACGAGCTGGGCGGGCTGACGAAGGGCGCTATTTACCACCACTTCAAGTCCAAGGCGGACATCATGAACGCACTGGGCGACCGGATGTTTCTGGAAAGCGACCCCTTCCGCGCCGTGGAGGGCCGAAAGGACCTGAACGGCCTTGAAAAGATGCGTGAGGTCGTGCGGCTGCACCAGGCCGACGCCGAGCAGCAAAAATTCAGCCGTGAAGCCATGCCCATATTGAAGAATCCCCGCGTGCTCTCGGAGATGTTGGAGACGAACCGGCGCGAGCTTACGCCGAGGTTCTTGAAGCTCATCGAGGAGGGGCAGCGCGACGGCTCCATCACCACCGAGTACGGCCCGGAGCTTGCGGAGCTGATACCGCTGCTCACCAGCCTCTGGCTCGCGCCGACGGTGTATCCGGCCACGCCGGAGGGGATGCTGCGCAAGTTCCGCGTCATAGGCGAGATGCTCTCTGCGCTGGGCCTTCCCGTCATAGACGAGGAGATGCTGCGCCTGGCAGAGGACTGCTTCGCAAAATTCTGAATATCACAGGCTGTCCCAAGCGGACAGCTCTGTTTTGCAAATATACATACCAACTGAATGTATGTAAAGGAGGCTATAAAATGCACAAGGATAAGCTGTTTAATCGGGACTTTACGCTTCTGGCGCTGGGTCAGGCCTTTTCGCTGGTGGGCAATTATGCCCTAAAGATAGCGCTCTCGATGTATGTACTGGAGCTGACGGGGTCGGCGGCCGTTTTCGCGGGCATGCTGGCTCTGGCCATGGTGCCGACTATTTTGCTCTCGCCCTTCGGCGGGATGCTGGCCGACAGGTGCGACAGGCGAAAGCTGATGGCGGCGATGGACGCGGTCTCCGGTGCGGCGGTGCTGCTCTCGGTTCCCGCTGTGCGGTATCTGGGAGGGACCCTGCCCGCGGGGGCGCTGCTCGTCGTGCTCTCGGTGCTGGGCGCCTTTGAGTCGCCGACAGTGCAGGCCTGCGTGCCGCAGCTGCTCTCGGGGGACAACATCCTGCGCGGGAACTCGGTGGTGAACCAGATACAGGCGCTGGCTGGGTTGGTGACGCCGTTTATGGGCAGCCTGATGTACGCGGCTCTGGGACTGGAGACGGTATTGCTCGCGGCGGGGCTGTGTTTTTGGGTGACGGCGGCGCTCGAGTGCTTCATACGCCTCGGCCCTCCATCGGAGCGGGAGCGCAGCGGGCTCGCAGCAGCGGTGCGCGAGGATTTCAGGGACAGCCTGCGCTTTTTGCGGAAGGACGAGCCGGCGGTGCTGCGTCTATTGCTGCTCGCGGCCTGCGCAAGCTTCTTCGCGGCCGGCACGGCGGTAGTGGGCTTCCCGCACCTTGTGCGCAATGTGCTGGGGCTTTCGGCCGAGCACTACGGAGCGGCGGAGAGCGCCATGGGCGCGGCGGCTGTGCTGGGCGCCCTGGCGGCGGGCCTCGCGGGGATGAGACTGAAAAAGCGCGAGCTGCTCATAGCTTGCTTTGGGTTGTCGCTGCTGCTTGCCGGGCTTGCATTCTTGCTTCCTATTAACGCGCTGGCGCGCTATCTCGCGCTCACCGCGGCCTTCTGCGTGGGACAGCTGGTGTGCACGATGTTCTCAGTGCTGGCGCTTTCCGAGATACAGCAGCGGACTCCTGAGGGGTTGACCGGCAAGGTCATGGCGCTGACGATAACCTTTTCCATGTGTGCCCAGCCTCTGGGACAGGTGGCGTACGGCGCGCTTTTCGACTGGGCCGGGACTGCGGCCCAGCTCGTGCTGCTGCCCACCGGAACCGCGGTCTGCGTCCTCGGTCTTGCCGCCGCCCGGCGGCGCGAATAGAGCCGACTGTGCCTCCAATGATACCGACTGTGTAAAGTCCATTGACGCGAGACCGCGCTTCAGCTATCATCGCGGCAGAAGGGGGGCGCGAGAATGAAGGTGGAACTGAAGCTTGACCCTGAATGCCGCGAGACCAGCGTGCTCGTGAGGACAGACCGCATGACGGAGGACACAGAGCGTCTGCTGCGGAAGCTGCAGGCCTGGTCGGAGCCGATGCTCCTGGGCTTTAGGGGCGAGGCGGTCTCGCCGCTTGACGAGGCGTCGATCAGCCGCATCTACGCCCAACAGGGGCGCGTCTGCGCCGTGACGGATGAGGGCGAGTTCCAGCTCAGGCAGAGGCTCTACGAGCTGGAGGAGAGACTCGAGGGAGCGGGATTTGTCAGGATCTCGAACTCGGAGCTGATAAACCTCAAACGCGTGCGCAGCTTTGACTTGAGCCTTGCGGGCACCATACGCGTCAGCCTGATGGACGGCTCCACGGCCTGGGCATCCCGCCGCTATGTGGCGAAGCTCAGAAAGACTCTTGGATTGTGAGGTGCTGGAAATGAAAAAACAGGCCATACTGCGCGGCCTGCTGGGCTTTCCGCTCGGCGTTGCAATGGGTCAGTTCATAACCGTCGCTTCCTCCGCCGCCTCGGGATACGGGACATATTCTGCGGTCATGCCGGAGTTTGCAGCGGAGCTGGGCAGTGAGCTCGGAGCAGTTGCGCTGCAAATGCTGCTCTGCGGTCTGATGGGCGCAGCCTTCGGCGCCGCCTCGGTCATCTGGCAGCTGGAGCGTTGGAGCATAGCGGCGCAGTCGGCGGCGTATTTCGCCGTGGGCGCGGCGGCGATGCTGCCGGCGGCCTACATCGCGCACTGGATGGAGCGCAGCGCCGCAGGCTTTGCCGTATACTTCGGCATATACGCCGGTATCTTTGCAGCCGTATGGCTGGGGCAGTACCTGAGCCTCAGGGCAAGGCTGCGCCGCCTGAACCGGCGGCTCGGTGAGGATATATGAAAAGAGGCCGCCCTACGGGGTGGCCTCTCACAGTATGCAGCGTTTCCCGGCGCAGCAGCCGCAGAAATCGGGTGAGGCCGGACGCACGCCGGCCTTGACGCCGAGCGCGGGATACAGGGCGCGCGCTGCGCTCTCGAGCGCCGTCGCGGGCACGTCGCCCACGGCGTCGACAATGAGCTGCCCGCCGTCCAGCCGCGCCGAGTAGTCGATGAGCCCGGGCAGGGCAAAGAGCGCACTGTCCAGGTCCACGATGTCAGGGGTTTCCCGCGCGCGCCGTACGGTGTCCAGCCGCCGCGTAACGCCGCCGCAGGGGCAGGGCTCCGCGAGAAAGCGCGTGTAATCGCCGGTTTTGTAGCGTATGAGCGGCATTGCCTGCATGTCCACGGTGGTGATGACCAACTCGCCGAACTCCCCGGCGGGCAGCGCCTCGCCTTCGGGGGAGACTATTTCCGCAATGACGTGGTTTTCCCGCAGGTGCATGCCCTCGTGCGCCGGGCAGGTCACCGCCCCGCCGAGGCACATCTCCCGCGAGCCGTAGTGCGGGAAGAGCCGCGTGCCGAGCAGCCGCTCCAGCTCGCGTGTCACACCCTCGGGGCAGGCGTCTCCCGAGACGAGCGCACGGCGGAGGCTCCCCGGAGAACCCATCCAACGTATGAGCCCCAGCAGCGGTACGGGCATACCGATGTACGCCTCGGGGCGCTCGGCCTCGAGCATTTCCGCCTGCTCCGCCAGCGTGCGGCCAAAGCCGAGCCTCACAGCCCGTGCGCCGAGGTGCTCCACGGCCCGGCAGATGAGCTCGCCCAGGCCGTCGGGGCCCGAGAAGGGCATGGCGACGCAGACTGTATCACCCGGGGAGACGAACTCACCTATGCCTGCGGCGAAGAAGCCGACGGTGTGCGCGATATCCCGCTCGGTGTAGAATATCCGCTTCGACGGCCCCGTCGTGCCGCTCGTCGCGCCGGAGATGATGCGGCTCACCTCGGCCTGAGAGGTCAGCAGAAGACCCGGCGCGTTTTCCGCGAGCTGCTCCGGCGTGGTGAAGGGCAGGCGTCTGAGCTCTGCCAGGCTGCCCAGCCGCTCCGGCAGGCCCTTGTAGAAGCCGCCGCGCGCCTTCTCGCGCGCGAGCAGCTCGTTCAGGCGCAGGAGTTGGATATCCTCAAGCGTCTCACGGTCGAGGGCTGAAAGGCCCTCGACTTCGCATATCCAGTTTTCAAGCCTCGTCTTTCTCATTTCCTGTACAGTGCGCGCCCGTCCCTCGCCGTGAGGTTGTAGGCGCAAAAGGGCACCATGCCGCGTTCCATGTCGGCCTCGCTTATGTAGCAGCGCCGGAGCCTGTCCAGCTCGAGGCTGTCCGCGTCCATGAAGGCCATGCCGGAGACAGTGAAGGTGTTCTCCACGGCCTCGCGCATGAAGCGGTCGAAGCCGTCCTCGTCAGCGGCGGGCTTTGCCTCAGCCCCCCAGCGCCCGGCGACAAAATCGCGGGCCTCGGAGCTCTTTTTGCAGCAGCAGGCACTCTCCCGCCTCGGCAGGGCCTTGAGCCTCCCGTCCGGGAGCTTGCGGTAGCTCGCGTGAAAGCTGCACCAGGGGCTCTCGGCCCCGCCGCCGCCGAAGTCCGCAAACTTCATCGCGCCGCCTGTTTGAGCCTCTATTTCGCGGATGACGCGCGGGATGGTCAGCCGCGTCTCCGGCTCCGGGAGCTCGCAGCGGCCAAAATAGCTCACCGGCTGGAAGTGCACTCCCCGGACGATCTTGCCTCGCCAGAGTGCGAAGCGCAGTATATTGCCTGTCTCGTCCTCGTTCACGCCCGGCACGAGCGTCGGCACGAGCACTACGGGCAGTCCCGCACTCTCGCAGGCATCAATGGCCCTGAGCTTTTCCGCGAGGATATCGCGACCCCGGAGCATCTCATACGTCCCGGGCCGCAGCCCGTCGAACTGCAGAAAGGCGCAGGAGACCCCCGCCTCGCGCAGCTTCTCGGCATAGCCTGCCTCCGAGGCAAGGCGCAGCCCGTTGGTGTTGAGCTGGAAGAAGGTGAAGCCCCGCTCCTGGCCCAAACGTACTATCTCGGGCAGATCGTCGCGCATGGTGGGTTCGCCGCCCGAGAGCTGGATGTTGTAGGGTCCGCCGCGGGCCATGATCATGTCGTAGAGCCGAGCGATCTCGTCGAGACCGAGGTCGCCCTCACCGCCGGCGGAGGCGAAGCAGACCGGACAGCTGAGGTTGCAGCGCCGCGTGAGCTCGAGCAGGACGCAGCAGCCCTCGCTTTTGTGCCCCGCGCAGAGGCCGCAGTTGTTCGGGCAACCGTCGTCTGCCTCGCCACCGGGGCAGGCTCCGCCCCAGGCGAGGTACTCGTCCGCGCTGCCCTCCCAGATGAGTGCATCAAAAAAGCCGTGCTCGGGGCAGGTCTTGATGAGATGGACAAACCCGTCCCCGGCCACGGCTTTTTCTGCGTCTATTGTCCTAAGGCATATGGGACAGACGCTTTTTGTCCTTGCAAATACCTCGTACATCAGGCGAGGCCCCTCTCCGAGAGCAGCTCGACGCATTTGCCATAGACCTCCTGCACCAGCGCGGGACAGCGGCGCAGCTGGTTCGTGGGGTCGTCCTCGAGTATGCGGTCGCAGCTCTCGCCGCCGTATTCGGCTGTGCGCTCCCGGAACCAGTCGTGGAATTCCCTGAGCATGGCCTCGCGCTCCTGCGGCTCCATGCCCTCGGAGAAATAGGCGAGGAAGCAGGCCCCGCCGGTCAGCGCACCGCAGGGGCCGCCGGAAAAACCGATGCCAGCATTGAGCCCGCCCATCGCGCGTATGAGCTCCGGGCAGTCCTTCCCCTCGGCGTCCAGCGCCAGCTGCATGAGTATCTGCGCGCAGAAATAGCCCTTCCTCGAGAGCTCAAGCATCCTTCCAAACACGTCGTCCATTTTACCACGCCTCCTTCCTCAGCACCGCGTAGATATAGCGGCAGTTCCGCACTCCGTCGGGCGGGCCCTCGGCCTTGCCGCGCCAGAGGGCCTCGATGTAATATCGCTTCCATTCGTCCGTAATGTCCTCGACCGTCTCCGCCCGGAGCCCGGCCGCGAGCGCCGCCCGGCGCAGCCAGTCCTCCCCGCCGGGGCAGATGTCGGAATAGAGCAGCGCGCCGCCGGGCCTGAGCAGCCTTGCCGCCTCGCGGAGAGCCCCTTCCGGGTCGCCCGTTAGGAAGAACGTGCACTCGCAAAGCGCCGCGTCAAAGGAGGCGGCGGCGAAGCCGGACGACAGTATGTCGCCGCGCTCCACGTCCGCACCGGGCGTAAGGTCTATACCCACGGCGTCAAAGCCGAGGGCGCGCAGCCGCCGCACGCTCTCGCCGGAGCCCGCGCCGAGGTCGATGATACGGCAGGGCGGCTCAAGCCCCGCAAGCTCTACGAGCCGCAGAGCGGCGTCAGTGCCGCCGGGATGCCGCTCCATCACTTGTCCTCGAGCACCTTCTCCACCGAGAGCACCTTGCCCATCGCCAGCTCCTCCGGCACGAACACAAAGCCGCACTTGGGGCAGACGGGCAGCTCCACGGGGAAGGCGTTGTCGAGATAGCCGAACACCGCGTTGCCCTTCACCAGCGGCAC
>URDK01000077.1 GCA_900546485.1 uncultured Eubacteriales bacterium
CGGGTGACAATGGCTTCTTCAATGGGACGGAATGCCCGCACATGCAGGGGAACCGTCTTGATGCAGCTGCCCAGATGCAGCCGCTGTGCCTTGGTGAGGGCGTTGGCTTTGGTGTCCGGCGAGATCCCCGCCAGCCGCAGCACCGGCAAGATCAGCTTTGCCGGCAGCAGGGCGTGGAGAATGTTGCCGAGGTCGCGGTTGGGACTGCCGGCAAGATCCCGCTGGATCCGTTTGTCCAGCTGTTCCGGAGTCAGACCGGATTTCAGGTCGATCTCCAGCCGGTAGTCCTGTGGGCTGCCCTTTCGCATCAGGGCACTGGCACTGAGTACCAGCGGACCGGACACGCCGAAGTGGGTGAACAGCATCTCGCCCTGCTCCTCGAAGATGGCTTTGCCGTCCTCGTGGAGGGTGAGGGTCACGTTCTTGAGGGCGAGGCCCATCATCTTCTTGCAGTCGGCGTCATGGCTCACAAGGCTGACAAGGCTGGGGACAGGCTCCACGAGGGTGTGGCCCGCTTGCTGGGCCAGCTTGTAGCCGTCGCCGGTGGAGCCGGTGCCGGGATACGAGAGCCCGCCGGTACAGATGACGGCATTAGCGCACTCTATCTCGCCGCGCTCCGTCGTGACCGCGCGGACGGCGCCGCTCTCATCGGTGAGTATACGCTTTGCGCGCTCTCTTAGCACTCTGACTCCATTTGTCCGCGCAAGCTCCGCAAGGGCATCGGCGATGTCGTCAGCCTTGTCGGATTCCGGGAAAACGCGGTTTCCTCGCTCAGTCTTCAGAGCAACGCCAAGGCCCTCGAACAGCGCCTTCGTGTCCGAGGTACCGAATTTATGTATTGCGCTCTGCAAAAAGCGCCCGTCGCCTGGGATCGCGGAGATAAACTCACGTGCGTCGCAATCGTTTGTGACGTTGCAGCGGCCCTTGCCGGTTATCCGCAGCTTGCGGCCCAGCATTCTGTTCGGTTCCAGCAGCACGACGCTGAGTCCACGCCCTGCCGCAAGCGCGGCGCAGAGCGACCCAGAAGCGCCGCCGCCGATTATAACTGCGTCAGCTTTCAATTTTTTCGAACACCTTATACTCGCTCCAAACGTTCTCCAAATCCTTGAACGTATCCGACAGCCTGTCACGCGAACGCGCGCCCACAGCAATGACTATGGCGTTCACCAGGCTCAGAGGCGCAACGAGCGAATCTACAAACGAGACCATCTCGCTCTTGGCAAACAGGCATACATCCGCTACGCCGTAGAGCGGCGAGCTTTCGCTGTCCGTCAGCGCCAGCGCAGCGGCGCCGCGCTCCTTGGCGAAGCGCATGACCTTGAGTGAGCGCGAAGAATACCGCGGGAAGGTGAACCCGATAAAGAGGTCGCCCTCCCCTATCCTTATGAGCTGCTCATAGGCCTCCGCTGCGGAGTTATCGCGCACAAGATGCACTCCGTCGCGGAGCATATTCAGGTAGAACTCCAAAAAGCTCGAAAGGCTCTGAGAGGTACGCGAGGCAAAGATGTAGATGTTCTTCGCGGACATTATCATGTCGATCGCACGGTCAAAACTCTCCTGGTCTATTTCCTCGAGCGTGGCCTGGAGCTTGTCTATATCATCACTGAGGACTGCTTTCAGGATATTCCTGTCGTCTATGAGATCTTTGGCAGCTTCTATGCGCTGCACAGAGGTAAGGCGGCTGCGTATCATCTCCTGGAGTGCCTTGCGCATTCCCGGATAGCCGTCGTACCCCAGCTCCGCCGCAAAGCGCACGACAGTGGACTCGCTGACGCCAACAGTCTTGCCCAGCTTGCCCGCAGTCATGAACGCGGCCTTGTCGTAATTTTCAAGAATATATTTTGCTATGAGTCTCTGGCCCTTTGAAAAGCCGGAATTGTCCCGCGAGATAAGCGCAAGAATATCCTTATCCATCCATGTTGCCCCCAGTTGACATATATATTAGAACCGCGGGCAGCCTCGAGCAAACCATATTATGTAATTTCGCAGCCGCACCGTGGTGGAAAGTGCAATTTAGAAATATTCTACACAGATTCGCACTGAATTACAAGTACATTTGCATGAACAAATTCTAAATCTTGCAAAAATCAAATCACTCGAGGCCTCGGATGTATCCCATCTCCTCCGGTGTGAGCCGGCGCCAGCGGCCGGTCTGGAGAGCGCCAAGGCGCAGTTCTCCCTCAGCGACGCGCACCAGCCGGTGGACCTCGAGTCCGGCGGCGGCGCACATGCGGCGTACCTGTCGGTTTCTGCCCTCGTGGATGGTCACGTCGAGGATATATCTGCCCTGCTCAGTCTCCTCCACAAAACGTGCCTGTGCCGGGCGGATAGGCTCGCCCTCCACCTCGCGGATTGCCTCAAGAGCGCACACCGCATTCTCCGGCTCCGACCCGCTGACCGTGACACGGTATGTCTTGGCGACCTCGTGCGAGGGGTGCATCAGCGCGTTCGCCGCCTCGCCGTCGTCCGTCATGATGAGCAGGCCCTCCGAATTCAAATCCAGCCTGCCCACAGGGTACAGCCTGCGGCCTGCTCCCTTCACCAGCTCGGCCACAGTCCTGCGGCCCTTCTCATCCGAAAGGGTTGTTACATATCCGCGGGGCTTGTTCAGCATTATGTAAACCCGCGTCTCGGGCTGGCGCAGGCGTTTGCCGTCCACGGTCACGGTATCAGTGTCCGGGTCGGCGCTCATGCCTAGGGTAGCGGTCTCGCCGTTCACCTTGACGCGGCCTGCCTTTATCATTTCCTCGGCGGCACGGCGCGAGGCAAGCCCCGCGCCGGATATAAGTTTCTGGAGGCGTTCTTTCATTTCACAGCACATTCCTATTCGAGATAAAACGGCGCAGAGCAGCCCGTGAGGACCCAGAAGCGCATGAAGCGCTCTCCCGGCGTTAGCTTGAGCTCGCGGTCGACTTCGACGTCCTCAGAGTAAACGATTCGCACGGAAGCTATCTCCTGCCCACCGCAGCAGGCTACCGCTCTGCCTGCGCTCTCACCCTCCGCGATGGGCGCGAAGGCGAAAGAAGGCAGTTCCAGCTCCATATTGAAGCTCTCTCCGTTTTTGATTAGAGCGTAGGCCGAACCCTCGGTCTCAGCAGCCGCGGTCAGCTCCTCGCCGGAAATGAGCGGGACTTCATAGCTCAGGCCGGCAGGGATAACCTCGGCAAAGCTGTAATTTGCAAAGGCCCAGTCGTAGAGCGCCTTGTGGTCGTCCCAGTCATCCGGGTCGTTGAGTGTGACACAGACATAGCGCGCGCCGTCGCGTTCGGCGCAGGTTACCAGCGTGCGCCCCGCGGCCATGGTGTAGCCGGTCTTGAGCCCGAGACAACCGTCGTATTCGCGAAGCAAACGGTTGTGGTTTACCAGAGTCTGCTCGCCCACAGTGTGGGACACGGTACCCGCTATTCGGGCAAAATCCTCGTTCTGCATGCAATAGACGGCCAGCTTTGCCATGTCGCGCGCCGTGGAGTAGTGCCCATCCTCATCGAGGCCATGGGCATTTTTGAAGCTGGACTCGGTCATGCCGAGCTCCTCAGCCTTGGCATTCATCATCTCCGCAAACTCCTCCATGCTGTCCGCGACGTGCAGCGCGAGCGCGGAGGCGGCGTCATTGCCCGAGACTAGCAGCAGACCGTAGAGGAGATCCTCCACCGTGTAGCTCTCGCCCGCTTTGAGATACATCGAGGAGCCCTCAATGCCGGCGCTTCGGCTGTCGACCTCCACGAGGTCGTCGAGCTCACAGTTCTCAAGCACCACGATGGCGGTCATTATCTTGGTCGTACTGGCTATGAGCATGTGCTCGTCGGCGTTCTTCTCATACAGCACACGCCCGGAGTCCGCGTGAACAAGTATGGCGGCCTTGGCGGAGCAGGAAAGCTCCGCGTGGGCCGGGATCTTAACAGAAAAAATGAGCGCAAGGCTCAAGAGTATACCCGTGATTTTTCTCAATAATAGCACCACCCGTCAAGTATTGGGCGGTGCTTATTATTGACTGTACAGGCTTAAATTATCCCTCCTGAACCGCGTCCGCCTTTTTGTCGCGGAGCTGCTCGGCCTTGTCCATGAGCTGAGGGATGAGGTCGACTATTCGGTCAAGAGTATTAGATGCGGGCGGCTGGATGTTGAGCATGTTCACGACGCCGTTGCGGATCACGAGAAAGCCTATGGGCTCGATCTTGACCGCCGCAGCGCTACCGCCGGCAAAGCCGTCACGCTGCTTCACCAGGTCGCCGCCGCCTCCGCCAAAGCCGAAGGTGACGCGTGAGACAGGCACGAGCGTCACGCCGTCCGGCGTCGTCACCGGCTCGCCAACTATGGTGTTGACGTCAACCATATCCTTGATTTTAGCCATGCTGGTTTGCAGGAACTGCGCCATCGGAGTTTGTGCCTGATCCATTGTTGTCATTCCTTTCTTCCTCTGCTTTGGCGGCAGCGTTTTTCTTTGCCGCCCTCATTTTGATTTTCAGGAATCCCCAGCCCGCGGCAAACACGACCGCGAGGATACGCCCGAGGCTTATAGTCATCGTCAGCTCCGCATCCGCCCTCGGTTCCGTCGAATCGAAGTCGAGAGCTGTCTTGATGTCGTACTGCCGGACCTTGAATGCTCTTCCCTTCATGCCCTCGATGATACCCAGGCCCGCATTCACGGCGCCGTATATCATGGTTGCGTCAAAGGGGTCCTCCGCCGCGACAACTAGGTGCAGCATGAGTTTGTTCACCGTTATCTTGCGCTTGAACCTCGCCAGGGCGTCGAGCCCGAGCTTCAAGAGCTGCAGCAGCTCATCCGGGGACAGCTTGGGGCGCTTTTTGGGTTCCTTTTCGGGCTTTTCCTTTTCTTTTTTCGCTTTCTTCGGCTTTTTTGCTTTCTTTTCCTTCTTCGGCTTCTCCTTTCGCGGGAACAGCTTTATATCAAAGCACAATACCCGCGCGGCGACGCTGGCCTCGCCGTCCACATACCTCGCCGTAAACCCAAAGGGCAAAACGAGCAGCAGCACCAGCACCGCAACTATCACAAGGAGGACGATCAAAGGGCATCACCCCCGTTTTCCTGAGTTTCAAGGTCCATCTCCATCTGCTCGCCCCGGCCGCGCAGCGCATTTATCGCGCCCTGGAGCTTTTCGAGGCCGTCCGTGGACGACATATCCGGCAGCGGCGGGAGCTCCTCAAGCTCCGAGACGCCCATGACGCGGAGGAAGGCCTCCGTCGTCCTGTACAGCGTGGGCCGTCCCGGGGCCTCTAGCCTGCCCGCGGCCTCGATCAGGCCTTTCTCTACGAGCGACGAGACGGTGTACGAGCTGTCCACTCCCCTCACCTCGTCCACGTACGCCCGCGTTACCGGCTGGAAGTAGGCGATAACCGCCAGCGTCTCCAGCGCGGGAGGCGAGAGCTTGGGCGGCGCGCGATGCTCTATCACCCGCGCGATCGTCTTTGCGTACTGAGGAGCCGAGCACATCTGCAAGGACTTGTCCAGTCTCAGGAGGCGTATGCCCCTCTCCTCGCGTTCATACTCCTCGGAGAGGGCGGCCGCGCAGGAGAACACGTCCTCCTCTGGCACGCCAAGCACTAGCGATATCCTCGCCGCCGGTACAGGCTCGCCCGACGCAAAGATTATAGCCTCGAGCGCAGATTTCAATTCCCTGTCGTCCATAGTCATTCCTCAATGGCTTCTATTATACTCTCGGTATCTCCGCCCGCGAAGGTCAACAGCATTTCGCCGTTCTCTTCGCTTATGAGCACGCTGCCCATGGAGCAGAGCTCCAATACCGAGAGAAAGGTCGCAACAACCTCGGAGCGGCTGCGTCCTGCCTCGTACAGCGCACGCAGCGTCGCGGGGCCTTCTGAGAGGATCCTCAGTATCTCGCGGCTCTTATCGCGCACGCCGTAGACAATGCGTTTCGGCGCAAGAGCGCGCATCTCCGGCGGTCCGGGCAGCTTTGCGTCCGAGCGCGAGAACACAGTATAGAGGGCGCGCAGCAGGTCACTGCCCTCGTGGCGGTAGTCATACACCTTTGCCGCGGGCGAGACAGGCTCCTGCGGCCTTGTCCAGAGCTGCATGCCCTCTGCGGAGAGCTCCGCAAGCGCCGGAAGGACGGTCTTCACCGCCTCGTGCGCGTCCTTTGCCTTGAGCTGCTCGAGTGAGGACATGAGCTGTTCGAGCTCCGTCACCTCTTCCTCGGCCGCAAGAAGGGTCTTGGTCTTGATATACAGCAGATACGCCGCCATCTGAACGAATTCGCTGGCGACCTCAAGGTCCATGCGCTGCATCTCATCGAGATAAGCCAGGTACTGGTCGAGGATGTCCGAAATGCTGATATCTCTTATCTCTATCTTGTTCTTCGAGAGCAGCATGAGTATAAGGCTCAGCGGGCCCTCAAAGTCCTGAGTATCATCCCGGCTCTTTACAACGCCTTCCAAGTGGAAGGTCGGATTCTCCATCCCACTCACCCCCGTCAGACGAACAGCTTGGCGAGGCCGAAGCCCCAGTCTGCGGCGATGAAAAACTTGTCCATGAGCCAATATGCCGCCCGGCCCAGCGGGTCCAGGCTTGTACGGCTGAGGAGCAGCACCAGGACGATAAGAATTATCATCCCGTAGCGCTCATAATACATGAGCTTGGTATACGCCCTGTCCGATATGACGGAAAAGAGAACTTTTGACCCGTCAAGCGGTGGTATGGGTATGACATTGAAGATGGCAAGCGCTATGCTGAGATAGGCTGTTATATACAGCATCTCGAGCAGCCATGTGCCAGCGTTTCCTAGCCTTTGCAGGGGAATGAACAGCAGGCCATACAGGAAAAGAAAGACCAATGCTATTATAAGGTTTGCTATTGGTCCCGCAGCAGCGGTTATCGCCATACCCTTTTTAGGGTTTTTGAACTTCCACATGTTCACCGGCACGGGCTTCGCCCAGCCGAACTTGAAAACGACCATCATCACGAGGCCCATTATGTCGATATGCCTGAGCGGGTTGAGCGTCAATCGTCCCGCCCTCTTGGCGGTATCGTCACCGAGCCGGTAGGCCACATAGCCGTGTGCCAGCTCGTGCAGAGTTATGCAAAGCAGCGCGGGCACCACTGAGAGCAGCAGGTTCGTCAGCACGCTCCAATCCAGCCCACGCCAGATGGTTTGAAGATTATGCATAGGTCACCTCACCTTCGACAATTATACCAATCCCTCGGCCGAATTACAAGAGCGGGATGGACGAAACGTCCATCCCGCTCAGTTTAAACCTGTTCGAGTATCTTGCCGAGCAGCTCCGGGCGGCCGTCTCCCTTTTCGGCGGAAAAGGGCAGGAGCGGCGTGTCCTCCGGAAGCTCCAGTGTCGCGCGTATGACGGCGAGATTTTCGCTCACCGCGGTCTTCGAGAGCTTATCGGTCTTGTTGGCCACGACGACAAAGGGGCGGCCGGAGCCTTTGAACCAGCCGGCCATGGTCACGTCGTCCGCTGTGGGCTTGTGCCGCGCGTCCACGATGTGGACGCCGAGGCTTATCTGTTCCGGTTCGGCAAAAAAGCTCTCCATGAGCCTTCCCCAGCGGTCGCGCTCCGCCTTCGCAACGGCGGCATAGCCGTAGCCCGGCAGGTCGACGAACCAGCAGCGGCCGTCTATCTTGAAGTAGTTGACGTGTATGGTCTTGCCCGGCTGCGAACCGACGCGAGCGAAATTCTTGCGGTTGAGCAGCCGGTTTATGACTGAGGACTTTCCTACGTTTGACTTTCCGGCGAACACGATGCGCGGCAGGCTGTCGCGGATAAAGCCCTCGCTCGAGGCGGCGGACTTGACGAACTCCGCCTTGTTGAGATTCAAAGCCGCCATGTCACTGCCCTATCCTTGCTCCGGCCTCGGTGACAACTCCGGGCGGCGGGGTCTGGGCAGTCTGCGGCTGCTCCTTTGCCTCCTCAGGCTCCTCCACCGCGCGGCGGTTGAGCGCGATATCCAGTATCGCGTCAACGTGGTCTGCGGTGACAAACTTGAGCCGCTCGCGGACGCTCTGGTCTATCTCGTCAAGGTCCGGCTCATTCTCGGCGGGAATTATCACGGTGGAGACCCCTGCGCGCAGGGCGGCCATGGTCTTTTCCTTCAGCCCGCCTATGGGCAGGATGCGGCCGCGGAGCGTTATCTCGCCCGTCATAGCGAGATCTCGCCGCACCGGTATGCCGGTGAGCGCCGAAATGACTCCTATGCAGATGGTTATGCCCGCGCTCGGGCCGTCCTTAGGCACGGCGCCCTCCGGGAAGTGGATGTGGATATCCTTTTTCTGATTGAAGTGCGGGTCTATGCCAAGCTTATCCGCACGCGAGCGGATATAGGTGATGGCTGCTTTGCAGCTCTCCTGCATGACGGAGCCAAGGTTGCCCGTGAGTTCCAGCTTTCCGCTGCCCTCTACGACGCCGACCTCGACGTCCAGCACCTCACCGCCGACCGAAGTCCAGGCAAGGCCGCGCACGAGGCCCACCTCGTCGCGCGGGTACACGGCGTCGGGCTTATACTTCGGCGGCCCGAGCAATGGCTCAAGCTGTCCGGCGCGGACAGTGAGGGACTTATACTCCCCCTTCGCAATGCCCGCGGCGCACTTGCGGCAAATGGCGGCAAGCTCCCGCTCGAGTATGCGCACTCCGCTCTCGCGGGTGTACAGCGAGATTATCTCGCGTATAGCGTCGTCACTGAGCTTGAGCGTAACTCCGTTGAGCCCGTGCTTCTTACGCTGCTTGGGCAGCAGGTGGCGCTTGGCGATCTGGAGCTTCTCCTCGTCCGTGTAGCTGGTGAGGCTAATGACCTCCATGCGGTCGAGCAGCGGGCGGGGTATCGTGTCCGTTGTGTTCGCTGTGGTGATGAACAGCACGTCGGAGAGGTCGATGGGTACCTCAAGGTAGTTGTCGCGGAAGCGGCAGTTCTGCTCCGAGTCCAGCGCCTCAAGCAGCGCCGACGAGGGGTCGCCGCGGTAATCGGAGCCGAGCTTGTCGATCTCGTCGAGCACCATGACAGGGTTCATGCTCCCGGCCTGGATGAGTCCGGAGACGAGGCGGCCGGGCATGGCGCCGATGTAGGTCTTGCGGTGGCCGCGTATCTCGGCCTCGTCGTGTACGCCGCCCAGGGCAACGCGGGAGAGCTTGCGGTTCATGGCCCTCGCAATGCTCATGGCTATACTGGTCTTGCCGGTGCCCGGAGGTCCGACGAGGCAGAGTACTCCGCCCCTGACGTCCGGGGCCAGCTTGCGCACGGAGAGGAACTCTATAACGCGCTCCTTGACCTTATCAAGCCCGAAATGGTCCTCGTCCAGCAGCTTCTGTGCCTTTGCGATGTCCAAAGTTTCCTTTGTGCGGGTATTCCAGGGGATTTCGAGGCAGGTATCGAGGTAGCTGCGTATCACGCTGCCCTCCGCCGAACCAAAGCTCTGCCGTGAGAGTCGCGTGACCTCTTTGAGGAGCTTCTCCTCCGTCTCCTTCTCGAGTCCAAGAGCCCTTATCTTCTCTCGGTATTCGTCGAGCTCCTGCGGCATATCGTCCTCGCCCAGCTCGGACTGGATGACCTTCATCTGCTCACGCAGGTAATATTCGCGCTGGTTGCGGTTCATCTGCTCCTGCGTGCTCTCGTTGAGGTCGCGCTCTATACTCAGCAGCGTCAGCTCACGAGTGAGCATACGGCAGAGCGAGGCAAGGCGGCGCGAGGGACGCAGCTCCTCCAGCAGCTTCTGCTTCTCCTCGGGCTTGAGGTAGATGTTCTGCGCTATGAAGTCCGCCGCATAGGCCGCGTCAGTGCTGGCCATGATGTTGATCACGGACTCGGGCGCGATATTGCCGGATATCTGCGCGTACTCGCTGAACAGCGCCGTGCAGCGGCGGCAGAGAGCCTCAGTCTTGACCGTGGTCTTCTCCGGAACGTCAGGCATGGGCTCTATCTCTGCAAACAGGCTCGGCGTATCCATGGTCACTACGTCGATGCGTCCGCGTGCAAGGCCCTCGACCATGACGCGCACGGTCTTTGAGCCGGGCTGACGCAGAAGCTGACGCACGCGGCAGACGGTTCCGACCTTGTATATGTCGTCCACGAAGGGGACGTCCTTTGATATCTCCTTCTGCGCGGCCAGGAAAATTATCTGATCCGCGTTCATGGCAAAGTTGAGCGCTGCGGCTGACATAGGACGCTCAACGTCAAAGTTCAGGAGCATCCCGGGAAATACGGAAAGCCCCCGCAGCGGCAGCACGGGCATGCTCCGCCGCGACGTGAATTCAAAATTACTGCTCATGCAAACACTCCTTTCCGGGAGCTGTGGATAAATGCTCGCGAGGGGACGAAGTTTCCTCCGTCCCCCCTGTTGTCGTGTGTGGTTTACGAAACGCTCTCTCCGGTGGGCTGGCTGTGGATGACCAGCGGCTCCGTGGAGTTGCGCACACAGTCCGCCGTGACCACGACCTTGCTTATCGTCGGGTCAGAGGGGACGGTGTACATGATGTCCGTCATTATCTTCTCCATTACGCTGCGCAGACCGCGGGCGCCGATCTTCATCTCGATGGCCTTATCGGCTATCGCGCCGAGCGCCTCGTCCTCAAAGACAAGCTCCACATCGTCGTAGCTCATGAGCGCCTGATACTGCTTCGTCATGGCGTTTTTGGGCTCCGTGAGTATGCGGACCAGGTCATCGCGTCCGAGCGAGTTGAGCGAGGTCAGCACCGGCAGACGGCCGATCAGCTCGGGGATGATGCCGAACTTCAAAAGGTCGTGCGACTGTACCTGGCTCATGAGCTCGCCCACGTCGCGCTCCTTGGCGGACTTGATATCCGCTCCGAAGCCGAGGCTCTTGCGATCCGTGCGCTTCTCGATGATCTTGTCTAGGCCGTCGAACGCGCCGCCGCATATGAAGAGGATATTCGTGGTGTCGACGTGTATGAATTCCTGATGCGGGTGCTTGCGTCCGCCCTGAGGCGGCACGCTGGCTACCGTGCCCTCGAGCAGCTTGAGCAGCGCCTGCTGCACGCCCTCGCCCGAGACGTCGCGGGTTATAGAGGTGTTCTCGCTCTTGCGGGCTATCTTGTCTATCTCGTCGACGTAGATGATGCCGTGCTCCGCGCGCTCGACGTCAAAATCAGCGGCCTGGAGCAGCTTGAGAAGGATGTTCTCCACGTCCTCGCCCACATAGCCTGCCTCGGTCAGCGTTGTGGCGTCCGCTATCGCGAAGGGCACGTTAAGCATCTTGGCCAGAGTCTGGGCAAAGAGGGTCTTGCCGCTTCCGGTGGGGCCTATGAGGAGGATGTTGCTCTTTTGCAGCTCAACGTCGGACTTGCCGGCGTGGAGGATGCGCTTGTAGTGGTTGTATACGGCTACGGAGAGGACCTTTTTGGCCTCATCCTGCCCTATAACGTATTCGTCGAGGTTCGCTTTTATCTCTGCGGGCTTGGGCAGCTGCTCCTGCACCAGCTCCGGCATGGGCCGGGACTTGGTGTTTTTTTCTGCCGCGACGTAGTTCTCGTCAACTATGCTCATGCACAGCTTTACGCACTCGTCGCAGATATAGGAGCCGTTGCCGGCGATGAGCCGCTCCACAAGTGACTGCGGCTTGCCGCAGAAGGAGCAGCGAATCGACTTCCTGTCGTCTGTCTTTGCCATTTTGCACCTCACCGACGGAGGTTCATGCCTCCCAGATTACCGCTTATAGATGACCTTGTCGATAAGGCCGTACTGCAGGGCTTCCTCGGCGGGCATGAAGTTGTCGCGCTCGGTGTCGATGGCGACCTGCTCTATGCTCTTGCCGGTGCACTCGGAGAGGATGCGGTTGAGCTTCTCGCGCGTGCGGAGCATCCACTCGGCCTGGATCTTGATATCCGAGGCCTGGCCCTTGGCGCCGCCGGAGGGCTGGTGGATCATTATCTCGGCGTTGGGCAGCGCAAGGCGCTTGCCCTTGGTGCCCGCGGCCAGCAGCAGCGCACCCATGGACGCGGCCATACCCACGCAGATTGTGGACACGTCGCACTTGATATACTGCATAGTGTCGTATATCGCCATGCCGTCCGTAACGGAGCCGCCGGGGCTGTTTATATAGAACTGGATGTCCTTATCGGGGTCCTGGGCCTCGAGATACAGCAGCTGCGCCACAACGAGGCTGGCGGTGGTCGCGTTGACCTCCTCGCCGAGCATGACGATGCGGTCATTCAGCAGCCTGGAAAAAATGTCGTAAGAGCGCTCGCCGCGCGAGGTCTGCTCCACTACATACGGTACCAAACTCATTTTAAAAACTCTCCTTTCGCGTGTTTCCTGGTTTCCAAGAGAGCATAACCGCAATGGCGTGCGGTTAGTCCTTATTCTCCTCAGCGGGAGCTTCAGCAGCCTCCTCGGGCTTGGGCTCGGTCTTGACAGCGCTGCTGTAGATGAGGTCGGCGGCCTTGCGGCGCTCGATGTCCTGCACCATGAGGCGCTCGTCGATCATGCCCTTTATCTGCTCGGCGTTCTCGCCGTAGTCTTCCTCGAGCTGCTTGTAGAAGTTCTCCTTCTCCTCATCGGTGGCCTGGAGGTTCTCGGCCTTGACGATGGCATCGAGCAGGAGGTCGGCCTGCACCTGGCGCTCCGCGCCGGGGCGCATCATGGCGGTGAAGCTCTCCTCGGTCATTCCGAGGCCCTTGATGAGGTCCTCACGGCTGACGCTGCCGCGCAGGCCCATGCTGTCGGCGTAGTTGCGCAGGAACTCGTCGGTCTTCTCAGCGATCATCGCCTCAGGCACGGTGACGCTCATGTTGTCGAGAGCCTTGTTCATGACCTCGGTCCTGAAGTTGCGGTCGGCCTCGGCCGCGCGGGCCTCGGTCAGGTTCTTGCGGAGGTCTGCCTTGTACTCCTCAAGGGTGTCAAACTCGGAGACGTCCTTGGCAAACTCGTCGTCAAGCTCGGGAAGCTGGGGCTCGCGCACGGTGTGGATCTTGACCTTGAAGGTGGCGTCCTTGCCGGCAAGCTCCTCGGCGTACTGCTCGGGGAAGGTGACGTGGACTTCGCCGTCTTTCTCGGCCTCCATGCCGACGAGCTGATCCTCGAAGCCGGGGATGAACGCGCCGGAGCCGATCTCGAGGTTGTAGTTCTCGGCCTTGCCGCCCTCGAAGGCGACGCCGTCAACAAAGCCCTCGAAGTCGAACACTATGGTGTCACCCTGCTGCACGGGGCGATCGACGTCAACGAAGCGGGCGTTGCGCTTGCGCACGTCGGCGAGCTCCTTCTCGACCTCCTCGTCCGTGACCTCAGCCTCGGAGTAAACGCCCTCGAGGCCCTTGTACTGGCCAAGGGTGACGACCGGATAGAGCTCGGTGTGGAAGGTGATGGTGAGGACCTTCGCGTCGTCAACGTTATAGTCGGCGATGGAGGGCACACCCACGGTGTCAAGCTTCTCCTGCTCAACGGCGAACTCAAACGCCTCGGGAGCGAGGGTCTGAACAGCCTCATCGTGGAAAACGTCGCTGCCGTACATGCCCTCGATGACCACGCGCGGGGCCTTGCCCTTGCGGAAGCCCGCGACGTATATGTTGCCCTTGAGCTTCTTGTACGCGGCGTTTATAGCCTTCTCAAAGCTCTCGGCGTCGACCTCGACCTGGAACAGGGCGGTGTTGTTCTCTTTCTTTTCTACATTCTTGACGATCATGGGGTGAAACTCCTCCTACGCATTTATCGCTGAAATTTTTTACTTTATAAAACACGGCTGAAGTATTATAGCAGATTGTCACAGTAAAAGCAACGGCTATATGGAAATATTGCGCACCAAAAGCGGCTTAAACATGAGCCAGTCCGCGGAAACCATCCTAAAAGCGGTACCGTTCAGCTCGCCCTGGAAGGCCATGGGACAGCTCGGGCCATGGATGTGGCCGTAATAGCACTCGCGAACCCCGTACTTTTCGAGCAGTGCGATCAGCTCCGGGCACTCATAGCCGGCATATTTCGGCGGATAGTGCAGAAAAACTATCTTCTCGCGGTCCCCCGCGCATTTGAGCGAGGTCTCAAGCCGCCCCAGCTCGCGGAGCATTATCTTCTTGTCGTGCTCTCCGCCACGCTCC
>URDK01000078.1 GCA_900546485.1 uncultured Eubacteriales bacterium
GAGCGCGGCCAGGGGCGCCGCCCCTGGACCCTGCCGCCTTTGAAAAGGCGGGCGAAACTTTCAAACTTGGGTCAGGATTTATCCTTCGGCTTGAAGATGAGGGCCACCAGAAAACCGAAGAAGATGGCGGCGGCGATACCGGCGGCGGAGGCGGTGATGCCGCCCGTGAAAGCGCCGAGCACGCCGCTCTCGGCGACGGCCTCGCGCACGCCCTTCGCCAGTGTGTTGCCGAAGCCGGTCAGCGGCACGCAGGCCCCGGCCCCGGCCCAGTCGGCCAGCGGCTGGTACACGCCCACCGCGCCGAGAATTACCCCGGCCACGACGTAGCTCGTCAGTATCCGTGCTGGGGTGAGCCGCGTCTTGTCTATGAGCAGCTGCCCGATGACGCAGAAGGCCCCGCCGACGAGGAAGGCCTTCAGGCAGGATATGAAAAACTCCATCTCAGCACCTCACATTCTCAATGGCGACAGCATGGCAGATGCCGGGGATGCTCTCGCCCTGAAGCGTAGTCGTGGGGCTCATCAGCGCGCCCGTGGCGGCGAAGAGCACCTTTTTCCACACGCCGTCGCGCAGGCAGCGGAGTATGTGCCCCGCGAGCACCGAGGCCGAGCAGCCGCAGCCGGAGCCGCCCGCGTGCGTGTCCTGGGCCTCGCTGTCAAAGATGAGCACGCCGCAGTCGGTGTAGGCCGGGCCGAGGTCTAAGCCCCGCATATCCATGAGCTCGCGCACTATGTCCCGGCCGATGAGGCCGAGGTCGCCAGTGATGACGGCGTCGTAGTAAGAGGGAGCGCGCCCGGTGTCCTTGAAGTGCGCCGTGAGCGTGTCACAGGCGGCGGGAGCCATGGCGGCGCCCATGTTGTTCGCGTCGGTTATCCCGGCGTCCACGATGCGTCCCGGGGTCACGAAGGTGACGAAGGGACCCGGCCCCGTGTCGCCGAGGATGAGCGCCCCCGCGCCCGTCACCGTCCACTGGCTGGTGGGCGTCCGGACGCTGCCGTATTCAAGCGGGAAGCGGAACTGCCGCTCCGCCGAGCAGAAATGTGAGCTCGTGAGAGCTGCAACTTTTTTCGCCCCGCCTCCGTCTATCAAAAGTGATGCGAGCATCAGCGATTCCGCCATGGTCGAGCAGGCCCCGTACAGCCCCAGATAGGGCGGGGCAAGCCCTCTCAGCGCATAGGCCGAGCCGGCGCACTGGTTGAGCAGGTCGCCGGAGAGGATGAAGTCCAGCTCCGACGGCGCGATCCCCGCCTTGTCGCAGGCGAGGTCAAAGCATTTGCGGAGCATGGCGCTCTCGGCCTTCTCCCAGCTCGATTCACCAAAATATGGGTCCTGACTAATATAGTCGAAGCTCCGTTTGAGCGGACCCTCGCCCTCGCGCCTGCCCGCGACGGACGCCCCCTCAAGCAGTGAGGGGGGAGTATCCAGGGCCAGAGTCTGCGCGCCGATGCGTCTTGTCAAACTAACGCACTCCCTTTCCGTACCTTCAAGTACCCGGATTAGCATCCCACGCGGCGGCAAAAAAATTCGCAAATCGCACAAATATGATGACTTTTTTGACCGTCTTTGGTAAAATACCCTTTGCCCGAACTGATAAAGTCCGAGAGGAGGCGCTTTTCATGTCAGAACCGACGCTCGTAATACTCGCCGCGGGTCTGAGCAGCCGCTACGGCAGTCCCAAGCAGATAGACCCCGTGGGTCCGGACGGCGAATTCATTATCGATTACTCCGTTTACGACGCTGTGCGCGCCGGCTTCAAGCGCGTGGTATTTCTCATAGCCCCCGGCATGCTGGAGGACTTCGAGGCGGCGATAGGCCGCCGCGTGGCCGGGCATGTCGAGACGGCCTATGCCTTCCAGAGCCTTGACAGGCTGCTCCCGCCGGGCTATACCGTCCCGGAGGGGCGCAAGCGCCCCTGGGGCACCTCGCACGCCGTGCTCTGCTGCCGCGAGGTGGTGGACGGCCCCTTCGCCATGATAAACGCGGACGACTTCTACGGCCGCGGCGCGTTCCAGCTCATCTACGACGCGCTCAAGGCGACGGATACCTCTGCACGTCCGATGCGTTTTTCCATGGTCGGCTACGATCTGGGCAAGACTGTCACGCCCAGCGGCAAGGTCTGCCGCGGCGTGTGCCGGACCAGCGGCGGCAGGCTCGAGAGCATAGAGGAGCGCACCTACGTCGTGCGCACGCCGGAGGGCCCGGCGTACAGTCTCGACGGCGGCGAGACGCTCATCCCACTGCCCGAGGACTGCACCGTGTCCATGAACTTCTGGGGTTTCACCCCGGCCATATTTGACGAGATAGAGCGCCGCTTCCCGGACTTCCTTGCCCACGGTCTAACGGAGAACCCGCAGGCGGAGATGCTCATACCGAACCTGGTGGGCCAGCTTCTGCGCGAGGGAGCGTGCACCGTGGACGTCATGCGCAGCGCGGACGTCTGGCACGGCATGACCTACCGCGAGGATAAACCCGGCGTCGTCGCCGCCATACGCGAGCTGACGGAGCAGGGCGTCTATCCGCCCTCCTTGTGGAAATAAGCAAAGCGGAGCCCTTTGGCTCCGCTTTTATCTTGCCAGCGCCGCCCAGCCCACAAAGGAGCCGCGCTCCGGCACCACCAGCACGCCGCCGTCCTGACCGCGACGCTGTACCAGCATGCAGCGCATGACCTCTCCCTCTCCACAAAGCGCGGCGTTTTCCCCGATAAAGTCCCTGTCGGCCAGCATGTCCGTGACGAAGTTTTCGTAGTCTATGCCGGCCAGCGCGACCCGGGACGCCACCTCATACTCCCGTTCAGCCTCCAGCGGATGCGGTGCCGCAAGGTCCTGAATGACCCTGGGCCTCTTGACAAAATACGCAGTATCCATATTTTCACCTCACAAAAAATAGATATACAGTATATCTCTTTGTGCCATTGTACAATATAACGCCGATAAAATAAACATAAAATATATCTATTTGAGGTGTACAATGGCGATTAAGAGCGTATCAATCAGAATAGAAGAAGAAATGCTCGACAAGCTGGCTTATATAGCGGATTACGAGGGCCGCTCGGTGAACAGCCAGGTGCTGGTGCTCATACGCAGCAGCATAGCAGCCTTTGAGCGCGAGCACGGAGATATAGTTGGAGACATCAGCCCGGATGTGAACGTCAAGCCCTCACGGAAATAAACCATCGGTCCCCGGAGCATCCGGGGGCTTTTTTGAGCGAATTTGATGTACTTAATTTAAGTACACTTGCCCCATTATATCACAGACTGTCCTTAATATAAACTCATAATTTAATTAATTTAAGTACATATTAAGACTGGGGCGAGAAAATGACCTTCGACAAACTGGAAAAGGACAAGCACTTGGGGCTGCGAATAGACAGTGAGCTGCACTACAAGCTCCACTACATTTCCAAATACTACGGCCGCTCGGCCAACGGACAGGTCATATACCTCATCCGCAAGGCCATAGAGGACTTCGAGTCCGAGCATGGCCGCATAGAGCCCCCTGACGACAAATAAAAGCAAAGACGCCGAAACCGGACCGGTTTCGGCGTCTTTTTGCAAAAGCCGGGGCCTCCCGGCTCATTCCGCTGCCGCAAGCAGCTGACGTGTATATGGATGCTGCGGGTGTGCAAAAAGCTCGTCCACCGTGTTCTGCTCCACGATGGCGCCCTCCTTCATCACGAGCACCCGGCTGCATATCTGATATACCACATTGAGGTCGTGGCTGATGAACAGATAGCTCAGCTCGTACTCCTTTTTCAGCTCGACCAGCAGTTCAAGTATCTGAGCCTGAATGGTCACGTCCAGAGCGCTGACCGGCTCGTCGGCGATGACAAGTCCGGGGCGGGTGATGACTGCGCAGGCGATGCTGACCCTCTGCCGCTGGCCTCCCGAGAGCTCATGGGGCCGACGCTCGGCGTACTCCGGGCCCAGGCCGATACGGGTGAGCATCCTGGAGACCTCCTCTTTCCGCTCCGACGCGGAGAGCTTGCCCTGCACCCTCAAGGGCTCTTCCAGTATCCAGCCGATGCTGCGGGCCGGGTTCAGGCTGCTGTATGGGTCCTGAAACACCATCTGGGGCCGCAGGGAGTGGTGGATTATCTCTCCGTCATAGTCCCCGATAAGGCCGAGTATCAGTCGGGACAGGGTGGTCTTGCCGCAGCCGCTCTCTCCGACCAGCCCGACTATCTCACCGTGACCTATCTCGAAGGTGACGTCGTGCAGGACCTGACGGCGCTTTTTCCTCCGGCCCAGGATGGACCGGCCCTCCTCATAATAGCTGTTCAGATGCCGAACCTCCAGCACCGGTTCTCCTACCATGGCTTGTCCCTCCTGTTCCGGGCCCTCTCGGGCGCTTTTGCTCAAATCAATTTACGGCTGCGTGTGGGTATGGCGGCGATGAGATGCCGGGTGTACTCCGCCTGGGGCGCGCGGAAGATGTCCTCCACCGGCCCTTCCTCCACTATGTGGCCCCGCTGCATCACCGCCACACGTGTGCACAGCTTGCGCACCACCTGAAGGTTGTGGCTTATGAACAGTATGGCCATGTTGTTTTCGCGGTTGAGCTTTTTCAGCAGCTCGAGTATCTGCGCCTGAATGGTCACATCCAGGGCCGTGGTGGGCTCGTCCGCCAGCAGCAGCCTGGGGCGGTTGACTATGGCCGCGGCTATCATGACCCGCTGGAGCATGCCGCCTGAGAGCTCATGCGGATATTTGCGATATATGTTCTCCGGCTCGGGCAGCTCCGCCTGCGCCAGAGCCTCCAGCGCGCGCTCCCGGCGCTGAGCCGAACTCAGCCGGGTGTGTACACGCAGGCTTTCCTCCACCTGGGGCCCGATGCGCATCACCGGGTCAAGGCTGGTCATGGGCTCCTGAAACACCACCGAGAGCTCCGCGCCCTGAATGGAGCGCAGCTCCCGCTCCGAGCATTGCAGTATCTCCTTGCCGTCAAGGGTGATGCTGCCGTGGACATCGACCCTGCCTAGGGGCAGAAGGCCGCTGACGCTCATGGCGGTGACGGTCTTGCCGCTGCCGCTCTCGCCCACCAGGCCGAGTATCTCGCCCTCGTCCATGGAGAAGGACACCCCGTCCACCGCATTGCGCTCCGGAGCGGCGTTATGAAAGTGTATCAGAAGGTCGCGGACCTCCAACAGCTTTGACATAGGCGTCTATCCTCCTCACTTGCTGCGGTCGGACTGCTGCAGCCCCTCGCTGAGCAGGCTGAAGCCCAGAATCAGCAGTGCCACGGCGCAGCCGGTGCTCAGCGCGTACCACGGTGCATTGCGGAGGAAGGACTGCGCGTCGCTGAGCATGGAGCCGAGGCTGGCCTGAGGCGGCTTGATGCCGATGCCCAGAAAGCTCATGCTGGCCTCGCTGAGCACGGCGTTGTTGAAGCCGATGGTGATGGCGGGAATCAGCACCGGTATGGTGTTGGGCAGGATGTGGCAGACCATGATGCGGACATCGCTGACGCCCATGAGCCGGGCGCTCTGGATATAGTTGAGGTTTCGGATGCGGATAAACTCCGTGCGTACTATGCGCGCGAAGCTGGGTATGAAGAGAATGCCGAGCGCGAGGATGATGTTGTACTGTCCTCCGCCGATGACGCTGATGATGACCAGAGCCAGCAGCATGGCGGGGAAGGCGGTTATCGTGTCGCACACCCGGGTCAGAATGGCGTCGGGCACGCCGCCGTAATAGCCGCAGAGGCCGCCTATCAGTATACCCATGACGCAGCCGATGACGACCACGCTGACGGCTATAAGGAATGAGGTGCCCAGGCCGTCCATTATACGGGAGAACACGTCCCGTCCCAGATAGTCGGTGCCCAGCCAGTGCTCGGCGCTGGGGGGCGCCATCTTGGCCATGGAGTCCATGGCCGTGGGGTCATAGGGGGTCCAGAAGATGCTGACCACCGCCAACAGGGTCAGCAGCGCGGCGAGGGCCCCGCCAATATAGGTAAAAGAGTTCCGTCTGGCGCTCTTTTTCTTTTTCGCTTTCATATGTCGTGACCTCCCTTTGTTATTGCAGGCGGATACGGGGGTCCACAAACTGATTGATGATATCGGCCAGGAAGTTCACCAGCACTATCCAGGCGGCCATTATGACGACTATGGCCTGGACCACCGGGAAATCCCGGTTGCTGATGCTGCTGATGAGCAGGCGGCCTATGCCGGGAATGGTAAAGACCTGCTCCACGACTATGGTGCCGGTCATTATCTCGGCCATGGAGATGGCCAGGAAGGTGATGACGGGAATCATGGCGTTGCGCACCACATGGCGGCTCAGAATAGCCCGCCGGGGATTGCCGCGGCTCTGAGCGGTACGGACGTAATCGCGCTTGAGCTCGTTCCTGATGGAGCCGCGCAGCATCTTGGCGGTCATGGCTATGCGGGGGATGGCGATCGCCAGGGCGGGGAAGATGAGGTAGTAGAGGAATTTGGACCAGCTCTGGGTGTAGGAGACGAACTCCCCGGGCACAAAGAGCCGGAAGGTCAGACCCAGGACGAAGCACATGATGATGCCTATGAAGAACTGGGGGATGCTCATGAAGATCTGGTCAACGGCCGTGAAGATGTGGTCGAGCACCTTGCTGCGGATGCTGCCGGCCATGATGCCCAGGGGAATGGCCAGCGCCACCGTGAAAACGAATGAGATCAGCGTCAGCACCGCGGTCACGGGCAGCTTGTCCGCCAGCATCTGCGACACAGGCAAGTTATAGTTGTAGCTGGTGCCGAGATCTCCGCGTATGAAGTTGGTGAGCCACTCCCAGTAGCGGACGAGCACGGGCCGGTCCAGTCCCAGCTCGGCCCGGAGGGCGGCTATCTGCTCCGGCGTGGCGTCCATGCCCAGTATCTTGGAGGTGGGGTCACCCGGGATGATGGAGAAGGCAAGGAAGGCGAGGAAAGAAACGATCAACAATGTAATAATGAGAGCAAAGAGTTTTTTCACGATATATTTCATACTCCTCGCCTCCCTTCTTTGTGTTATGCCCGCTTACTCGGCGGACTGGTCGGTATAGCGCACGGTGGACATATCCAGGATGTACAGGGGATAGAACTCATACCCCTCCAGAGCCGGATTGATGACCACATACTCAGCCAGGTCCTGGATATAGACGTTGGCGGCGGTGTCGCTGAGTATCTCCAGGCACTTCTTGTAGAGGGCGGTCTGCTCGGCGTCATCCTGGGTGGACTGGGCAGCCTCGAAGGTAGCATCATACTCGGGGTTGCTGTATCCGATCATGTTGTTGGCGGCGCCGGAGGTCCAGCGCTGCAGCATCCCGCTGGCGGTCAGCACGCTGGTGTCAAAGCCGACCAGAGTGGACTCGAAGTCCCGGCCCTGGTATACGTCGCTGTACCAGCTGGCCCACTCAATGGGGTTGAGCTCCACGGTGATGCCCACCAGCGCGAGCTGCTGCTGGATGACCGCGGCCATGTCCCCGTAGGGGTGCTCGTACTCGGTGGCGTAGGTGATGGTGAAGCTGAAGCCGTCCTCGTATCCCGCCTCCGCCAGCAGCTGCTTTGCCTTCTCCACATCGTAGCCGTAGTTGTCGGCCAGGGAGGCGTCAAAGTACTTGGTGAAGTTGGGGAACATGGAGGAGCCGATCTTCACACCCTGGCCGCCGGTGGCAAAGGCCATGACCTCATCCACATCGATAGCCCAGCACAGCGCCTGACGCACCAGCTCGTTGTCAAAGGGCTCCACGGCGTTGTTCAGGTACAGAGCCACAGCGAGGTTCATGGTGCTGTCCAGTACAGTATAACCGTTGTTCAGGGTGCTGATCTGGTCATACTGCAAATGGGCGCACAGGTCGATGGAACCGGCGTCGAGGGCCAGCAGCTCCGCCTCGGTGCTGTCGAAGATCTTGAAGGTGACCTTGTCCAGATAGGCGGGGGTGCCGTAGTAGTCGGGGTTCTTCTCGATGACGAAGCTCTCCTGCACGCTGTAAGACACAAAGCGGAAGGGGCCGGTGCCGACGGGCGCGGTGCCCTGGTCGTTGTAGTCCGCCGGAGTGATGTAGGCGTTGGACACATAGGCCAGGAAGTCGCTGTTGGGCTCGGGCAGGGTGATGATGATGTCATTGCCCTCTGCGGTGATCTGAGCAGCAGAAAGCGCCGCGGCCACAGCCTCATTGACTGTGGAAGCGGCGCAGGCTTCGAAAGAGTGCAGCACGTCTTCGGTGGTGACGGCCTCTCCGTTGTGGAAAAGCACGCCGTCACGAAGCGTGAAGGTATAAGTCAGGCCATCCTCCGAAACGGAGTGGGAAGAAGCCACAGCGTCCACATAACTGCCGTCGCTGCTGAGCTTCACCAAGCCCTCAAATACATTAAACAAGACCTCTCGAGTTCCTGCCGTTCCCATCTGATAGGGGTCAAGACTGTCCAAGTCCTGGGGAATACCCACGATGATCTCGTTGGCGGACGCTCTGTCGCCGCTGACCTGGGGCTCCCCGGAAGAAGCGGTAGTTTCGTCGCTGGAACCGGGGTTCTCTGTCGTTGCCTCTCCGCAAGCGCTGAGTAGGCACGTCAGGATCGCCAGCCCCAGGAAAACTGCAAGAATACGTTTTTTCACTGCTGATTCTCCTTCCGCCCAGACATGTGTCCGGGCGTTACAACAAAATAACTTCTTCTCCCATTATTAAATTGTCGATTTCATTATAGAGTTTTGCCCGGAAATAGCAAGTACTTTTTTTAGCAATTTACAAGCATTTTACGCGCATAAAAGGCTTCTGGATAGAAAAAACCCCGAAACCGCAAGGCTTCGGGGTTTTGAACTGCCGTGATAAGGTTTAGCGCTTGGAGAACTGAGGCGCGCGGCGGGCGGCCTTCAGGCCGTACTTCTTGCGCTCCTTCATTCTCGGGTCGCGGGTCAGGAAGCCGGCGGCCTTGAGGGGGGCACGGAAGCTCTCGTCGACGCTCAGGAGGGCGCGGGCGATGCCGTGGCGGATGGCGCCGGCCTGGCCGGTCACGCCGCCGCCGGTGACGGTGGCCTCGATGTCGACCTTGCCGAGCGTATTGGTGGTGACCAGCGGCTGACGGACGATCAGCTTCAGAGTCTCAAGACCGAAGTAGTCGTCGATGTCGCGGCCGTTGATGGTGATGGCGCCGGTGCCGCCGGGGAAGAGGTGCACGCGGGCCACGGAGCTCTTCCTGCGGCCGGTGCCGTACATATAAGCCTTCTTGCTCTTATAGGTAGCCATTATACTTTACCTCCCTTAGCGGTCCCAGACTTCGGGCTTCTGAGCGGCGTGGGTGTGCTCTGCGCCGCGGAACACGCGAAGCCTCTTGAGCTGCCAGTCGGCGATGGTGTTCTTCTGAAGCATGCCACGCACGGCCAGACGCATGGCCAGCTCGGGCTTCTGCTTCATCAGACGGTCATAGCGGGTCTCCTTGAGTCCGCCGGGGTAGCCGGAGTGAGTGCGGTAGTACTTCTGCTCGAGCTTCTTGCCGGTCAGCACCGCCTTCTCGGCGTTGATGACGATGACGTAGTCGCCGCAGTCGACATGCGGGGTGTAGTCGACCTTGAGCTTGCCGCGGAGCAGGTCGGCCGCGAGAGCGGCGGTCTTGCCCAGGGGCTTGCCGGCAGCGTCGATAACGTACCACTTGCGGACGACGGTGTCCTTGTTAAGCATGGTAGTGGACATTTCTTAGCCTCCAATTATATGATAAATGCTTTGACAAATCATACCGCGCCCCTTAAAATACAGGGGACGCGCCTTATTTTTATAACACCCCGGTGGGCGAATGTCAACAGCATTTTTGATTTCAACTATGAGAACTCGCATATACTGCGTTTTTCTCGCGTATGCTCTCGTATTCTCGATTTCGATTTTCAATTTTGGAGTGAACTATGGACCTCAACAGATTCACCGGCTTTGTCCGGCGCTGCGTGGATGATTACGGCATGCTCGCCCCCGGCGACCGTGTGGCGGTGGGCGTTTCCGGCGGAAAGGACAGCATGGCTCTGCTTGCCGCTCTGTGCCATCTGCGGCGCTATCATCCCTCGGGCTTCGAGCTGGAGGCAATCACCATCGACATGGGCTTTCCCGGAATGGACTTCGCGCCCGTGACGGCCTGGTGCGCAGAACATGACGTGCCCTATACAATTATAAAAACCGACATCCGCGAGATAGTCTTCGACGTGCGGCAGGAGGAGAACCCCTGTTCGCTTTGCTCCAAGATGCGCCGCGGTGCGCTCAACGACGCAATAAGGGAACGCGGCTGCAACAAGCTGGCGCTGGGCCACCACTTTGACGACGCGGTGGAGACCTTCCTCATGAACTTGCTGTTCACGGGGCAGATAGGCTGCTTCAAGCCGAGCACCTACATGTCCCGCGCGGACGTGACTCAGATCCGACCGCTGCTGTATCTTGGCGAGGGCAGCATAGCCTCCTTCGTGCGCGAGGCGGGCCTGCCTCTCGTGCCCACCACCTGCCCGGAGGACAAGGAGAGCAAGCGCGAGGAGATAAAATCGCTCATCGCCCGCCTCTCCGCGGACTACCCGGACCTCAAGGATAAGGTCTTCGGCGCCATGCAGCGCCTCCCGCTCGACGGTTGGGAGAAAATATGAAAAGAGAAAGACCCGGTGCTGTGGCACCGGGCCTTTTTTCAATATTCAATGCTTTTCGTTTTTCCCAGCAGAAGTATCAGCACCAGGGCAAGGACTTCCAACCCGACAAAGAGGTAGAAGGCCTGAGCGTAGGAGCCGGTCCCGGTCTGGATGGCACCCGCAGCGGTCGAAGCAAAGGAGCCGAAGAGTATGCTGAGGTTTACGATGCCGAGGTTGCGCCCGTAGTGCGCGGGCCCGAAGAACTCCTCGGCCAGGGAGGCGGAGATGGTGGGTACGGCGCCATAGCACGCGCCGATGAGCATCATGACCGCGATGAGCACCACGGCGGAGGAGCCTATGGTGAGCGCGGCGATGAGTCCGGCGGCAATGTAGAGCACCGAATCTGCGAGCAGCGCTATGCGGAAGCCGCAGCGGTCGTTTATCATGCCGAAGATGATGCGTCCGAGGCCGTTCATGACGGAGACGAGGCCGACGGCGACCGTGGCCACGCCGGCTGAGGCGCCGCCTTCAATAAAAATGTAGCTCGCATGGGCGATAAGCCCAGAACCGAAGCCTGTGCCGATGACGGCGGAGTCGAAGAGGAGCCAGAAGCGTTTGGTGCGCAGCATCTGCCGGGGCGTGAGTCCGCGCGCAGGCGCGGCGGCGTGGGTGTCACGGTCGAGCTTGGGCGGCAAGACGAAGAGCTTGCCTATGAAAGCGGCGGCGAGCAGCAGCGCGCCGGTGAAGATGTAGGTGAGATGCCAGCCGAAGGAGGGGGAGGCGATGAGCCTTGAGGCCAGGCTGCCCAGCACCAGCGTGCTGGCGCCGAAGCCCATGAGCAGCACGCCGGAGGCGAGGCCCTTTTTGTCGGGGAAGCGGGGCACCACGGCGGAGATGACGCCGTTATACACAAAGCCTACGCCTATGCCGGAGATGGCGAAGGATACGAACAGCAGCCAGATGCGGTCGGCCATCAGGAACATGCAGAGCAGATAGCCTATGCAGCCGAGTATGCCGCCGAGGGGGATCGAGACGCCGACGCCGCGGCGGTTGGCCACCGCGCCGCCGAAGACGCCGCCGAGACAGAAGCTGGCCAGCATCACCGTGAAGCATGCGCCCAGCTGGGCGCTCGACCAGCCGAAGCCGGCCCCGAAGGGTACGGAATATATGCTCCAGGCGTAGATGACGCCGTTGATGAGCAGCATCGCCGTGCCGGCTACGAGCGCTGTGGTGCGTGAAAAAGTCTTTCTTATTGCCATATGTCAGCCCTCAGTTCCCCTCAGCAGGAGCGGATGAGCCGCAGGTAAAACTCAGCGCACTTGACGACTTTGCGGGTGGGTACGCGCTCGTTGTTGCCGTGGATGGTGCCGCGCTCCTCCTTGGAGAGCTCAAGCGGGCCGAAGCGGTAGACGTTCCGGCTGATGCGTCCGTAGTGGCGGGAGTCGGAGCCCGCGAGCATGAGGTAGGGGGAGACTATGGCGTCGGGCCAGGTGCGCTCCACGGCGCTCTTGAGCCGAGCCCAGCCCTCGGAGCCCTCGGTCTCGGAGTAGGGCGAGGGTTCTGCCCAGGGGCCGCGGCGGAGGCTTATGGCGTCATTCTTGATCGTACGGCGTATGCGCTCTTCGGCTTTGTCGGCGCTGTCGCCGCACATGATGCGCAGGTTGACGCCGACGGTGGCGTCGGGGGGCAGGACGTTGTTGGCGGGGCTGCCCTGCATCTGCGTGACGGCGCAGGTGGTGCGCACGAGGGCGTTGAGCTCGCCGCCCATCAGGCGCGTGGCGAGGTCGAGCACCGGCCTGAAGAGCCAGAGGTTAGCGAATACCATCCTCACGGGGAAGGTGGAGCGCCGGCCAAGGGTGTCGAACATCTCCTCGGCGGGCGGGGTCAGCGTGAAGGGTGCGGGCTTTTTCTCTATGCGCGTGACGGCCTTGGCGAGCTTGCCCGCAATGGTGCTGCGCGGGGGAGCGGAGGCGTGGCCGCCCTCGCTCTTCATGTCGAGGAAGAGCTGCATCTGCCCCTTTTCGGAGGTGCCCACCAGCGCGCAGGGCGCGTCGACGCCGGGGAATACGCCGGTGACTACCGCGCCGCCCTCGTCGAGCACGAAGGCGGGAACGACGCCGCGGCGCTGGAGCTCGTCCACTATGTCGGAGGCGGAGTCGCCCGCTATTTCCTCCTCGCCGGAAAAGGCGAAGTAGAGGTCGTGCTCGGGCGTGAAGCCCTCGGAGAGCAGCTGCTCTGCGGCCTCGAGCGCGCAGCAGAGCGTGCACTTGGTGTCCAGCGTGCCGCGGCCCCAGAGCACGCCGTCCTCGATTATGCCGTCAAAGGGTGGCTTGGACCAGTTGGCCTCGTCGGCGGGCACCACGTCGTAGTGCGCCATGAGGACGGAGGGCTTTTCGCTCGTGCGGCCCTTCCATGTGAAGAGCAGGCCGTTGCGGCCAATGCGCTCCGGCGAGCAGCGCTCGTGCATGAGCGGGAAGCGCTCACGCAGCAGGGCGCGGAATTTTTCGAACTCTGCCTCATCCTCAAGGCTGTGGTCGAGGTTGGAGACGGTGCGGCAGCGTATCATTGCGGCGAGGTCGTCCACGACCTTCTGCCCGTTCACCTCAGCGGCGTCGGGCGCGGGGCGCTCCCCGGCCTTCGGCTTGAAGGCCAGAGTCCGCGCGGTCACGACGCCGGCAAGCGCGGCGAAGGCCCCGGCAGCCCCGGCGGCTATGAACTTCTTCAAATCAGATCAGTCCTTTCTTGTAGAGGATGCGCGCCGCGCCTATGGCCAGCAGGGCGCCCACGGGTACGAGGACGCTAGCGGACGAGGCGAGGGAGGGCACGCATATGAAGAGCACTATCATGAACACCAGCGGGGTCATGGCGACCTTCCAGTTCTTCGCCACATAGACCACCGCGAGCGGTCCGAAGAGCGCGGGCAGTATGTTGTCGAAGGCGGGCTGGAGCGCGGGCGACTCGAGGAAGCCGCGTATCTGGCTGAGCAGAAGCACGCCGATGGCTATGACCGCCGTGGTTACGAGTGCGGAGACGGCGATAGCGATGGTGGAGATGACCTCGCCGGCCTCGGTGCCCGGCTCCACGTCTGCGGCCTCCATGGCGTTGAGCGCGCAGGGGACCTTCAGACTTGTGAGGTTGCCGGTGAAAAAGCCGAGGTAGGAGCCGCCGGTGCCCAGCATGATCCCCATGGCCAGGGTAAAGCTGATGGCAGGATAGGCCACATTGGCGGCGGCCAGGGCGTTCTCTCCCACCAGGCGGGCAATCAGCACCCCGTCCACGATGGTGTAGAGGCTGACCACCAGCATCATAATAATGGTGGGCAGGGCAAAGCGCAGCAGCCCCGGCAGGTGGAAGTCGCGGTCCAAGCGGTTGGTCATGGATAAATGTCCTCTCTTTCTCATGGCTGTTTC
>URDK01000079.1 GCA_900546485.1 uncultured Eubacteriales bacterium
AAAGGGGGAACCCCCGGCGAGGGTTCCCCCTTAGACCCCCTCCTGCGCTTCATTAGCACAGGAGAGTTCCGCGCTCTGCGGAGCGCGGGCAGGGGCGCTGCCCCTGCACCCTGCCACCTTTGAAAAGGTGGACGAAACTTTCAGACTTCGCCTTTGTAAAGGCGGGCAAAATTTTCAGGCTTGGGGTGGGTCGCTGGAGTCGTCGTCCTTGACCCACTGTTCCTCGATGCGCTTCTGGCGGCGCTTGAGGGCGATACGCTGTTTTTCGCGGATACGGTCGGAGGTGCGCTCCCAGAACGCCGGGCCGGCCTCCCAGCGCAGATACAGCCAGCCTCGCCTCAGAGCGCGGACTATGTACCACACCAGACAGCCCACCGGCAGCAGCGCCGTCAGGATGATGCATATCATCAGCGCGGCCAGTGTGTCCTCCGTCAGCCTCGCGGCGTTCTCCCAATACGGATACGCCACGCCCGCCGTCTGCATAGAGCGCGTGCCGTACGCGCGCACGACCTTAAGAATGCTCAGCGGGCTGAAACGGCCCGAATTCTGCACCGTCTGTGCGCCCTCAAAGCCCTCCGTCACCACGCCCAGCGTGAAGCCGGAGATGGGCTCCGCGCACACAAGCTCGTAGCAGCTCACGCCGCCGCTTCCGCTCTCCTCGCCCAGCAGCTGCTGGAGCGTGTCGAGATGCATGAACACCTCGCCCGTGGCCGTGTAGGTCTTTTCCGTGGCCTTGTCGTCCTCAATCGCGACTACGCCCGCGACCACGAAGGGCTTGCCGTTTATCACCACCGTCATGCCCGCGAGGTCGTAGCTGCCGAATATCTGCCAGGCCAGCTTCTCGTCGAGCATCACGCGGTCGTGCATCAGGTCGTTCTCGTCCAGGTAGCCGCCGGAGCGCAGCGTCAGCGGATGGAAGGAAAACCAGTCCCCGCCTACGCCGGTGGCGGTCACCGTGGCCTTGCCCTTGTTGCCCTCCACCGTCAGCTCGCCCGTGCCGCTGTACGCGTCCTGCCACAGCGGGGGCGCGCCCTCCGCCGCCTCAAGCGATACGTCCAACAGCTTCTTGTCTATCGTGGAGCGGAAAGTGTATATCTCCGATATGCTCTTTTCCTGCCCCACCGGGAAGAACACCGAGGCCTGCGCATAGCGCTGCTCGACCGTGCCCTGATAGCGCTCCGCCGCCTGCTGCGTCAGCAGCCTCCCGGCCGTCGACGAGTACACAAAGCACAGCACACAGCACGCCACGGCCAGCGCCGCGCAGACGATGAGCAGCGCTATTTTGCCGCGGCTCAGCTTTGGCCGCCTCAAATGCACGGAGGGCAGGTTTATCTTGGGCTTTTTTATGCTCTTTTTTTGCTTAAGTCCGCTTATCTTCATCCCTTATCAGTCCGGAAGGCGAACCAGCATGCCGTCCTCGACGGGCTTCGTCGCCGTAGTTAGCACCATGTCGTAGGCCGAGAGGCCGCCGGACACCGCCGTGTTCACGTCGTCCTTCGCAAGCTCCGTCACATCCACGCGGGTCGCGACAAAGCGGTTGCCCAGCGGGCTGCTCTTGGCCACGATGACCAGCACGAAGCTGCCGTTGGCGTCCGAGCGTATGGCGCTGTTGGGAACTATGGTTTCGTAATTCTGGCTGCGCTGGCCTATCGAAATGGAGACCTGCGTGCCGCTCTCAATGTCGCTGCCGGTCACGTCGAACACCAGCTGCTTGCCGCCCTGCGGGTTCTCCGTGTCGTTACGGATGCCCACCAGCTTGCCCTGCATGTCCGAGCCGCCCCAGTAGCCGGTCTTTATCTCCGCTGTGTCGCCTATCGTGACCTTCTGGGCCTGCTCGTTCGTGACGCCCATGGACACGGTGTAGCCGCGGTCCGGGACCTCGATGGTCATTACGGCGTTGGCCGGGTCAGTGTTGTTGCCCGCCGTGACGTTGATGTCCTTGACCACGCCGTTGACCTCGGACACTATCTGCCCGCCGGTCACGTTGCCGTTTTCATCCTTCTGCCCGCCGCTGAGCTCTGCGATCTGGTCCTTGAGGTCCTGTATCTGCTTCGCCATGCGGGAGAGCTCCAGGTTGTCCAGCTTGGAGGTCTTGATGAGGCCCTCGAGCGTGGTCTCGCAGCTCACGACCTCGTCCTTCGCCGCGTCGTAGGTGCTCTTCTTCTCCACCAGCGCGTCGTACTCGGCCTTCATGTCCTCCATGTAGCGCTGGGCCTCTTTGACCTTCTTGTTCAGCTCCGCGTTCTGCGGCTGCGCCTGCTCGAGCGCCTTGTCATAGGCGTCCAGAGCCTTGGTGTAGGCTATCTCAGCGTCGTTCACGGCCTTGTAGCCCTCAGATATAGCGGCAAGGTCAGTGCTCGGGAGGTTCTTGTAGGAGTTCCAGTTCATATAGCTGCTCGCCGCGCCGTCTATGCCGAGGTTGGCCTGCTCGCGGGCGAGGGAGGTGTTCTGCTGGCCTTCGCCGAAGTAATACTCTACGGAGATCTCCTTCTTCTCGCCGAAGGCCGCGGCAATGGCGTCCTTGAGCGCGTCCTCGTCATAGCGGCCGTTCGTGCTGGTATCGGCCAGCTGCTGGATAAATGCGTTCTCGTATTCGTACCGCGCCTTGGCGGTGTCGCGCGCGAGCTTGGCCTCGTTGACAGCGGTCTTTAGGGAGTCGAGAGAATCCTCGCCGCTGCCCTCGACGTATCCGCCGGCCTCCTCGAGGAGGTCGGAGAGACGCTGATGCTCGTCCTCGGCTGCCTCGTAGCGCAGCTTTGCCGCCTCGACCTCTTCGGACGTGCAGACGTTGGCGTCGCGCTTGGCGATGGCCTCCTGCAGCTTCTCCTGAGCACGGGTGACTTCGCTGCTGCCGCCGCCCATGTTGATGAGCTTCTGCTGGTAGGAGTACTGCGCGTCGTCCAGCTGGGTCTGGAGGTCCTTGAGCTCACTGCCCTCGCCCGCAGCCAGTATGACCAGCACGTCGCCTACCTTGACTTCCTGCCCGCGGCTCACGAGCACAGACTGCACCTTGCGCGAGGTGTCCGTCTTGACCTCATAGGTCTCCTTTGCGCTTATGGAGCCGCTGCCGCGTATCTGCGTCGTGATGGCGCCGGACTGCACGTACTGCACCGCCGCCTCGGGCAGAGAGGCATTCATTATCGTGTTGGAGAAAAAAGTCAGAACGAGCATGACCGCCAAAAATATGATGGCGACGTTCTTGACCCAGCCCCTGTTTTTGACTTTCTGCTCAGTCATCTTGCAATTTCCTCCGTCTTCTTATGTAGCTTCATCGGCTCAGCCCTTTACCGAGCCCTGGGTGGCGATGCCTTCGACCAGATATTCCTCGCCGTGCAGGAACAGCAGCAGCGTCGGCACCATGTATATCGTTGCGATGGCGAAGGCCAGACCGACCTCGCCGGTGTTTATCGTGGACAGGTACACCGAAAGCGGCTGCTTCTCCGCGTCCGGCAGCAGCACGATGGGCTGCTCGACCATGTTCCAGTAGTCGATGAACACGAGTATTGCGATGGAGTAGAGCGCCGCGCGGCACTGGGGCATGCAGACCTTGGAGAAGACCTGCCACTCCCCCGCCCCGTCTATCTTCGCCGCCTCGATGAGCGAGTAGGGTATGCGGCGCATGAATTTGGTGAGCAGGAACACCGAAAACGGCGCGAAGGCGCCCGGCAGTATGATGGCCCAGCGGGTGTTTAGGATGTGCAGCCACTGGGAGACCAGGTAGTTAGGCACCAGCGTGACCTGATAGGGCATCAGCATGAGGATGACGTAGAAGAAGAATATCGCCGCCCTCACCTTGCCGCGCCAGCGGGTGAAGCCGTAGGCCGCTATCGAGGCTATTGCCACCTGGAACACCACGATGGGCACGACCAGGATGACCGAGTTCCAGAACTTCAAAAGGTAGTCCGGGCTCTTCAGGAGCACGGTTATGTACTGCTCGAGCGAGACCTTGTCCGGGATGAACTTGAGGTTCACCTTTTCGGAGACGTAGGTCTTGCCGCCGGTGGAGGCGGCGTTCTGGAAGATGACGCCGTAGTTTGCACTTATCTCCGTCTGCGTCATGAAGGAGTTCGAGATGGTCAGCAGCGTGGGCAGCAGGAAGATGATGGCCAGCACCGCGCAGATGACGAAGATGACGCCGCGGGAGAAGTATTTCTTTTTTTTCATCCCTCCACGTCCTTTCCGAACCAGTCCTCCACCTTGAACAGGACGGCGATGATGACGACCATGGCAATGGCCATGACCACCGCAGCGGAGGACATCTTCTGAAAGTCGAGGGAGTTGAAGGTGTTGTTCATAAAGTGCTGAAGCATGTACAGGCTGCTCACCGGGTAGCCGCCCGTCATCAGATACACCTCGCGGAAGACTTTGAAGGAGTTGATGAGCGAGAGTATCGTGACGAAAAGCACCGTCGGCGAGAGGTAGCGGAGCTTGATTGCAAAGAACTTGTAGGTCTCGCTCGCGCCCTCGACGTCCGCGACCTCGAGCAGCTCCTTCGGTATGTTCGCCAGCGCGGACATGAAGAGTATCATGTTGTAGCCGAGGTTCTTCCAGAGGAAGAGCGTCAATATGACTATCTGGCCGTACTCGGACTTTATCCAGTCGATCTTATCTATGCCGAACAGGGCTGTGAACTCGTTAATAACGCCGTTGTTGCTGAAAAGCACCTGCCAGATGAGCACCACCGAGGCCACGGGGACCATCATGGGGCTCAGGAAAAAGGTGCGGAACTGGCTCTTGAGCGGTATCCTCGCCTCCAGCAGCATCGCCAGGCCCAGTGAGAGTATCACCGCCAGCGGCACCGCCAGGGCTGAGAAGGTGGCCGTGTTCTTCGCCGCGTCCCTGAAGGCCGAGTTCTTGAAAAGCGCGATGAAGTTGTCCAGGAACACAAACTCGGGATTTATCGAGTTGCGTATCAAGGAGTAATACACCACAACGCAGAAGGGCAGGACGAAGAAGATGAGCACCCCGATCACGCTCGGGCCGATGAAACAGAGGCTTAACGCCGTATCCTTGAGCCTTCTGCTCCTGCGCTCTGCTGTGAGCCGCTCGCGCCCGCGTGCCAAGGCTTTCATTCTTCTTCATCCCTCCCGGAACTTTGTGGTCTGCTGTCTTTCTGTATTATACTACTTAGAACAGCAAAGCTCAACCTTAAATATCACAATTTGTACGGTTTATTTCGACAAAATACACACTATCTTGTATCCATTTTGTTTCTTTAGTGTCATCTTTGCTCATTCACATAGATGGACACGCGGTTCTGGATGGTGGCCGCAACGTCCTGGGCGCTCTTCTCGCCGGAGAAGTAGTAGGCCACTTCCTCGTTGATTATGTCGTTTATCTGGCTGGAGTTGTAGTCGGCGACCATGGTGGTGTTCTCGATGAGCTCCATGATGGTGTCGGCATTCTCCTGGGTGAACTTTATCTCCTTCTCCTCGCCGGTGCTCTCGTCATAGGTGTAGTAGCTCTGGCCGACCATGTTCTTGATGTTCTCGTCGAAGAGCTCGCGGTTGGTGACGAAGCCGTAGCCGTAGTTCTCTTGGTAGTCACGGGTCAGCAGGGTGCGCACGAAGCTCCAGGCGGCGTCCTTGTCGGCGCAGGTGGAGGAGATGGCAAGGCCGGTGCCGTTGGAGTAGAACACGGCGCCGCTGCCCGGCACGCCGGGGTAGCCCTTGAGAGTCATCTCGCCGTTGAACATCTCGGAGTAGTAGGTGTAGGAGTAGGGGTCGGACAGGCTGAGCATGACCAGCAGCTGGCGGCCTTCCTTGATACGGGTGCTGTCGTTGTCCTCGGGGGTCCACTCGTGGTTCTCCCAGTCAAAGGTCTCGGGGAAGCGGTTGGCAAACTCCATGAGGGAGATGAACTCCTCGGAGTCGAAGCTGCACTCGCCCGTGTTCCAGTCCACGAAGTTGGAGAGGTTCATCGTGCAGATGCTGGAGAACGCGTCGTTCCTGGTGGTGCCGAGGCTGAAGAGCTCGCAGCCCTCGGGCATCTGGTCAAGCGCGGCGAACATGTCGTCATAGGTCCAGCCGGGCTCGGTGCCAATGATGGAGGACGGGCCGGCTATGGTGCGCACGGCAAAGCCGCTGGTGACCTCGTAGAGCTTGCCCTCCTGGCTGACGGCGTTGAAGAAGGGCTCGACCACGCCCGCACGGCCGCCTATCTCCTCGTCCGCCTCTATGTAGGGCCAGAGGTCCTCGAAAAGGCCCTTCGCGCCGAAGGTGTCCATGGGCAGGCTGTCGGTTATGAGGATGTCGGGCACCGCGCCGGAGCCTATCTCGGTGATGAGCTTGGTCAGGCCCGCGGTGTAGTCGTCGTCGGTGTTGAACTCGGAGTAGTCGCGAACCTCGATGCGGTAGTCGCTGCTCTTGCGGTTGAAGTCGAGCACCATGTTCTTGACGTCGTAGTTAAGGTAGACGCAGGCAAGGGTCAGCGTGGTCTTCTGTGGGACCTGGTCGTAGGGGGTCTTCTTGAGCGTGATGAGGTAGGTCGTCGCGCCCTCGCCGGTGTTGGAGTACTCGCTGGAGAGGCAGACGATGTCGCCGCTCTCGGTTATGCTGGCAGAGCTGACGTTGCTGGAGTTGACGTCGCAGTTTATCCAGGTCACCAGCTTCTCCTCGGTATCGGTGGCCATGGTGTAGCCGTAGAAGCTCTCGCCCTTGTTGTAGCAGAGGTCATAGCCGCCGCCGGAGGGGGCGGCGCTGTAGGCGTCGGTGGGCAGGCTGGCGATGGACTCGCCGAGCTTCATACCCGTCATGTCCACAGGGCAGAGGTCGAAGGAGCTGTAATCTTCGGAATAGACCAGGGCGGCCACGCTGCCGTCGGCGAGAGCGATGATGTTGCCCACGCCGGTCTGCTCGGTGCTGAGGTCTATGCTGCCGGTCACGTTGCCCTGGGCGTCGAGGATGGTAAGGGCGTTGCCGCCGGTCATAAGCACGGTGTTGCCCTGTCCATCGACGGCAAAGGCGGAGACATAGAAGTAGTCGCTGTCCTCAGTGAGGCTGGAGAGGTCGATGCAGAGCTTCTCGTTACCGGCTGCGTCGAAGACGCGCAGGTTGTATTTCTGGACGGAGGTGTACTCCACCTGCTCATCTCCGCCGGGCATGGGTTCGGGCACGGCCACGGCCACGTCGGAGCTGGTGGCCGCAAGCGGGGTAACGCCCGCGTCGACGCTGCCCTCCGCGGTGTCGGTACCGCTCTCATCGCCGCTGCCGTCGCCGGCGCTCACGGGGATGGAGTAGTAGACGTTCTCGATGATGGCGAAGCCGCCGTCGGGCGTGGCGCACATGTTGTTTATCCAGAAGCTGCCGCCCTCGGCCTCAGCGGGCATCTCGGGCTTGACGTAGCCCTCAACATTCTTGAGATCGCTGCCGTCGAGCTTCACGGAAAAGAGCGCGGGCTCGGTGCGGGTATAGGTGTACTCCTCCATGACGGGGTTGCCCTCCTCGTCGAGGATGGGGTTGCCGTTATCGTCATAGCTGGGTATCTGCTCCACGATGGGCTCGCCCTCTACTTCGCCCACGAAGTAGATGAGGTCGCCGGAGCGGACGGTGTTGTAGACGTAACCGATGTCGCGGCTCAGCTCAGTATAGGTCGGGACATAGGCGTATTCGGGCGTCGGGGTATTCGAAGTACCTCCGTCGCCGCCGCAGGCGGAGAGAAGGCCGAATACCATGGCGAGCGCCATGACAAGGCACAGTGCTTTCTTAGTTTTCATCTCGTTGTCCTCCATAACTTATTGTCAGCCCATTTCAGAGAAAAAGGCCGAAACTTGCTTGTTGATCTCCGCGGCACACTCCTGAGCGGAGGCCTCCCCGGCAAAATACGGCGCGGCCGCGGCGTCTATGAGCTCCATGAGCCCACTGGGGAGCGTTCTGGCGCAGGCGCTGATGTCGTCTATCGCCATGTAGAGCAGCGTTGCGTCCTGCTCGCTCATGCCCTCGGCCATCTGCGAGCTTATGTCCGCGTCCAGGCGCTCCATGAGCACGGGGAGCCCGGAGGAAAGCGCCTGCGCCTTTATGAGCGAGCGCAGCAGCCGCCACGCGGCGGACGCGTCCTTGCAGCCGGAGCTTATCGCGTATACCGGCCCCTCGAGCTTCACCGAGGTGAAGCCGCCCTCGTATCCGGGCAGGCCCGTGACCGACGCGCCGGAGAAGAGCTCCGTGCTGCCCTGTACCATGTTCGGGCTCGTAAAGACCCCGCACATGAGCAGCTGCCGCCCTGAGGCTATGCGGGCATAGGGCTGGTTATTCTCCTCGAGCCGCTCCTCCTCCGAGGCCTCGCTCACGGCGGGGAAGCTGCCTGCAAACTCGAGCAGGGCGATGAAGTCCTCCTCTTCGAAGCTGCACGCGCCGCTCTCCCAGTCGATAAAGCGGTCGGGATCGGCCTCCAGCAGCAGCGAGAGCACCTCCGGCCCCGTCGTGCCGAAATCAAAGAGCTCGCAGCCCGCGGACACTCCGCCGAGCGCGGTGAGCGCGGCGGAATAGCTCAGTTCCGCCCCCTCTCCGAAGAAGCGCGCCGGGCCCAGAGCGGTGACGACGCCGAAGCCGGATGGGATGGTATAGAGCCCGCCGTCCATCTCAAGTGCGGAGAGTACCGGCTTGACCAGGGCGCTTTTGAGCTCATCGTCCGCGTACAGCAGCGCGCCGAGCTCCGTCAGGAGCCCGCGGGCCTCCGCCGCGGCGGTGGATACGCCGGAGCAGTCGAGGATGTCCCCCGCCCTGCCGGCGAGGATATCGCTCTCGAGCCGCCGGTACCCGGCTTCCGGGTCTTCGGGGCTGTTGTACTCCGAGTAGTCGCGTATTTTTATAAGGTATTCACTCTCCGAGCGGTTGAACTCCGCGATGAGCCGGAGCGTGAGTTCGTCCGCGCCGCAGCAGGCGTAGACTAGCTCCGTCCTCTGCGGGGCCTCGCTCTCATGCGCGCGGCTGACCACGGTCATATAGGATGCGGTCTCTTCAGTGCCGAGGCAGACGTAGCCGCTCTCCGTCTCAAAGACGGATGAAAGCGTCTTGGGTTCCACCCCTACGGACACCAGATCGAGCATTTCGGCGGTTATGCCGCTCGCAGGCTCCCAGCCGTAGAGCATCGCGCCGTCTATGTAGGCCGAGACGAAACCGCCCACGGCGCCGCAGAAGTCGCCAGCCCCATCGCTGGTGCCTATCAGTCGGAGCTCCGGGCCGCGCTTGCCCTCGGGGTTGACGTAGTAGAAGCGCCCCTGCCCGTCGTAGCCGCGGCCAAAGACGTACACGTGGCCGTCCCCGGCGAGGTAGAGCTCCTCGACCGAGGCCAGCTCGCGCTCGAAGTGCAGCCATCTCAGCTCTCCCGAGGCGTCGCGCACCAGGAGCTGGTCGTCCGCGGCGATGTATACCCTGCCCTGGGCGTCGATTGCGAAGCTCGACACCGTGAAGTAGCTCCAGCCACCGCGGGCGTCGCGGTTCACGAGCATGCGCGAGGCCTCGCTTCCGTCGGCATTGAGGATGCGGACGTACTCGTCCTGGCGGTAGACCTCATAGGGATAGAGCTCAAGGTCGGAGCTGCTGGCGTAGAGCGCGCCCTCCGCGCCGTATTTTGTGGAGCACACGCGCTCCTCGGCCACGGCGAGCTTGCCGCCCATGGTGACGGCGAGGCACAGCGGCCTGGTGCGTCCCTCGCTGCCCTCGGGCAGGGACACGGGCTCATAGCGCTCCAGCCTCTGCGGCGCGCCGCCCGAGGCGCTCACGGAGTAGATGCCCGGCTCGCCCGTCCCGTCCTCGCCGATGAAATATATCCGCCCCGAGAGCATGACGGCGTTGCCGGTGATGTGCACGTCCCCGAACTCCGTCCGCTCCGCGGAATACACATAGCGCCCGGGACGCTCGGTGGGCTCCGTCTCCCCTATCCCGCAGGCTGAGAGCAGGCAAAGCACCAGGCAGAGCGAGATTATGCGGATATGTATCTTCATATTCCCCCACCCCCCTGTGCGGGTCTTTCAGCTTTGCTCTCCCAGATATACGCTGACCCTGTCCTGTACGACGGCGGCGCAGTCCGCGGCCAGCTCGGAGGCCGGGGTGCTCACGAGGCGCAGCAGCCAGAGGCCGTCCGCGTCGTGTACGAGGCAGAGGATGTCCCCTTCTGCGTCCTGTCCGAGCCAGCTCAAAAACGCGGCGTCTACGCCCGCGTCCGTCCAGTGGAGCAGCGTCTCCGGCTCCGTTTCGTCGTCGGCAAGGGCCATCAGCCTCTCTCCGTCCGACCAGAGCAGGGAGCGCTCCGTCCCGGAGGAGAGCACCTGCGCCCCGGCCGGGAGCGTCAGCTCCGCTTCGCCAGCCGAGCCGTTCACGGGGTCTATGGGCAGCAGATAGGTGCCCGCGTCGTCCGCCGTCACGCCGTACACGCCGTCACCGAGCGCCACGAGGCCGGTAAAAGCTCCGTCGCCGAGCGCTCTGCTCACAAATCCGCCGCCGCGGTCGAACACCAGCGCGCTGCCGTCCGAGAGGCAGAGGTAGATATAGCCCGCGGCGTCGGCGGCGCAGCCGGTCACGCCCGCTCCGTCCCCGTCAAGGAGCTCGCTTATGTCCTTTGCGGCGCGCTCGTCGCCGCTTGAGTCGTAGATGTGCAGAATATAGCTCTCGCAGCTCTCGTAGACCGGCGCGATGTCCGTGGATGTCGCGGAGGCCGTTTCGCCCTCCGGCTCCTCCGCCGGGAAGGAGGCAAAGCTCCTCTCCACGGCCGCGAAGCCGCCGTCGGGCGTGGCGCAGAGGCCGCAGATACTGCCCGAGCCCTCGGCGCCCTCCGGCGTCGGGGCGGCCTCAAAGCCCACGAAACTCTCGGGCTCTCCGCCCGTCAGCGGCGCCGAGTACAGCCTCGGCTCCGCGCCCTCCGCCCCGCCGAGCAGCAGCCGCTCCCCGCAGAGCGCGGCGCAGGAGGCCCACTCGCAGTCCGGGAGACGGGAGTATTCCGGAACATACACAAAGCCGGCGCCCTCCGGCTCCGGCGTATCCGACGGCGCAGCCGTCTCCTCCGCAGCGCAGGCGGAGAGTAATGCAGCAGCTGCCAGAACAGCGGTCAATATACCCGCGGCGCGGCGCTTTTTGCCCATCTCTTTCCCCCCGCTCGCCTTTTTCCGTGTCACTGTCTTTAATACAGACAGAATATCATCCCCTGTGCGCGCTGTCAATCTCACATTATGACGCTCTGCACGCTGAAAGGTTCCTGAAAAAACGCCCTTCCCGCTGGAATAAACGCGCACGGCGTGGTATAATCTATATGCCGTAAAGGCGCACATAATATAGACGCGGACGCGGCCGGAAAAGTCAGCGGACGCGGCCGGAAATTTTCACTGAAAGGAAGGGCGAAACATGGCGTGGGAGGAAAAACGCGAGCGTGACGAGCGCGAACCCGAACGGGACCGCGACCCCGGCAGAGAGACAGTCCCCTTCACCCCGGACGGGGAGTACGATTCCCTCGAGGCTTGGGCCGACGAGGAGGAGCGCTGAAAAAATTCCGTCATATTCCCCGCCGGGCGCGCATATGCTGTATATATGCCGCTTGTGGAGGTGACGGAAAGTGCAGACTGACATAGACGATCTCATCTTCGCGGACGCCGACTGCGCGCCGAGCGAAAAATAAAAGCCGCCCCGACCGTGTTCTGGCCGGGGCGGCTTCTTTTTTGGTTTTTACAGCTTCCAGATGTTCTCGGCGTACTCGCGGACGGCGCGGTCGGCGGCAAAGATGCCGCTCTCGGCGATGTTCACGAGGCCCATGCGGGCGAAGCCGCTGCGGTCGCGCACGGCCTCATAGAGCCGGTCGTGGCAGGCGACGTAGGAGGCGAAGTCGGCCAGCAGCATGTACTGGTCGCCGCCGTAGAGCAGGCTGCTCACCAGGTCTGCATAGCTCTTGCCGTCGGCCAGGCCGGAGTTGAAGCGATGGAGCACGCGCTTGATGCGCGGGTCGCTCTCGGCCACGGAGTTCGGGTCGTAGCCGCAGCGCTTGCGCTCGGCGACCTCGTTGGTGCGCAGGCCGAAGAGGAACATGTTCTCGTCGCCCAGGCGCTCGTACATCTCGACGTTCGCGCCGTCGAGCGTACCTATGGTCACGGCGCCATTCATCATGAGCTTCATGTTGCCGGTGCCGGAGGCCTCCTTGCCGGCGGTGGATATCTGCTCGGACACCTGCGCGGCGGGCATGAGCTTCTCAGCCACGGAGACGCGGTAGTTCTCGAGGAAGAACACCTGCAGCCTGCCCTTGCAGACGGGGTCGGCGTTGATGTCCGCGGAGAGGGAGCAGATGAGCTCGATTATGCGCTTGGCGGTCTTGTAGCTCGCGGCGGCCTTGGCGCCGAACACGAAGGTGCGCGGCACGAAGTCCATATCCGGGTCGTCGTGCAGTCTGTCCTGAAGGTGAGCTATGAGCATGGCGCACAGCAGCTGGCGCTTATACTCGTGCAGGCGCTTGACCTGGACGTCCAGCACCGCGTCGGTATTGAGCTCGAAGCCCTGGGACTTCTTCATGTACTCGGCCAGCGCGGCCTTGTTGAAGCCCTTTATCTCCTGCAGGCGCATGAGCACCTCGGCATCGTTCTCGAACTTGCGCAATCCGATGAGCTCCTCGGGCTTTCTGAGGTAGCCCGGGCCTATGAGCTCGCGCACGAGGCTGTCGAGCTTCGGGTTTATCTGGGAGAGCCAGCGGCGGTGGTCTATGCCGTTGGTCACGTAGGTGAACTTCTCCGGCTCGAAGGAGTACACGTCCGCGAAGAGGTCGCGCTTGAGGATGTCCCCGTGCAGGCCGGAGACGCCGTTTATCATGTAGCAGCCCGCGAGGCACATGTTGGCCATGTGGACTTTGCCGCCCTCGATGACGGCGTTGCGCGCGATGCGTCCGCCGTCGCCGCCGAACTTCTCGCTGAGCACGGCGCGCCAGCGGCGGTTTATCTCGCTGATTATCTCAAAGACGCGCGGCAGCAGGCTCTGCACCAGGCCCTGCGGCCAGGTCTCGAGCGCCTCGGACATGATGGTGTGGTTGGTGTAGGCCACGCAGCTCGACACAATATGCCAGGCCTCATCCCAGCCCAGGCCGTCCTCGTCCATGAAGATGCGCATGAGCTCGGGTATCATCAGCGTGGGATGCGTGTCGTTTATGTGCACGACGTGGTGCTCGGCGAAGCTGCGTACGTCGCCCCACTGCTTGCGGTGCTGCTTGACGATGGTCTGCGCCGTGGCGGAGACGAAGAAGTACTGCTGCTTGAGGCGGAGCGTCTTGCCCTCCATGTGGTCGTCCGCAGGATAGAGCACCTTGGTGATGACCTCGGCCATGGTGCGCTGCTCCATGCTCTTGACGTACTCGCCCTCGGAGAACTGGTACATGTCGAGGGAGTTGGGGCTGTGCGCCTCCCAGAGGCGGAGGGTGTTCACCTTGCCGCCGCCGTAGCCCGCTATGAGCATATCGCGCGGGACGGCCAGGACAGTGGTGTAGTCCTTGAGCTCGGCGTGGCAGTTGCCGAAGTAGTCCCAGTTTTCCTCCACGCGGCCGCCGAAGCGTATCTCGACCGTGTCCTCATAGCGCGGGATGAGCCAGCTCTCGGCCGCGCTCTTCCAGTTGTCCGCCGTCTCGGTCTGGCGGCCGTCCTCTATCTTCTGCTTGAAGATGCCGAGCTCGTAGCAGAGGGTGTAGCCCGTGGCGTCTATGCCCTCGGTGGC
>URDK01000080.1 GCA_900546485.1 uncultured Eubacteriales bacterium
TCTCGTCAAGTATCACTGCCTTCGTATAAGTGGAGCCGACGTCGCATCCTCCGTAGTACTTCATTATATAATCTTCCTCCTAATAATCTTTTTATTTGATCACAAGAGATTTACCAGGTGATGTCGTCCTCGAACTCGATGAGGCTCTCGTCCGTGGGCTCCGCCTGAATGATGGCGCGCATGTAGTTGGAGACCTTGGCGCGCATGTCGCGGCGGGAAACGGTACGCGGGTCCATGAGGTCGTGCTCGACCCAGATGAGGTGCAGGCCGCGCTCACGCGCCTGCTCGTCGAACAGGCCCTGCAGACCGGCCATCGTCTTGCAGCAGACATGCTGGTACATGATGATGAAGTTGGCGTTGAACTGCTCGCAGACCTTCCACAGCTCGTCGAGAACGTGGACGTAGCCGCCGTTGGTGTGCTTACGCATGACCATGCGCTCGTACAGGCGGGCGAGGTCGCGGATGGCCTCCTCGTGGTCCTGAGTCTCAAGCTGCTTGGTGAAGTTGAGGCTCTCCATCTCGACCAGGACGCCCATGCCCCAGGCGTTGGCCAGCCAGTTCGAGAAGTTCGCGTAGTAGTGGGCCGGGCAGCTCCACACAACGGCGCGGTACTTCATCGGGTGACGGTAGGGGTTGCACTTCTCCTCGTAGGACTGGTACATCAGCTTGCGGACCTTGTAGAAGGTCTTCATGACGCTGGGCTCCAGGCCGCCGTCCATCTCGTAGTTCCACTTGCGGAACAGCTCGTAGCAGGGGCCGATGAGCTGCGGATACGGCGTGGAGTTCATCTCCCACTTCTCCATCTCCATGGTCGTCTGCTCGTTGAAGCGGCGGATGACCTCGAAGTAGTGGTCCCAATCCCACTTCTCACCGGTGAGTTCCTCGACCCATTTGATGCAGTGCCACATATCCTGCGCGCCGCACTCGACGGTGTCCTCGTCGTCGTAGCGGACCGGCAGCGTGAGCGGGAAGGTCGGGAGCTTGAAGCGGCGGTCCTGATAGCTGGTGGCCATGTCGGAGCCGTCGCAGGGGGTGGAGGTGGAGATGAAGCCGAGGCCGCAGTGCGGCAGGGCGTCCAGGATGGCGCAGCCGCATTCGCTGGTCGGCACGGGGCAGGTATCGGAGGGCAGGCCGTAGCTCTCGACGGCGTCGATGTACGGGATGCAGATGAGCTGGTCGAGCTCGGAGACGAGGAACATCGGGATGAGCTGGTACGGGATACCGATGAGGCCCGGGAAACCGGCCATCATCTGAGCCATCGTCATCTCGTCGAACAGCATCAGCTTGTCGTTGATCTTGTCGTTGCCGCCGATGCGACGGTCGGCCATGAGCAGCGTGGCGATGACGTTCTCGACGTAGCGGTAGACGTCGGCCAGCAGCAGGCGGTTCATCGTGACGGCGCGGCCGCGCACACCGAGGGTGTTGCGGTCGAAGAAGGCCACGGAGGCGAGATAGGAGCTGAACCAGCGGTACTCAAAGAGGCCCAGGGCTATGCTCAGGGGGTCGCGCATGACCATCTTTATCATGTCCGCCCAGAGGATGAGCCAGTTCTGGAAGTCGCGGGCGGTGGACTCAAGGCCCTTCCACTCGCGGCGCGTGAAGGCTATGGAGCCCTTCTGGTACAGGCGGCCGAGCTGACGCTCGCCGTTTATGAAGCGGTCCCATTTCTCGGCGGGGCTGAGGGCGATGAAGTCCTTTACCTCGCTCTGGATGCGCTCCTTGTCCATGCGCAGCTTGTTGGCCTGCTTCTTGCCGAAGTCCTTCCAGTCGATCTCGGAGATCATTCCCTTCCAGATCTTGAGGTCGCTGGGGACATTTTTCTTTATCCACTCAATATTGGTTTTAAGCATCTTATTTGACCTCCTTGCCCTGCTGGATGCGTTTTATCTCCAGGGATTCCACGAAGGCCTGGAAGCGGGTGCGGAGCTGGCCGGATGTCTTGGCGTTGTAGGGACGGTCTATGGTGAGCACGGGGTGGCCGTAGTCCTCATGCTGGATGTGGCTGGCCAGCGCGCGCTCGAAGCCCCAGAAGTCGCAGAACTTGACGTTCTCGTAGATAATGCCGTCGGCGTTGAACTCCCGGGCCAGGCGATCTGCGGTCTCGCGGCGCTGGAAGATCTTCTCGTCGGACATGAAGCGCGGGCATTCGCTCGTGATGAGGTAGTGGCGGCAGATCTGGACGAGAGCGGGCTCCTCGTCGTTCAGCTCTATCACTTCCCTGCCGGGGAACACGCCGAAGCAGAAGCGGTCGAACGCTATGAACGCGCCTGCATCCTCGAGCATGCGGGTAAGGTTGGGGTCGTCCACCTCGGAGCCGACGATGCCCACACGGCAGCGGTACCAGGGCTTCGGGTCGACCTTGCGGTTGCGGATCTCCTCCAGGGTCTCCTGCAGGTAGGGCAGGATGAGCTGCTGCGGACAGCAGAAGCTGACCATGTTGATGATGTGGAACTCGTAGCCGGTGATGGGCGGATTCTCGAGCTTGCGGAACTCGCTTATCTCCGTTATGATCCGGCAGATCTCGTTGTGGCGGGCCACGGCATCACGCAGAGCGGCGTCGGAAACGTCCACGCCCAGCTTCTCGTGCATCGTGTTGAGCACCCGGTTCTGCATCTGGGTGACGTAGTGCTTGAGGGTGTAGTCCGTATACTTATACGGGATATCCGCGTGGGTAACGAAGAAATTCGGCTTCTCTACGCACTTGAGCAGCTCGATATTCTCCATGCAGCGGTTCATCTGCGCGCAGGCGTCGACGCCGCAGATGCCGTCCAGGAAGTTGTAGCCGCCCTCGATTGCCCTCTCCAGCAGTGCGCGGCAGTACTCACAGGTGTAGTTCGACATGTAATAAGAGGCTATGTCTATACTGCCCGTGTTCGGCGCGCGCATTCTCACGGAGAAGCAGTTGTCTACGTTGAGAAGCACCTCAGGCATGTGGTAGCAGGTGTAGCCCAGAGCGAGCTTGCCCTCATCCTTAGCCTTGCGGACCAGCTCGTTGTTCGTCTCCTCGAGCAGGTTCTCAAAGTAGATCAGATGCTTTAGATCTTTCAAATGTTTACACCTCTCTTATAAAATCTCTATTTTTCGGAGTGCTTCCCTCACCCCGTAGAGCACCTGGGAATCCGGGGGGAGCTCAAATACGCTCTTGCCCTGGATGTCGTTTGCGGCGTGGGTGTCGTCCGCCGGTATGAACGCGAGCACCTCCACGCCCGGAATGTCGATGAACTGGTTCAGCTCCGGGTTCGTGACCCGGTTGATGATGGCGCCGATGTGGTCGTACATCACCAGCTCGTCCGCGACTTCCTTTATCGTCTCCGCAACCTTCGTCCCCTTCCGGCTCTGGTCCGAGATGAGGATGAGGTGCGTGACCTTCTCCATGACGCGGCGCTGTATCTGCTCGATACCCGCCTCGCCGTCTATTACAACATAGTCGAAGTCGTTCGCCAACATGCTTACAACTTCTTTGAGGTAGGCGTTCACGCTGCAATAGCAGCCCTCATTCTCGGGGCGGCCTATTGCGAGGAAGGAAAAGCCCTTGGTCTCGACCATAGTGTCGAAGATCCTGAAGCGGGACTCGTTGAGCATCTCTATGGCCTCACGCGGGCGTCCGTCCTCCGCGCTCTTGATGACGGCGCGGCGGATGTCGTCCAGCGAGGAAGTGACCTTGATGCCCAGCGCCGTCGAGAGGCCAACGGCCGGGTCCGCGTCGATGGCCAGTATCTTCGCGCCCGGACGGTCCTCCGTCAGCACGCGGACGATGCTCGCCGCCAGCGAGGTCTTGCCGACTCCGCCCTTTCCTGCCAGCGCTATTATCTTTGCCCTGCTCTCGCCCATTGCAAAATCCTCCCTGTATGTGAAGGAGCGGGCACGCCTTCCGGCGGGCCCTCCCGCTGCACGCCAAACTGTGAAAATGTATTCTTTTTGACATTTGCTTTTCATTTAACAAAATACCACATCACTCCCCGTTTTTCAAGGGTTACTGTACAATTCTATTTGAGTTTGTGCAAATTTAACGCCCGTGTATGTCAATAATGTGCAAAGAGAGCAGAAATTTTGGTATATTCTGGTTATCTGCTCACTGGGCGGCCCGGCGGATGAGGGCGGAGGAATTTTTGTTGAATGTGGGTCTGGGCTGTGATATGATTTAATGTACGGGCGCAGGCCGCGTCACGGACAGACCCGAAGGAGGCATGAATATGTTTACAAAAAGCATGGCCCTGCACGAGGGCGGGCACGGGCACGCGGGCTGCTGCGGCGAGCACGAGCATGAGCACGCGCACGAGCATGTCTGCGGCCATCATCACGAGCACGGCGCGGAGGTGCCGGAGCTGTCTGCGGAGCAGACGGCCGCGCTGATGAGCTACATGACGGAGCACAACCGTAGCCACGCGTCGGAGCTGCACGGTGTAGCTCACTCGCTGGAGAAGCAGGGCAAGGCCGAAGCTGCGAAGCTGGTAGCGGAGGCGGTGCACTATTTTGACCACGGCAACGACAAGCTGGAGGAAGCGCTCCGGCTGGTAAAGGGGGAACAGTGATGTGCCTTTCGGACGCCTTTGAGCTGGTAAACGGCGAGCGCAAGCCGCTGATGAACTACGTATCGGGCATCAGTGTGGACGAGAACGGCGTAACGCTGACGGACATGCTGGGTGCACGCAAGACAGTAGCGGGCACGCTCAAGAGCGTGGACCTGACGAAAAACGTGATATTGATAGAAGCCAAATGAGAAACCGCCGCCCGGAGGGGCGGCGGTTTTTTGCTGCGCGCAGCGCGTTTAAAAGTTTCGTCCACCTTTGAAAAGGTGGACGAAACTTTCACACCTGGGGCGCGGCAAGATACTCCTCCAGGCAGAGGTCGTTTTCCATTATGTAAACCGCGGCCTCCTCGCCCACGTAGCGGAAATGCCAGGGCTCCCACACTATCCCCGTGATGTCGGACTTGTCCGGCGGATACCGCAATATGAACCCATACTCCGCGCAGTGCTCTTTAAGCCACACTGCCTCCTCCGTCTCCGCCCAGCCCTCATCCAGGTCGGGATGTGCGTTGGAGATTATGTCAACCGCAAGCCCCAGTTGGTGCTCGCTCGTGCCGGGGCGGGCGACCTCGTCGGCGGCGATCTCCTCGGCCTCGGCGCGCTCCAGGCCCGTCTCGGCCATCACGCGCTCGACCTTGTCCTCAAAGAGCTGCTCCTGATACGCCCAGCTGCGCCAGCCGGAGGTGACCACCAGGTCCAGACCGGCCTCGCGGCCCGCCTGCAGCAGCGCGCGCAGCGGCACCACGGCGCGGATATCGAACAGATACCCCCCGTCTGCCTCCGCGGTCTCGGGCTCAAAGTCCTCTGAAAGCGGGTTATCCTCGTTCACCAGCGTCAGCCGCCAATCGGCCTCGCGCTCCAGCTCCGGCAGCTCAGGCAGCGGGTCCGTGTCCGAGGCCGGCGGCGAGCTCGTCTCCGGCGCGGCCGTCGTGAAGGCCATGACGCCCATGCCCAGCAGCGCCGCCAGCAGAAAGGCAAAAAGAATACCCGATAGTCTTTTCATAGCTTGCTCCTTTCTCCAAGGAGCGGCAAGAAACCGCCCTGTATGTATAAGCATACAGGGCGCTTGTATCGTATTTTCGTCAGACTTGTATCATTTTCGCATCATTTTTGCAATTTTTTCAGCCTATGAGCTTGTACTCCCGGTCCACCAGCAGCGAGACCGCGTCCGAGTAGGTGTGCATGCGGCACTCGTAGCGGAGGCTCTCGCCGGTGACGCTGTTCGTGATATCCACCTCAAAGGGCACGCCGTCCGTCACGCTCTCGCGGGTGTAGTAACCGTCGAAGCCGACGGCGCCGGCCAAATCCATTATCATGGCGCTGACGTTGTAGTAGTCGTCGCCGCTGTATTCCGAGAGATTCCTCTCGCAGGCGGCGGAGTAGTAGCAGTAGAACACCTCGAGCGTGTCTATGTTCAGCTTGACCCAGAACCAGTTGCTCCAGTCGCCCACCCATTCGCGATAGTACTCCATGACGCGCATGGCGCCCTCGCCGTCGGAGACAGTGTAGAAGTTTGTGCCGGTGGAGCTTATGCTGCGCTGCGCGCCGCGGTCGTTCACGATTGAGGTCTCCAGGGCGTTGGCGAGGCGGACGGCGGCGAGGAAGGTGTCGCTGTCTATCTCCGACTCGTCCAGGTCGTGCCGCGCTAGCTCGCCGGAGTCGTAGCGCTCATAGAGCTCCACGCGCTCGGCCAGGCTGAGCGCATCCGTGGGCGCGGGGCTCTCCTCCTCCGCCGGGGCGGTCCTGGAGCGGAGCATCAGCGCAGGCACTGCGAGGCAGACGGCGAACACCAGCGCCGTGAGCAGCGCGGATACGGCCGCAGGACTCAACTTCTTCACTCCTGCGCGCCCCCCTTCAGGAACACGCGCACGGTGGTCCCCTGCCCCAGCTCGCTCTCATACTCTAGCGTCGTGCCGTGCAGCTCGGCTATCCTCTGGCAGAGCGCGAGGCCCAGGCCCGCGCCGTTCTGAGCCCGGGAGCGGCTCTTGTCTATCATGTAGAAGGGCTCCGTTATGCGCGAGAGGTCCTCCTTCTTCATGCCACGGCCGTGGTCGCGGACGTAGAAGGCGTAGCCGTCCTCGGCGCGCTTGCCGTAGAGCTCCACGGTCTGGCCTTTGCGGGAGGCCTTGCGCGCGTTGTCGATGAGGTTTATCATCAGCGTCTTGAAGAGGTCGGGCTCTATCTCGACCTCGCCCGGCTCCCAGCGCATGTCGAGCGTCATGCCGTCCGCGGCGAGGCTCGGCACCGTCACGGCGGCGACCTCGCGAATAAAATAGGGCGCGTCGAACTTGCGGCGCTCTATCCCCTGCTTGCCCGAGACGATTATCTCCATCAGCTTCAGGCTGAGCGCCTCTAGCCGCTTGCCCTCCGAAAAGATATAACCCGCGGCGGTGAACCTGTTTTTCGGGCTCATCTCGCGGGAGCGGAGCATGTCTGCATAGCCTATTATGGCGGTGAGCGGGGTCTTGAGCTCGTGGGCGAAGCTCGCGATGAACTCCTCGCGCCGGTCGGCGGCCTCCTCGAGCAGCTTTATCTCGCCCTCGAGCTCCTCGGCCCGCTGGCGGCGGCGCTCGGCCTCACGTTCCGCGCGGGACTGCGCGCGCATGGCCGAGAGCGCGACGAGCCCGCCCCCCGCCGGCGCGGCGAGGAGCAGGAAGACCGCGTATGTCCCGTAGGAGAGCTCCGCCCCCCGCGCGATGGCGAGGCAGGCCCCGGCGCAGATTATCACCGCGACGGCGCAGGCGGAGTGCAGAAACAGCCCCCACGGAAAGGCGCTGCGCGCGCTCTTAGATTTCAAGCCGGTATCCCACCTTGTATATCGTCTTTATCTTGTCGTCCCAGTGCAGCTTTTTGCGCAGGCGCTGTACATGCAGGTCCACGGTGCGGGAGTCGCCCATGTACTCGCTGCCCCAAACGCGCTCGTAGATGGTCTCGCGGAAGAGGGCGATGTTGCGGTTGCGCACAAAGAGCAGCAGCAGCTCGAACTCCTTGGCGGTCAGCGGGATGGCGCGGGAACCGCGCGTCACGGTGTGCGAGCGCGTATCTATCGTCAGCCCGCCGATGCTTATCTCGGTTATGGACTTGCCCGCGCGACGGAGCACGGCCTCGACCCTCGCAAGCAGCTCCACTATCTCAAAAGGCTTGACAAGATAGTCGTCCGCGCCGAGGCGCAGGCCCTTCACCTTGTCGGCCATGGTGCCCTTCGCTGTCAGAAAAATTACGGGTATCCCCAGCGGCTTTATGAAGTCGAGCAGCTCATAGCCGCTCACCTTCGGCAGCATAATGTCCAGAAGGACGAGGTCGAAGCTCTCTTTCTCCAGCAGGTTCGCCGCCTCCATACCATCGTAGGCGCAGACGCAGGAGTAGCCCGCCTCCGAGAGGTTCATTTCTATAAGATCGTTGATGGGCCTCTCGTCCTCCACGACAAGTATCCTGTACATGCCGTTCACCTCCGACCTATACAATATAACACAAATGCATCAAATTTGCATCATATGCGGCTTTTTCAGGAAAAAAGTCGAGGAAATACTCTACAAATTTTCGCCGCTCATTTTGGCATATTTTGTGTATATCGTGTATAATACCGGCCTCACAGCTCCTCGAGCAGGAAGTGGGCGGTGTTCTGCATGGCCTGCGCGGCGCTCTTGCTGGGGTACATCTGAAAGTCGTGCCACATGCCCTCCCAGACCTCGAGGCGGCATTCGGTGCCGGCGGCCTTCATGCGCTCGGAGAGGCGCTCGGCGTCGGAGTAGAGTATCTCGTGCGTGCCGACCTGGATGAGCGTCGGCGGGAAGCCGGAAAAGTCCGCGAAGAGCGGCGAGAGCGAGGGCTGCTCGGGGTCCAGCCCGCCCGCGTAGGCCTCGCGCACGGCGTATATATATTCCCTCGTGAGCACGGGGTCGATGTCGGCGCGCTCGGTGAGGCTCTCGCCGGAGCAGCTCATGTCCGTCCAGGGCGACATGAGCAGCAGCGCCCCCGGCAGCATCCGCCCCTCGGCTCGGAGCTTGAGGCAGAGCACCAGCGCGAGGTTCCCGCCCGCGGAATCGCCCGCGAGCACCACGTCCCGCGCGCCGAAGCCGAGCTGCATCAGGTGGTCCCAGGCGGCCTGGCCGTCCTCGATGGCAGCCGGGTAGGGGTGCTCGGGCGCGAGGCGGTAGTCGAAGGCGAGCACGTCCATGCCCGTGGCGCGCGTGAGCTTGGCCGCGAGCACCTTGGAAAAGCCCAGCCCGCCGCTGGTGTAGCCCCCGCCGTGGCAGTAGAGGATTACCCTGCGGCGCTTGTGCGGCCGCTCCAGGCGCATCCAGGCCGCGTCCATGCCGCCGAGGCTGAAGGGCTCCCAGACCAGCCCGCTCATGGCGGCGGCCATGTTCCCCAGCGCCTCCTGGCTCCGGCGCTGCTTTTCGAGGTCCTCCGTCGTCATCGTCTCCGGCTCCTGCATGCTGTGCACGGCCTTCAAAAGCCGCATGAAGGGCGCGAGCTTGAGCTCCTCCGGCTCGCCGCCTAGCTTGTATTTCTTCTTTGCCATATCGCGTCCTCCGCTGTGTTTTTTGTGTTGCTCTTCATTATACCACAGGCGGCGCGCATAAAAAAGCCCCGGCGTATTCACGCCGGGGCGGATATTTATTTGCTCAGCTTTGCTATGAGCAGGTCGCAGATCTCGTCCATGTCGCCGACGAGGCCGTAGTCGCAGTAGTTGAAGATGGCGGCGTCGGGGTCGGAGTTCACGGCCACCTTGCAGCCGGCGTCGGCAAAGCCGGTGACGTGGTTCACCGCGCCGGAGACGCCGAAGCAGAGGTAGAGCTTGGGCTTTACCACCACGCCGGACTGGCCGATGACTAGCTTGAAGGGCAGCAGCCCGCGGTCGAATACCGGGCGGGTGCAGGCTATCTTTCCGCCCAGCAGTTCCGCGAGGCGGCGGTAGCGGGAGAGGCTCTCCGCGCCCTTGATGCCGTTGCCGACGCAGACGATGACCTCAGCCGCGGCGATGTTCAAACTCTCGTCCACGCACTCGCGCTCAAAGCCGAGGACGCGCGTGCTCTGCTCCGAGGCGGGGAAATCTATCCTCTCGCACTCCACGGCGCAGTCCCGCTCGCCCGCGGGGGCGTATTTGAAGGTTCCGGGGCGGATGGTGCCCACCTGGGGCCGCGCCTCGGGCACGGTGATGACCGCCATGAGCCGTCCGCCCACGGCGGGCTCCACGAACTCGATGCAACCGGTCTTTTCATCGTACACCAGCTCCGTGGCGTCGCTGGTGCAGCCTGTGCCGAGACGGCAGGCAAAGCGCGGGGCGAAGTCGCGCCCGAAGATGCTGCCGCCGACGAACACGGCGGAGGGCCGCCGCTCGGCGCAGAGCCTGGTGAAAAGCGCCGTGTAGGCGTCCACGCTCAGCGGGAAATAGCCCTCGCCCTCGACCTCTATTATGAGCTCCGTGCCGCAGAGGCGTATCTTGTCCGTCTCGCTCTCGGGCAGCTCGCCCACGACCACGGCGCAGAGCCTGTCGCCGGAGCGGTCGCAGAGGCGCCGCACCTCGCAGAGCAGCTCGAGCGAGACGGGGCGTATCTCGTGCCCGTCGTGCTCTATGAAGACCCACATGTCCTTGTACATGCTCTTATCCGTCATTTCGCCACCCCCTTACAGCACTTCCGCGAGCAGCGAGGCCAGCTTTGCGGCGTTGGCCTCCGGGCTGCCCTCGTCTATCATCACGCCGGGCTCCCCGGCCTCGGGCGGGTAGGTGCGCGGCACCTTGGTGGGCGAACCGGGGTCGCCTATCTGTGCGAAGTCGAGGCCAGGTATGGCGCGGGAGTTGTAGCTGAGTATCTCCGCCGTGCGCGAGACCTTCCACTGGGAGAGGTTCGGGATGCGCGGGCGGAAGTTGGTCTTTTCCACCGTGATGAGGCAGGGCAGCTTCGCCTTGACGGTCTCGAGGCCGTCCTCGAGCTCGCGCACGGCGGTGACGGTGCCGTTTTCGACGTCTATCTCCTCGATGGAGAGCACACAGCTCAGAAGGCTCGCGCCGAAGCGCTCGGCGAGCTGCGCGGCCATCTGGCCCGTCGCGCCGTCGAGGGACTCCTTGCCGCAGAAGATGAGCTCAAAGCGCTCGAGCCTCTGGGCGGCGGTGGCGATGACGTAGCTGGTGGCCAGGGTGTCGGCGTTTGCAAAGGCGCGATCGGAGAGCAGCACCGCCCTGTCGGCGCCCGAGGCCATGCACTCGCGCAGAGCCTCCGCCGCGGCGTCCGGGCCCATGCTTATGGCCGTGACCATGCCGCCGTATTGCTCCTTCACCTGCACCGCGGCCTCGAGGGCGTTGGCGTCGTGCGGGTTGAGTATCGCCGGGACGCCCGCGCGGATGAGACTGCCCGTGACGGGGTCCATCTTCACGAGGTTTATGTCCGGCACCTGCTTTACGCAGACGAGGATGTCAAGCATTCTCCTCACCTCCCATGACGTCGTGGCAGACCTTGCCGGGGTTTAGTATGCCGTTGGGGTCGAAGACCTTTTTTATCGCGGCCATGAGGCCGTAGGCCGTCTCGCCCGCGGATTCGCGCAGATAGCGCTTTTTCGCGTGGCCGATGGCGTGCTCGCCGGAGACCTGGCCTCCGATCTCGCCGCACTTTGCATAGCAGGCGTCCATCGCCTTGGCGCTGCGGCGCTTGAACTCCGCCTCGTCGAGCTCGTTGGAGCAGCAGTAGATGTGCAGATTTCCGTCACCCGCGTGACCGAAGGCGCGCAGGCCCAGGCCGTTGCGCCCGGCCTCCTCCCTCGCGAAGGCGAGGAAGTCCGCGATGCGGTCCACGGGGACGACGACATCCATCTCGTCGAGGAACTTGGAGTCGGCCTCGATGGCCGTGAGGAAGGCGCTGCGCGCGGCCCAGACCTCCTTCTTGAGCCCGTCCGTCCAGACCACGAGCACGTCGTAGGCCCCGGCCTTTGCGGCCACCTCGGCGAGGCGGTCCATCTTGGCCGTGAGCTCGGACTCGCTGCCGCCGACGAGGGTGACGAGTATGTACGCGCCGACGCTCTTGCCGTTCACGCGCGTCGGGAAGATGGGGCTGCCCGTGAACTCTGCGGAGGAGTCCACGATGTCGCGCTCCATGAACTCGATGCTCTGCGGCTCGAGGTTCGCGAGCTTTATCTCCGGCACGGAGGCGATGGCGGCGGATATCTCCTCAAAGGGCAGCAGCAGGCTCACGTCCATGAGCGGCTTGGGTATGAGCTTGAGCGTCAGCTCCGTGATGACGCCGAGGGTACCCTCCGAGCCTATCATGAGGTGCAGCAGGCTGTAGCCGGAGCTTGTCTTGCACACGGCCTTGCCCAGCTTGACGACCTCGCCGCTCGGGAGCACGACGGTCATGGCGAGGACGTAGTCGCGCGTGACGCCGTACTTGACGGCGCGCATGCCGCCGGCGTTGGTGCTGACGTTGCCGCCGACGGTGGAGGTCTTTTCGCCGGGGTCGGGCGGGTACATCAGCCCGTGCGAGAGCGCGTCGGCCGCGAGGTCGCGCAGCAGCACGCCGGGCTCTATGGTGACGGTGAGGTTCTTCATGTCGTAGGAGAGGATGCGGTTCATCCGCTCGGTCGAGAGCACGACGCCGCCCATGAGCGGCACGCAGCCGCCGACAAGGCCCGTCCCCGCGCCGCGGACCGTCACCGGGACGCGGTTCTCGTTGCAGATGCGCATGATGGCCGAGACTTCCTCGGTGCTCTCCACAAGGCAGACCGCCTCGGGCGGGTATTTGCCGTAGATGGGCATCTCGTCGTGGGAGTACTGCTCCTTGACCGCGTCGCCGGAGAAGAAACGCCCCGGTCCCAGCAGCCGCCGCAGCTCCTCCGCGGCCTCCGCCGTGAGTTTGTTGTACGCAGGCATGGTTTTTGCCTCCTTTTTATGACTTAACAAATGTGTTTCCCTTCAGTTCGCGCGCTCGGCGGCCTCTATGGTGTGCAGGGCGAGCACGGCGGTTGTCACGCGGCCCACGCCTCCCGGCACGGGCGAGACGGCGGCGGCGATGCCCTCCGCTGCGGCGAAGTCCACGTCCCCGCGCAGGCCCTCGGGCGTCACGTTGGTGCCGACGTCGACGACCACCTGCCCCGGCGCAAAGCAGTCCGCGCCGAGCAGTCCCGCGTGTCCCGCGGCGGCGACGACGATGTCGGAGGCCCGGCAGAGGCCGGGCAGGTCGCGCGTCTTGCTGTGGCAGAGCGTCACGGTGGCGTCCCGGGCGGTGAGCAGCATGGCGAGCGGGCGGCCCACCACGAGGCTGCGGCCCACGACGGCGATGCGCTTGCCCGCGGGGTCGATGCCGTGGTAGTCGAGCAGCTCGAGCACCGCGCGGGCGGTGCAGGGCGCAAAGCCCTCGCCCGAGCCGGTGAACACCCCCGCGAGCGAGGCGGGGCTCACGCCGTCGACGTCCTTGGCCGCAGCGAGCTCCGCACAGGCGGCGCGCTCCGTCTTTTTGAAGGGCATGGGCCGGAGCAGCAGCGCCCCGTGTACGCCCGGCTCGGCGTTTATGCTGCGCACGGCGTGGAGCACGGCGTCCATGTGTGCGTTTTCGGGCAGCTCTATCGTGAAGGCCTCGACGCCCGCGGCGGTGCAGGCCTTCTTGGCCGCGCGCTCGTAGGAGCGGCTCTCCTCCTGCGCGCCGACG
>URDK01000081.1 GCA_900546485.1 uncultured Eubacteriales bacterium
CCGCGGCCTGCAATCGGCCCGTGCGCTCGAGCTCATCGGCGCGCGAGGCCAAGCGCTCCGCGAGGTCCAAATCCTCAAAAAGCGCGGCGAGCGCCTGGGCGTGCTCCGAGGCAGTGTGCGCCTCGCGGGAGGCGCGCTCGAGCGCCAGCAGCGGCGCGGCGGCACGGCGGCGGAGCATGTTTATACGTGCGAGCCGGGCCTTCGACTCCTCGTCCCAGCGGCCCGACCAGCCGTCCGGGTGCATGTGCCAGTCCCGCTCCGAGAGCCAGTGCGAGGCGCGGATGCTCCAGGTGAAGCAGTAGTTCTCCAGCTCGTCGCACTCCCCTGCGTCCAGGCCCGCAAGGCCCGTGCGCAGGTAGGCAAAGACCTCCGCCTGCTCCCAGCCGCCCAGGACGGCCTCGTAGGCCGAGGAGATCAACGCGGGCAGGGGCTTTTGCGTGATGTCCGTCTGCCGCGCGGTGAAAAGCGGCACGCCGTAATAGGCAAAGGCCGCCTCCAACTGGGCGCGGTAGCTCTCAAAGGAGCGCACCGCGACGGCGATATCCCGCCAGCGGCAGCCCGACCTCGCCAGCTCGATGGCGCGCGCGGCCGCGAGCTCGCACTCGGCGGGGACGGACTCGGCAGTGTATAAAAACACGCTGTTGTCTGAATCAAAATGCTGCTCAGTGTAGCTGAGCATGTGCTCGGCAAGGATGTCGGCACTCCGCTCAGAGCGCGCCTCGAGAGTCTCCACGCGGCTGGGCACGCCGCGCTCCCGCGCCTCGCGCAGCAGCCGCCGCGCCGTGCGGCGGGAGAGCTCGAAGACCTCGCTGCCCTCGTCGAGGGCGTCAAGCGTGAGGCAGACCGTCATGTCCGCACCGCGGCTCATGAGCTCGCAGAGGAGCTTCATCTCCACGCCGGTGAAGTCCGTGAAGCCGTCTATGTAGATGTGGCCCTCCCGGCCGAAGGCGCTCTCCGGCAGGCGCCGCAGCAGCTCCGCGAGCCGGTCCGAGGCGTCCGCGCGCTCCGGCCCGACGGCGGCCTGGAAGGCGCCCATGACGAGGGCCAGGTCCGCGAGCTTGTGGCCCAGTGCACCGGGCGCGCGCTCCGCGGCCTCCATGGTCTGCTCCGCCGTGAAACCCGCGGCGGAGAGCTCGTCCACCGCGGCCAGAAGCTGACCCTGCAGCTCCGGCGAGCGCCGGGCGCCCGCGTAGACGCGCAGCCGCGAGTATACGGAGTCGAGCGCCAGCGCCATGCACAGCAGCCGCCCGCCCGCGTCCAGCGGACGCCGTCCGCCAGTGCCGAGCTCGGCCTCCACCTTACGCGCAAGGCCCGTGAAGGACAGCACCTCAGCGTACAGCGGCAGGCTCGGCCCCGCGACGCGCGCAAGCTCGCGCTCGGCCTCGTGGCTGTACTGCTCCGGCACCAGCAGGCAGCGCCCGCCCTCGTGCGCCGAAGCGGCGCGGCGTATTTCGTCCATGATGAGCGCGGTCTTGCCCGCGCCCGCGCGGCCTGTTATGAGTCTCAGCATTGCTCGCGACCCCCTCACTTTCGTGCAACATTATAACATATACTTCTCTGAATTCAAAACTCTTGAAAAAGCGACACTTTTATGTTAAAGTGATGTCAAGCCAACCCGCGGCCCCGCGCCCGGGCAATTATGAAGGGAGACAGACTATGGATATCAGCAAGGTTACCGTCAGAGAACTGCTTGAAAACAAGGCCGCCTGCGACGCCATGAACGCTATCGACCCGAAAATTCTCAAGAGCCCCATGGTCAAGCTCGTGAAGGGCAAGACCATTGAAGCCGTGTTCAACATGGTGCCGGACAGCAAGGTCTCACCCGAGATCAAGGCCAAGATCCGCGACGCCCTCGCGGCTATCTGAGACATCTGCTGCCATCAAAGAGCCGTCCCTCCCGGGACGGCTCTTTTTCATTTGTCACTGGCTCGTCACATTTTCTCAAAAGATAGTAATTCCATCGTGTTTGCATTATTATGAATTTGTAAATCTTCTCAGTCGGCGCGCTTTTTGCACGCCGCTTATATTTTTGCAGACAATTGCAGGCGTCTGCGCAGGGACCATCCGAAAAGCACATAAGCACACACGGAGGAATGAAATGAAGAAGCTGATAACTGCAACACTATTGGCCGCATGTCTGTTTGCGGGAGCGACGACCGCAGCCTCGGCATCTGCTCCGGAGCATGTGGACCTGTCTTCCGGCCCGCTCTCCATAAAAGAGAGCGGCAGCTATGTGGTCACTCAGACCGGCGGCTCCACCGAAAACGCCATAACCATAGAGGGCGGCGTAGTAGACATGACCATCAGCGGGCTGAACGTCGAAGCTGAGGGCATGCCCGCCATCTATGTCGAGGCCGGGGCCACGCTGAACCTGACCGTCGAGGGCGAAAACTCGCTCACCGGCGGCGCGGGCTTCGCGGGCATATGCGTAGAGCCCGCGTATGACGCTGACTGGAACTACGACGCCGACGCCAGCGCAAAGCTCTACATCTCCGGCAGCGGCACGCTCACCGCCACGGGCGGCGACGGCGACGATGCGCTCGGCACCTACGGCGGCGGCGCGGGCATAGGCGGCAACGGCGAAGATCAGCTCGGCGGCGACGCGGTGGACTTCGGATCGGTTAACATAACTTCCGAATTTACCGGAACCATCAACGCCTGCGGCGGCGCTTCATCTTATTATGTGGACGGCGAAAACTGCTTCGGAGGCGGCGCCGGAATTGGCGGCGGCGGCTTCAACATGGGCTATATCAACAACTATGAAGACGTCAGCCCCTACTACTGGGGCGAGGTCTACGGCGCCATCGAGATACACGGCGGCTTCATAAACGCAACCTCCCGAGGTAACGGCTCCGGCATCGGAGGCGGCGGCGGTCAGGGCGAGGACTCGGCCGCATCGCACATAACAGTTGACATAACATCTTGCGTCATCAACGCCACCGGCGGAACGATAGGCGCGGGCATAGGCGGCGGCGCGATCTGCGACGGCGGCTATATATCCATTTCCGGCGCGACAGTTAGAGCCGAGGCCGGGGCAAATGAGGATTCCATGGGCGCAGCCGGAATAGGCGGCAGCAATAACTCCTCCGTCAGCAGCGTGATAATCTCCGGCGGCGCGCAGGTCACGGCCACCGCCAGAGGCGGCGCGGCCGGAATAGGCGGCGGTACCAACACCTCTTACAGCAACGTGCATTTCGGCGATGTGGACGGAGTCCTCACTCCAGAAAAGGTGGGCATCATATCCATCTCCGGCGAGGGCACGACGGTCTCCGCCCGCGGCGGCACGAGCGAGGGCTTTTCCGGTTTCTACGGCGGAGCTGGCATCGGCTCGGGCTACCCCACGGCCAACAACGCCCGCAGCGTGGCCTTTGACATCTCCATCACCGACGGCGCGTCCGTCCGGGCCTACGGCGGCTACCACGCCCAGGCCATCGGCTACGGCTACCGGCCAAGCAGCAGCACATATTACACCGGCTACGGCATCACGCTCACCCTTGACGACACCATCTTCCTCTGGGCGCAGAACGCCGACTACTACCAGCCCGCACTTGTCGCGGCGACAGAGTATGACAGCAGCCCCATTTCCTATTCCAGCGACAACGACATCTATCTCACCCACTATGTGGATGCAGAAAGGGAACCTGCCGACGGCGCCGGAAGCAGCGAGGTGCCGGGCTATCTGAACCAGCCGGCGGCCGCCGCGGACGAGACCTTTGACTGGGTCTTTGACAAGGAGACCGACACCGTGTCCATCGGACCCGTCACAGTGGTGGACGAGGTCACCGGTCTCAACGGCAACTGGGCCACGCTCTGCACCGTGGAGCCGATAACCATCTCTCTGGCCGACCTCATAATCTACGTCGGCGGAGCGGGCTATGAGAGCACCGTCACGACAGAGGACGGCGAGACCGTGGTCACGGTGAGCGACGGCCTGCCTGAGCCCGGCTTCACCATCGAACTGCCCACGGACATAGACGCCGCACTTAAAGCAGCCGTCGGGCACGAGGGCAGCGGCCCGCTCGACCTCTCGCAGTACCTCAGCTTCAGCTATGACGACGGCAAGGGCAACACCCGCAGCTGGACGCTCGAGCGCTACGACAACAAGCCGGGCAACGACAGCATGGCCTACGGGCGCTATATCTACCGCATCGTCCCCGCCGAAGGCCAGAACAAGGTGCGGCTCGAGTTCACCGACGAGGACGGGCAAACCAGCACGAGCGACGACTTCGATATAATCCTCAACGACCAGTACCATGTCTACTCCATGACCATCTACCCCGGTGCACTGGACCCCAAGCATCTCAAGGCCGTTGTGACCTTCCCCGACGAATCCATGCAGGAATTCAGCCTGGATGTTGTGGCGGCAGACCTCATCATACGCGGCGTCGTGGACGATGAGGACGGCACGGAGCCCGTCACCGATGTCATCACCGATGAGCCGACGTCCGAGCCGTCGGACATCACAGCGCAGGTGCCTGCCGGCACGCTGTTCTACATAAACGAGAGCTCTCTCGAGGTCGAGCACTGGAACGCAGTGAAGCTGCTCGCCGACAAGATCATACCCTCGGCGGAGGAAATCCTGCTCGGGCGGACATATGAAGACTTCGAGCAGATAACCGAGGAATACAGCTACGAGTACCGCTATCTCGACCTCGTAGACACGAGCAACGGCAACGTCTGGGTGACGGCGAGCGAGGACATAACCGTCTACTGGCCCTATCCCGAGGGCACAGATGCGAACGATGATTTCTACATAGTCCACTACAAGGGTCTCGACCGCCAGTACGACGACAATCTCGCAACCAAAGACTATGAGACGGAGCTGTTTTCCGTCGAGAACGGAAAGCTTGAAAAAACAGAATACGGCATAAAAATAACCGTGGACTCCTTCTCGCCCTTCGCTCTGTTCTGGAAAGAGAGCAAGGATCCCTGGCCGCCCATAACGCCCACACCCACGCCGAGCGCGACGCCCACGCCGACACCGAGTGCGACACCCACGCCCAGCGTCAGCCCGGACATCCCGCCTATCGAGAGCGAAAAGCCCGAGGAGAGCCCCGAGCCGTCAGAGCCCGTGCAGCCCTCGGAGCCTGTTGAGACCCCGGCCCCGACCGACCCCGGCATCCCCGACGAGGTGCCCGAGACCGGCGACACCACCGGCATATCCCTGTGGCTCACTCTCGCGGCGGCTTCTCTGATCGGTCTGGTGTGCGTACTCCTCGGTTTGAGGCGGCTCGACCGCGGGAGGCGGAGATGACGCTCAGGCGGCTGCTCACGCTGCTCTGCTGCGTATTCGCGCTGGTATTCATGATATCCGCGGCCATGGCCGTGATGACCCTCGCAGCCGGGGCAAAGGAAAAATCGGCCTTTGACGAGCTGGCAGAGCGTGTGAACTCGGGCTTTGTCTTGCCCATGGCCGTAGCCGAGCACGTTGAGCCCGATACATCGGGTCCGGCCGTCTCGGCAGAGCCGGCACAGCCTGACGAAAATGTGAGCAGCCTCGTCGCGGCCTGCAGGGCCCTGCAAGATGAACAGCCCGACTTTGCCGCCTGGCTCAAGGCCGAAGCCGCAGGAATAGACTACCCGGTCATGGCCTCTGAGGACTACATTTTCCGTGCCTTTGACGGCTCGGAGTCCAAGAGCGGCACGCCTTTCATAGGTGAGGGCGGCAGTCTGGACAGCGATATGTTCATCATCTATGCGCACAACATGAAAAACGGCAGCATGTTCGGCAGCCTCGACGAGTACAGGGATGCCGGTTTCCGGGCCGAAAACCCGGTCATCACCCTTGCCACTCCCTCCGAGGAGCGGAGCTATGAAATCTTTGCCGCCGTCGATACCCGCGTGCTGTACGAGGGCGAGGAGGGGCTGCGCTGGTACTACATGTCGGGCGAGCTGGACGAAGACGCGTATTACGCCCTGACCGGCTGGCTGCTCGATTCCTCGCTTTACGACACGGGTGTTGAACCCGAGTACGGACAGCAGCTGCTGCTATTGTCCACCTGCAGCTATCACACGGAAAACGGCCGATTTCTTGTTGCCGCCCGGAGGATATCCCCGTAAACCTAAGCTTCGGCGCATACTTAAGGCCGCCCCTTAAAGGGGCGGCCTTTTTCGTTTTCTCACTCACCCGTCACATTTGCCGCATCTGTGGAAATCGGGGTCATTTTCTGCTATCGTTGACTTATGCCCGCGCTGTTAATTTCCATATTAAGCCGAAAACGCATGTCAGGTATCATAGGGTACACTTTTTGACAGTAAAAATGGGTGGTTCATGGAGGTGATAGCTTGCATGCTGAGCGCGGAACTTAGAAGCCAGTGGGTCACAGAGCTCAATTTGCCCCTTGAACCAGAGTTTGTGACGCCCGGCAGTCATCGCATGGTGTGGTGGCGATGCAGCAAAGGTCACCTCTGGAAAGCCTCCGTCAAATCACGGAGCTGTGGCTGCAGTTGTCCTGTCTGCGCCAACAGGGCCGTGCTCCCGGGTCAAAACGACCTTGCTTCGACCCACCCGGAAATTGCCGCGCAGTGGGATATCGAACATAACGGCGAACTGACGCCTCAGGATGTCGTCGCGGGCTCTCACAAGCGCGTCTGGTGGCGCTGCGAGCATGGCCATGAGTGGCTGGCCGCAATTTACTCCCGGACTACCAGCGGCACAGGCTGCCCTGTGTGCACCGGAAAACGCGTGCTGCCCGGCGTGAACGACCTTTTGTCGCAGTTTCCCGAGCTCTCGCTCGAGTGGGACTATGAGCTAAACGGCGAGCTCACGCCGCAGAAGGTCTCGACCGCCAGCAACCGGCGAGTCTGGTGGCGTTGCTCTCTGGGACACGAGTGGCAGGCGATAGTCGCCTCAAGGACGCGGATGGGCACAGGCTGCCCTTATTGCGCGGGGCGCAAGGTGCTGGAGGGCTTCAATGACCTGGCCTCACGCTTCCCAAAGCTGGCGGAGCAGTGGGCCACAGAGCTCAACGGAGGCCTGAAACCCAACGAGGTCACGACGGGCTGTTCCCGCCGGGTCTGGTGGCGTTGCAGCGAGGGCCACATCTGGCGCGCCGCCATCTATTCGCGCACCGGCCCCAAAAAATGCGGCTGTCCCGTCTGCGCCGGGGTTGTGAAGGAAAAAAGACAGCCGGAAATGCTCAATCAAAAAAGGCTTGCATAGGAGGTCAACGAAATGAGAAACGCAAAAACAAGGGTTTGGAGCATCGTGCTGACCCTGGCAATGCTCCTGTCCCTCCTGCCCGTCTCAGCCATGGCGGTGTGGGATACCCGGGCTGGTGAAGCGGACAACCCGCTCACCGCGACAAGCAACAATATCACAGTTAACAAATATGTATCAGGGAATGCTGCAGACGGCTACTCCCTGACGCTGGAGGCCTACGCCGCCAACCAGCAGACCACGACCACCACAACGACGCCGCTGGACATAGTCCTCGTCCTCGACGTCTCCGGGTCGATGGCCTATAATTTCAACGGCAGACAAGAGGACGATCCCGAAGAGCAGAGGATAACGGCCCTGAAGGCAGCCGTGAACTCCTTTATAGACAGCGTCGCTGAAAACGCGGCAAGAAGCGGCGCAGACCATCAGATCAGCATCGTCAAGTTCGCCGGTGATTGGTCCGACGCCATTGGAAACGATACATATCGCGTAAATATTGGGCTTATTATACCTAACTATGTGTATTACAACTACTCCCAGGTAGTAGCATCCTTGACCAGCGTAAGCAGCGGCGCTGATGAGCTGAAAAGACAGGTAAACGATCTGACTGCCTCCGGCGCCACTCAGGCTGACTACGGCATGCTTCACGCTCAGAGTGTCCTCGAAGACTCACAGCGTGAGTCCAAAAAGGTCGTCATCATGTTCACCGACGGTCAGCCCACAAGCGGAAGCTCTTATGAAGACGCTGTCGCCCACGGAGCTATCAACACCGCCAAGGAGCTGAAGGATGAAGGCGTGACGGTGTATACCATCGGCATCTTCGGCGGCGCTGACCCCAGTAATACAAGCGAGCAGACCAACAGGTACATGAATGCCGTCTCCTCCAAATATCCCAATGCTGTGTCTGAGAGCAGTGGTGGTTATAGGCCACGCTATACCGTCACTCTTGGCAGCCCCGTAGACGGCAGCTACTATTTCGCATCCTCTTCCGCAGAAGGCCTTGAGGATGTATTTAAAACCATAGCCAACACGGTCACCAGCAACACCCTTACGGCCAATCCGGACATCGAAGCGGTGTTGTCCGATACGCTCTCTGAGTACTTCAACTTCCCCGAAGAGCTGGCTGCCGGAGACACATCCGGCGTGACCGTAAAGATGGTCCCCGTCACCGGAAAGTCCGGGGATTCCTACAGCTGGGGCTCGCCTGTGGATATTACCGACGAAGTGAGCGTCACGGTTTCCGGCGACAGTATAAATATCACCGGCTTCGACTACAAGGCAAACGCGGTCACAGAGTCCACCGAGGGCGGCGAGACTACGTATGGCGGCTATAAGCTGGTCGTCACCTTCCCCATAGAGGTGGACATGGATGCCTGTGTCAGTGACCCTCAGGAGAGCCACAGCTATCCCACCAACAATGTCACCCACAGCAAGGCCGGACTGTTTTACAAATCCGAGGATGCCGAAAGCAACGACACCTATACCACTCTTTCCGCCAGCCCGACCGTGACCATAGCTGAGCTGGACGCAAACGGCACCGATGTTACGGTTCAGGTCTATGTGGACGGCGAGCCTGTAACAGATCCGCTCGACTACATCACGCTCGAGAGAAGTACGAACGATACGGCGTACTCCTATTTCAAAGCCACCGTGTGCCCCGACGGGACTGTCAGCTGCGACTTCAATTACAGCCCCACCGGCGGAAACCATGACTGTGTAGACCTTGAGGTGACCGTAAACAGCAGCGCTTATGTCCTGAACGGCGTGAACTCCTACCAGTCCCACGGCATGAACGGCACTAATAATGTGACGCCCAGCGGAAGAGCCTACATTATCGACAACGTCACCGCGAGTCCCGATAATGACGTCGACTGCACCATATACCTCCGCAGTGCGTACAGCGTGGAGTACTATCAGGGCGGCAAGCTGACTGAGGAGCCCTATGACGATCAGAACACCTACGTCGTTACGGCCGATGTAGCGGCTTCCACAGCGCAGGAGGATTACCCTGCCGAGGGCAGCTCCGCCTGGATGGACTGGAAGAATGACGAGACGCTCACCTCCATCAGCCTCCCCGCTCTCCCGAGCGTGACCGGCAGCGACGTATACGGCTGGTTCCTCGGCAGCGAGGACGGCACAAAGTATGAGCCTTCCGGCAGTGTCAATATGACCGACGCCGTGTCCAGCGCCGAAGGCAGCGTTATCAAGTTCTATGCCACCGCCAGCGCCAACAGGTATACCATCACCATCAACTATCAGGATGCGGAAAGCGGCGCGCTTCAGGATGCCTACACCGACACGCAGGATTACAATTACGAGTACAGCTTCGACGTAAGTGAAGAAGATGAAGCGGTCATCCCCTTCATCATCGTGAAGGACGACACCAACTACGTCTTCGACCACTTCGCCGAGGGCTCCGACCCGCTGAGCGGCACGCTCACCGACAGCGTTGAGATCACTGCCGTTTACCTCATCGACGAAAACGGCAACGAAGTCCCCGACGCCTACGAGGCCACCGTCACCTACAAGGTCGTCAACGGCACTTGGGCGGACGATACCAACGTCGACAAGACTGAGGACTTCGTCCTCAAGACCTTTGACGCCGATAGCAACGCCTGGGTCGCGGCTACCCCCACTCCCACTCTGGACGACACCATCCCCGCCGGCATGAAGCCCGATGCAAACCACATGGGCTCCGGCGCCTGGAACACTGACATCAGCGCCGACACCGAGGTCACAGCCGACGTGACCTACACCTACACCTTCGGTACCGAGAAAGCGCCCGCGCTCACCGTCGACAAGACTGTGACCAGCGTCGGTGGCACCGCAGTAAGTGACCAGAGCAACATCCCCTCCGCCACGGCCGGCGACGTCATCGAGTACCAGATAGTCGTCGAGAACAGCGGCAACGTGGCTCTGTCCAATGTGACCGTCAGCGACAGCAAGTGGGCGTCCGGAGTTGAGATCAAAGTTGACGGCTCCGCTTCCACGCTGACCGACAGCAGCTACACCATCGACACTCTGGACGTTGACGAAGTTGTGACCATCACGTACAGCTACACCGTCACGGACGCCGACGTCGCGGCGGGCAAGGTAACCAACAGCGTCACCGCACATGATGGAAACGACACTGAGGGCGACGACACCGCAGAGGTTCCCGTCAGCGGCACGATAACCATCACCCCCGCCGACATCACCATCTACATGGGCGGCGACAAGGGCTATGACGCGGTCGTCGGAGATAACGATGAGACTACCTCCTCCAACTCCATGCCCACTCCTCTGTTCTATGTGACCGTTCCCAGCAGCCTGGGGAATGTAGATGTCTCCGACATAGTCCTCACCGGAGCTGAGAACCGTAAGTGGGAGTTTGCGTTCGCCGGCTATGACAGCGCCGGCAAGGCTCTGTATTACATCAACTCCACCGGCTTCACAGATCAGGAACCCGTGCGCGTGACCTATACCGGCAGCGATGGACATGCTCACATCAGCGACAGCTTCAATCCCAGCGCCGTGAATGATCTGTTCACCACATACGAGATCGCCATCTATGCCGGCGGTGCCGGCAAGGTCGAAGCGACCGTGAACGGCGTCAGATACGGCATCGCCACCGGGACCGGCACTCTTCATGTGCGCGCCGTAGAGGATACCGAGGAAAATCCCGTTGTCTCTGTCGAAACCACTGTGACAGAGCCCGTTGCCTCCGGTGAGGCGGCGATCTCCGCTCCGGCAAACACCTCGTATACCCTCAACGACACCTCTGTGGCAGTTGAGCCCGAGGGCGTCGGACTGCTGTTCGACAGCATCATAGATACCGACGCCGACCGCACCGGAGCACTTCTTGCCGCGCTTGAGGACGAATACAACATAGATATCGCCAACGGCAACTATCAGGCTCAGTATCTCGACCTCGTGGATGCCAACAACGGCAACGCCTGGGTCAAGGCCAGCGGAAATGTCACCGTCTACTGGGGCTACCCCGAGGGGACGGACAGCTCCGACAACTTTACTCTCTATCACTTCACGGACCTGCACCGCGACGGCAGCAACTCCGGCTTTGATATAGCCGATATCGGCAGCAGCGACATCGAGGTCGTGGAAGTCACCAAGACTGCTTACGGCATCGCCTTTGAGGTCGAGCCCGGCGGCTTCTCCCCCTTCGTTCTCGTCTGGTCCGATACCTACAACCCGCCCATCATAATCCCGCCTGTTGAGCCCGAGGAGCCGGACTACACGCCCAATTGGCTGAACACGACGGACCACTTCGGCTACATCATCGGCTATGAGGACGGCACTGTGAAGCCCAACGCCGGTATCACCCGCGCCGAGGTCGCCACTATCTTCTTCCGTCTGCTCACCGACGAGGCTCGCGAGCGCTTCTGGTGCGAGACCAACGATTACAGCGACGTCGCCGACGGCAGCTGGTACAATAACGCCGTCTCCACTCTCAGCAACATGGGCATCCTCGGCGGCTATGAGGACGGCACCTTCCGTCCCAACGCCTCCATCACCCGCGCTGAGTTCGCCAAAATTGCCGTCAGCTTCTTCGACTGGGCGGACATTGAGGCCGTCAACGACTTCGTCGACGTCAGCGACAGCGCCTGGTACGCCGATTATGTCGCCGTTGCGGCTGAGATTGGCCTCATCGAGGGCTACGGCGGCAACGTCTTCCGCCCCGAGGCTGCTATCACCCGCGCCGAGGCCTGCGCCATCATCAACCGCACCCTTGGCCGTGCGCCCGACGCAGAGCATCTCCTCCCCGAGAGCCAGATGAACACCTGGCCCGACAACTCCGACACCGGCGTCTGGTACTACGCCCACATCCAGGAGGCCACCAACAGCCACGATTACAGCTGGATCGGCGACATCGAGCAGTGGACTGAGAAACTGCCCGAGATTGACTGGGACAAGTTCCAGTACTGAGTGACCGCAAAACGAAAGCTCCCGCCCTCTCGGGCGGGAGCTTTTTTATCCGAATCAAGACAAAAAATAACTCCCGCCACATGGCG
>URDK01000082.1 GCA_900546485.1 uncultured Eubacteriales bacterium
CCTTGTCCCAGACATAGTACACCGCGTCGTAGTACCAGTCGCGGATGTTCACGTCGTAGAACGGGAAGTCGGAAACTTCAGGCTCCTCCGGCTCCTCGGGGTCAACGTCAGGCAGGTTGCCCCACACGGCGGTGAAGGTGGTGTCGGAAGTTATGTCAACCGCCTCGCCCGCCTTGTAGGTGACGTCGCCGCAGCGCCATCCGAGGAATATGTAGCCGCTGTTGCCCGGCGCGTCGGGGAGGGTGAAGGCCTTGCCCTTGACGACATTGTAGACCTTGTCGGCTGCACCGCTGCCGTATTTCACAGTTACGAACCAGTAGTTCGGAAGCTCGCCGCTGCCCTGAATCTCGCCGAGCGTCTCGCCGTAGTCAATGTAGGTGCCGTTGTTGGTGAAGCTGCCGCCCAGGACCTGAATGGTGCCGTAATTCGTCAGCGTCACGCCCTTGGGGATGGTGAGACTCTCGCCCTCCCGGATGACGAGGACTTGACCCTGTGGAATTGTCGCGTCCCCGGGCAAAACGGCGTCGCCAAAGACTTGCCCGCTGCCGTCCGTTATCTCAACGCTGTTTGAGAAATTTACAGAATGTGCTCCGCTGTTCGATGTAAACCAGGAGTTGGATACATTGATGTTGTCCGAAGCGCCGATTGAGTCAAACTCGGGATCACCGGTTACAGCTTCGACTATGCTGTTGCTTATGATCAGGTCTTTCCAGCTGTATATGGCATAATTCGCTTCGCTGTACGCCTTTACCGTGCCGCCGGTGATCTCAACGCCTCCCATGGAGTTAATGCCTGGATAGTAGCCGCTGGCAGTCACCTGCGCGTTGTCGGTAATGGTCATTTTGCCCGTCGGTACCCAAAAAGCACTGTCTACGGTAGAAGTGCTGTCCACCACGGCGTTGCCGGATATCTGAATATTGTTGCCGCAGATTCCAAAATAGCCCTTCGCCGTGACGTTTGAATTGCCGGAGATGATCACATCTCCGCTTGCCGACATGATGGGATTCGCACCCAATTTGCTTCCATCCGAAAGTTCTATTCCAGCCAAGGACGTTACGTTTACTGTTGCATCATTAATGACCAGATCTCCGTTTTCGCTGTATATAGGGCCGGTACCGGAAACAGAATTCACATTTACAGTTGCACCGTTCTCTATTGTGAGGGTATCATTTGCGCGTATTGCCTCGGAAAACTTGCCGCCGCCATACTCATCGGTGATATCATCCTTTTTGACGTCAACTTTTAAAGTCAGCTTCTCAATGTTGACATCTTCATGAGCCCTTATTCCGGAGCCGAAATAATTCACTTCAATATCCAGAGTTGCCGTACCGGTCAGATTTATCGACCATGTTTTATTAACAGGAGCAAATCCGGTTTCATCGTGTAATATGCTGCATACACCGCGGACATTGTCGGCATTTTCGCCCGGCTCCCCAACCGTTATCTTGCTGTCTCCAATAACGTTGACGGTGAGCGGGTCGTCTGTTCTTGCCAGAATAACACCGTAGTATTGATTATCGTACGTGTGCAAAACGCTCAGCTCCGCCCCGTCGAGCGTCAGGGTGTTGGTGGCCGCGTCATATTTGACAGTAGCGCCTTCGTCGGCATTACCCAGCACGTCGTCGGCGTTTGCGCTCGTTACCTGGACGCCGTTGACCCAGAGGTCGTACTCGTCCGCCGCCGCCGCGCCGACGCAGAGGAGCAGGGCAAACACCGCGGTGAGGAGCGCGAGGGTCAAAATCTTTCGTTTCATGCTATCCCTCCTAGAATCAGCAAAATAGCAGGCAGAATCTTGCGAGGAACCTCGCAAGGCAGACAGCCCATGGGCTGTCTGATCATCTTTATTCACCTTACCACAAATTCGACAGCGTTACAAGCAAATTCCAGCACGCTATTTTTTCTGCGAGCCGAGATAGCGCCGTATCTCTTCCTCAACGGCGCGGACCTCCTCTTCAAAGTTCTGCGAGCTCACGCGCATTGCGCCGTTTCCGAGGATTATGAGCTGCTCCGTCGTGTCCGAGGTCACGACGCGAGTGCTGTATTTTTTTGCTATCTCATGCGTAGTCTTTTCGATGTACATGTCCGCCGTCTCGGCCTCCTTGGTGTACACGACGTAGAGATTGTGATATTTCTCCACCTCGCGCTCGCCGCCCTTGACCTTGTAGGCGTCGAAAACGAGTATCGGCACGATCTGCCGGTAGCCCGCGTAGTTGCAGAGTATGTCCATCAGCCGCTGGCGCGCCGCGTCGAGGTTGCCCTCGGCTATCTCGCGCAGGCTGTCCCAGGCGAAGATGACGTTGTAGCCGTCGACCAGCAGATGCTCTGGGCCCTCGAGCCTGGGTTTTAACGGGGTGCGGCGCGGGTTCGAGCTCTCCGGCCGACGCACAGGGCGCATCGCCTGCACGGCGTCGCGCCGAACCGGGCCGTAGGTGCGCTCGAAGATGGCCATCAGCTCCTTGTCCGTGGCCAGCATGTTCCGGTACGCCGCCGCGCGCTCCGTGCGCTCGGCCTCCGGCTCTTCCCGGGAAATGCGACGCTCGCGCTCGAGTATGCTGGGCAGGTGCATGTGCTCCGGCACCTCGTCCCAGTGCACCACGAAGCCAGCTCCGTGCGCGCAGAACACGGAATCCGCCGTGTTCGCCGTGTCTGAGTCCGCGTCGTAGCCCGCCGCGGCGATGACCTCATCGGTGTTGTGGCACTTCGCGTAGCCGCCGGGGAGGCAGGAGAGCTGGCCGCGGCCCTTGGTGTACGCCGCGAGCTCCCGCGCATAGCCCCGCAGCTCTGAGACCGGCGCGCGGCCGCGGATGACCGCCGTCTCGCCCTCCGTCTCCGGCGCTTCGAACTCCGCCGAGAGCTGCGGCATATCCGCGAGCGCCCGGCCCACCGCCTCCTGCGGCAGGCGCAGCGTGAAATCATACCAGGGCTCGAGCAGCACGGCACCGCCCCCCGACGCCGCCGTGCGCAGGCCCTGACGCACAGCGCGGTAGGTCGCCTGGCGGAAGTCCCCGCCCTCGGTGTGCTTCGGGTGCGCCCGGCCCGAGCGGAGTGTTATCCTCACGTCGGTGAGCGGTGCGCCGGTCAGCGGCCCGAGGTGCGACTTCTCCGCGAGGTGCGTGAGTATGAGCCGCTGCCAGTTTATCGCGAGCTCGTCCTCACGGCAGTCCGAGGCGAGGACCACGCCGCTGCCAGGCTCGCCCGGCTCGAGCAGCAGATGCACCTCCGCATAGTGCCGCAGCGGCTCGTAGTGGCCCACGCCCTCGACCCGGGCGCTTATCGTTTCCTTATAGAGGATGCCGCCCTCGTCGAAGGTGACCTTGAGGCCGAAGCGGCGCTCGATGACGCTCTGGAGTATTTCGAGCTGCACCTCGCCCATGAGCTGCAAAAACGCCTCGCCCAGACGCTCGTCCCAGACGACGTGCAGCGCGGGGTCCTCCTGCTCCAGCTCACGCAGCTGGCGGAGCGCTGTTGCTGCGTCTGCGCCCGCGGGGAGGATGACCCGGTAGCGCAGCACCGGCTCGAGCGCCGGGGCCGCCGCGTCCGGCTCAAAGCCCAGGCCCTCGCCGGGGTAGCTGTCCGCAAGCCCCGTCACGGCGCAGACCGTCCCAACCGGCGCAGAGCCGATGAGGCGGAATTTCGCGCCCGAGTAGAGCCTGAGCTGGTCGGCCTTGGCGCGCCACTCGCGCCGCGCGTCGCTCCGCGAGGCCAGCTCGTCCTTGACGCGCAGCTCGCCGCCTGTGACCTTGAGCCAGGTGAGGCGCTGGCCGTCCTCGGACTTTGTGATTTTGAATATCCGCGCGCCGAAGTCAGTGCGCTCCGGCAGCGGCTCGGTCCAGCGCCCGAGCGCCTCGAGCAGCGCGTCCACGCCCTCGAGCCTGAGCGCGGCGCCGAAGAAGCAGGGAAAGAGCTCCCGCCGTGACACCGCCCGCGCGAGCTGTGCGTCGGTGGGGGAGCGGCCCTCCGTGACCGTCTCGAGCAGCTCCTCGCTGCACAGCGCGAGCTCCTCCGCCGCGTCTGGGGCGGAGACGTCGACGCAGCCGGAGCCGAAGCGCCGCTGCAGCTCCGCGAGGCGCAATTGGCGGTCGGCCCCCGCGAGGTCCATTTTGTTTATAAAAATAAAAACCGGCACCTGATAGCGCTCAAGCAGCCGCCAGAGCGTTTCCGTGTGGCTCTGCACGCCGTCCGTGCCGCTGACGACCAGGACGGCGCAGTCGAGCACCTGCACCGCGCGCTCGGCCTCGGCGGAGAAGTCGACGTGGCCCGGCGTGTCGAGCAGCGTGAGCTCGGCTCCAGGCAATGTGAGCAGCGCCTGCTTTGAGAAGATGGTGATGCCGCGCGCACGCTCGAGCGCGTCGGTGTCGAGAAAGGCGTCCCGGTGGTCCACCCGCCCGAGCTTCCTGAGCGCGCCTGCGCGATAGAGCATCGCCTCGCTGAGCGTGGTTTTGCCCGAGTCGACGTGCGCCAGTATTCCAATGACCAAGCGTTTCATTCAGCCGTGTCCTTCCTGCGTATATAATGCGTTATCGCGGCCATTATACAGCAAAGCAAGGTTGCTTGTACAGAGCCGCATCGGTAGGAAGCATTTTTGTGCGACGTCAAAATTTTCTTGAAAAAAGCCTGCATATAAGAGCATCGAGCGGCAAGAATAGTAGCGAGCCAAGGCTCAAAAGAGAGAAAAGGAGATGCAATTCGATGTCCACCAGGAGCAACAACCTCGTTAACCCGAATGCCCGCGAGGCCATGAACCGCTTCAAGATGGAGGCGGCCGGTGAGGTCGGCGTGAATCTGAAGCAGGGCTACAACGGCGACCTCACGAGCCGCCAGGCCGGCAGCGTCGGCGGCCAGATGGTCAAGAAGATGATCGAGGCCTACGAGAACGGCATGAAGTAAGCGAAAGCTTCAAAAAAGCGGAAAGCCGCCCGGTATCGGGCGGCTTTTTGCTTAGTCCTGATATTCAAATTCGATATCGTAGATGGAAACCGTGTCGCCGTTTTGGACGCCGAGGGCCTCCATGCGGTCAAAGATGCCGGCGTTGCGCAGGCAGCGGTCAAAGTACATGCGGCTCTCGTAGTCAGAGAAGTTCACCGTGGCCACCAGCTTCGCCAGCCAGTCGCCCTCGACTATCCACATGTCGCCGTCGTGCCTTATCTGCACGTCCTCGGCCGTGCCTATCTCCGGCTCGGGCGGGACGTAGTCCGGCTCATACACCGTGACTGGCGGCAGGTGCGCCAGCTCGCCGGCTGCGGCGCGCATCAGCTCGCGTGTGCCCTGGGTGGATGCGGCCGAGAGCTCGAAGAATTTGCAGCCCTTGCTCTCCACGTGCGCACGCAGGCGCTCGAGATTGTCGCTGTCGGGCTCGAGCAGGTCGCACTTGTTCGCGGCGACTATCTGAGGCCGCGAGGCGAGCTCGGCGTTGTACTGCGCGAGCTCCGCGTTGATGGCCTCAAAGTCCTCCACCGGGTCGCGCCCCTCGCTGCCCGAGACGTCCACGAGGTGGATGAGCAGGCGGCAGCGATCGATATGGCGCAGGAAGTCGTGACCGAGGCCTGCACCGTCGCTCGCGCCCTCGATTATACCGGGGATGTCCGCGAGTACGAAGGACACGCCCTCGTCAACATAGACGACGCCCAGGTTGGGGAAGAGGGTGGTGAAGTGGTAGTTCGCGATCTTCGGGTGCGCGTTCGAGACCACGGAGAGCAGGGTGCTCTTGCCGACGTTCGGGAAGCCCACGAGGCCCACGTCCGCGAGCAGCTTGAGCTCAAGCGTTATCGTGTGCGATTCCCCGGGCAATCCGGGCTTCGCAAAACGCGGGACCTGACGGGTCGGCGTGGCGAAGTGCTTGTTGCCCCAGCCGCCGCGCCCGCCGCGGCAGGCGACAAAGTCCTCGCCGGAGGACATGTCGTGCATGATGGCGCCGCTGTCCGCGTCGCGCAGCACGGTGCCGCGCGGGACCTTGAGGACGATGCTCTCGCCGTCCTTGCCGGAACAGCGCTTGCCCTGACCAGGCTGACCGTTTCCAGCCGTAAACTTGCGCTTGTAGCGGAAGTCCATGAGTGTGGACATGTGGTCGTCCACGGTAAAGACGATGTTGCCGCCGCGCCCGCCATCGCCGCCGTCGGGCCCGCCCGCCGCGACGTATTTCTCGCGGTGGAAGGAAACGGCGCCGGCTCCGCCGTCCCCGGCGCGGAGCTGTATCGTCACCTTGTCAACGAATGGTGATGCCATAATAAAAACTCCCGGTATCAAAAAGAGACGGACGTGAGTCCGTCTCTTTTCGTTTTGTCACTGATTGAGCTCGTAAACGGAGACCTTCTTGCGGTCCTTGCCGTAACGCTCGAAACGGACGGTGCCGTCCACCAGGGAGAACAGGGTGTCGTCCTTGCCCTTGCCGACGTTGGTGCCGGGGTGGATCTTGGTGCCGCGCTGACGGACGAGGATGTTGCCGGCGAGGACGAACTGCCCGTCGGCCCTCTTGGCTCCGAGGCGCTTGGACTCGCTGTCGCGGCCGTTCTTGGTGGAGCCCATTCCCTTTTTATGTGCCATGTGTTACACCTCCAATGTCATAAGTGCGGAAAAGTTACGCGATGGTCTCGATCTGGACCTTCGTGTAGGGCTGACGATGGCCCTGCGTGCGCTGATAGCCCTTCTTGGGCTTCATCTTGTAGACGCGGACCTTCTTGCCGCGCCCGTTCTTGACGACGTTGGCGGTGACGGTGGCGCCCTCCACGACGGGGGTGCCGAACACGGCGTTATCCTCGTCAATGACGGCGAGGACGCGGTCGAACTTGACGGTGGCGCCGGCCTCGGCGTCGAGCTTCTCGACGTAGATGACGTCGCCCTCGGCGACGCGGTACTGCTTACCGCCGGTCTCGATGACTGCATGCTTCATTTCTGTTTCATCCTCTCTGTAAGAGACTCGCTCTAAAGGGCGGGGCAATGCCCACTTGCAGACCCTGTCAATGCGGCTTTAGTATAATACCACGCCGAATGGCCGGTGTCAACATGATTTTGCCGCCAAACGCGTTATTTCAGCCGTATTTCTCGGACATATATGTACTGAGCCGGTCGCCCAGCAGTGCCGCAACCCGCGAGCAGGAGCAGCGCCAGTGCAAGTGCCGCCGTGCGCTTCACGTTCACACCTCGCCCACGTAGTCGAGGGCCTCGGGACGGCCTTCGGCGCCGCAAGTTATCTCCCAGCAGCTCGCGGAGCCAGTTCCCCACATGCGGTAGGTGTAGAGCCAGCGCCCGTCCGTTAGGACGAGGGAGAGGCTCGCCTCATCCGTGAGCGGCCACGTTTCGCCCGTCTCGAGGTCCATGCAGTATAGCGTCGTCGCCTCGTCCCCGCACTGCTCGACGCCGTAGGCCCAGCGCCCGGCGGCGCAGAGCGGTTCGATCGCGCCGTCAAGCACGCGGCTGTGGTCAGCGGTCAGGCAGAGCCAGCCCGCTTCATTGCTCCGGGCGTCGCTCAGCGGCACGATGAGACTGTCAGACTGCGCTCTCAGGGTAACCTCGCTGAAGTCGAGGCCTTCGGGAATGAGGTCCTCGCCGTTTTCAAGCAGCTGTGTCCCGTCCTCGCTGAGAGCAAAGCTGCGCTCTCCGACGGTGCACGCCGCCGGGGCGTCCTCTTTGCCGGAGCTCCAGGGCAGGGACAGCAGCTTTGAGCCCTCTCCGGGCGTGTAGGCGAGGGTGCAGTTGTGTTTTGTGTAATAGAGCCTGCCGTCCTCGATGCGGTTTGGCCACATGTGCGAACTCGGCGAAAACAGCCCGAAGGAGACGATGCGGAAGACGATCAGCGCCAGCGCGGCGAGTATCAGCAGAAGGTTCCTGAGTGTTTTGCCCGTTATCATGCTCGTTCCCCGCCTTTCCCGTTTTTTACAGTCTAACACGCAAATGCATACGATTTGTATCCTGTATCGGCCTTGCAGAGCCGAAATTTGCCGGAGCATTTTGTAAGATGCGCACAAAAAACCGCCGCAGGCATGTTTTGCCTGCGGCGGCGCCGTTTAATTATATTGAGTCAGCCTCAGCCCTCGACGATGTCGCGGGTGTCGCGGGCGATGACGAGCTCCTCGTTGGTCGGGATGACGAAGAGCTTGACCTTGCTGTCGGCGGTGGAGATGCACACGTCGTCGCCGCGCTTCTTGTTCTGCTCGGGGTCGACCTCGCAGCCGAGGTAGCCGAGGTACTTGCAGATACCGGCACGGGTGGTGGGGGCGTTCTCGCCAACGCCGGCGGTGAAGATGATGGCGTCCACGCCGTTCATCGCGGCCGCGTAGCTGCCGACGACCTTGGCAACCCAGTAGTCGAACATATCGAGAGCCAGCTTGGCGCGCTCATTGCCCTCCTCGGCGGCGGCCTCGAGGTCGCGGAAGTCGCTGCTCACGCCGGAGACGCCCAGCACGCCGGACTTCTTGTTGAGCACGCCCAGCATCTCGTCGATGTTCATGCCATACTTGTTCATGATGAACTGCATGACGCCCGGGTCGAGATCGCCGCAGCGGGTGCCCATCGGCAGGCCGACCAGCGGGGTGAAGCCCATGGACGTATCGACGCTCTTGCCGCCGTCGATGGCGCAGATGGAGGAGCCGTTGCCCATGTGGCAGCTGATTATCTTGAGCTCCTCGATGGGCTTGCCCATCAGCTCGGCGCAGCGGCCGGAGACATAGCGGTGGCTGGTGCCGTGGAAGCCGTAGCGGCGGATGCCGTCGTTCTTGTAGTAGTCATAGGGCACGGCATAGGTGAAAGCCTTGGCGGGCATGGTCTGGTGGAATGCGGTGTCGAACACGGCGACCTGCGGGACATCCTTGCCCATGACGGCGGTGCAGGCGTTGATGCCGGTGATGTTCGCAGGGTTGTGCAGAGGAGCGAAGGGGGTGCAGTCCTCGAGGGCCTTCATGACCTCGTCGGTGATGCGCACGGAGCAGGCGAACTTTTCGCCGCCATGGACGACGCGGTGACCCACGGCGTCTATCTCGCTCATGCTCGCAACGACGCCGTACTCGGCGCTGGTCAGCTTGTCGATGACCGCGGCAATGGCCTCGGAGTGAGTCGGCAGGGAGATGTCCTCATTGAACACCGGCTTGCCGCCAATGAGCGGGGTGTGCTTGAGGTGACCGTCTATGCCGATGCGCTCGCACAGACCCTTGGCCAGGACGGCCTCGGTTTCCATATCGATGAGCTGATACTTGAGGGAGGAGCTTCCGGCATTGATGACCAAAACTTTCATTTCAGCAGTATCCTTTCTAATATATGTTGTAAAAATATTTCGCCCATAGTAAAATATGCGCAGTATATCCAACTACACATTTTATCCACATTCAGCCGAAAACGCAATAGAAAACGCGATTTTTTACAAAGGAGGCGTCAACGATGCGCGTCGTGGGCATAGTAACCGAGTTCAATCCCTTCCACAACGGCCACGCGCTGCTGCTCGAGCGCGCGCGGGAGACCATGGGCGAAGACACGGCGGTGGTCTGCTGCATGTCCGGAGACTTCGTGCAGCGGGGCGAGGCCGCGGTGTGGTCGAAATTCGCGCGGGCCGAGGCCGCCGCGCGTTGCGGCGCCGACCTGGTGTTCGAGCTGCCCCTGCCCTGGGCGCTGTCCTCTGCTGAGGGCTTTGCCCGCGGCGGGGTGGGGCTGCTCGCAGCACTCGGCGTTGTGGACTGTCTCTGTTTCGGCAGCGAGTGCGGCGAGACCGAGCCGCTCGAGCGTGCGGCCGAGGCCCTGCTGAGTCCCGCGCTCGCCGCGGAGCTCAGGCGCGAGCTCGAGAGCGGCATCCCCTTTGCGGCCGCGCGGCAGCGCGCCCTCGCCGCCGTCACCGATGAGGAGACCGCGCGCCTCGTGGAGACGCCGAACAACATACTTGCCGTAGAATATATCCGCGCCATATACGAGCTCGGCCTCGACCTCGGCTTCATGACCGTCAGACGCGAGGGCGCGGAGCACGACGGACAGGGAGAGGGGAGCATCCGCTCCGCCTCCGAGCTGCGCAGCCGCATCGCAGCCGGCAAGAGCTGCTCCGGCTTCATGCCCGACGCGGCCCTCGCCGTTTTTGAACGCGAGGCCGAGCGGGGGAGGGGGCCGGTGCTCATGGAGACGCTGGAGCCCATGCTGCTTGCGAGGCTGCGCATGCTGCCAGACGAGGAGTTTAGCCGCCTGCCGGACGCCTCCGAGGGCCTGGGCAACCGCCTGCGCGCCGCAGTGCGCGATGAGCCCACGCTCGACGGCGTGCTCGCCGCCGCCAAGAGCAAGCGCTACGCCCTCTCGCGCATACGGCGCATGACCATGTGCGCCTGCCTCGGCGTGCGCGAGGGCATGGCCGAGGGCGTGCCGCCCTATGCCCGCCTGCTCGCGGCATCGGAGCGGGGTCGGGAACTGCTGCGCCGCGCCCAGGACAAGAGCCGCATACCTATTATAACTAAGGCAGCCGCCGCAAGGCAGCTGCCGCGCGACACGCTCTCCGTGTTCGAGCTCGGCTCCGGCGCGCGCGACCTCTATGTCCTCGGCTACCGCGCCGCCGCCGAGCGCAGGGGAGGGACGGATTGGAGGACGGGCCCTGCACTGGTGTAGTTGGTGAAAGTACACAAAAAAGCGCTTTTGACCGCCGATTTTTTCGGCGGTCAAATTTTTCACTGTGATTAATTAAAGAAATTACTATAAAATGTGCGAAATTGTGTTGCAATCGCAGGCGAGATAGTTTATAATCATGCCCAGGCCGCGAAGTACAAATGTCCACTCAAGATGGACGTCGCGGCCGAACATGATTTAGGAGGATGAGAAGAAAATGAAGAAGATACTTGCACTTCTGCTTGCGCTGTGCATGGTGTTTGCCCTTGCCGCCTGCGGTGAGGCCGCCCCCGCCGCGAGCGACGCTCCGGACGACGGCGCCACTGTCAGCGAAGCGCCCGCCGATGACGGCGCTGCTACCGGCGACAAGGTCGTTAAGATCGGCGTGTTTGAGCCCACTTCCGGTCAGAACGGCGGCGGCGGCAAGAAGGAGATCCTGGGTATTGAGTATGCCCACTCCCTGAAGCCCACCGTTACCATCAACGGCGAGGAGTACAGTGTGCAGTTGGTCTATGCGGACAATGCTTCCGACCAGGCTAAGGCACCCACTGCCGCGCAGACCCTGATTTCCCAGGGTGTGTCTGTGGTGATCGGTACATATGGTTCTGCTTGCGCGATTGCTGCCGGCCCTCTGTTCGAGAGCGCTAAGATCCCTGCCATCGGCACTTCCTGCACCAACCCCCAGGTGACTGCCGGCAACGACTACTACTTCCGCATCTGCTTCCTGGACCCCTTCCAGGGCACGGTCCTTGCAAACTTCGCGCAGGAGAAGTTCTCCGCCAAGAAGGCGTATCTCCTGGGCG
>URDK01000083.1 GCA_900546485.1 uncultured Eubacteriales bacterium
ACGGCGCCCCGGAGTTTATCCGGGGCGCCGCTTTATTTGGGAGGGCGGTCTTCCGCCCGGGCCTGTGCCGTGTCTGATTTAGCGCCGCTTTTCAGCCTTGCGCTGGAAGAATTTCACGATCTCGACTATGGGGATGATGCTTACAGCGAAGCAGAGGGCCACAACGTACTCGATGAAGTCGACCGGCGCGAAGCCGAAGGCGTTGGCGAGGAAGGGGACTTCACAGACCAGCGTGGTGGCAAAGAGGCTGCCAAGGGCGGCCCAGTTGAGGGTCTTGTTCATGCCCTTGAGCGTGAAGAGGCTGCCGCGCTGCGAGCGCATGTTGAAGCTGTGGCAGATCTCGGCCATGCTCATGGTGAGGAAGGCCATGGTCGTGCCGTCGGCGCTGTTGGCTATCTCCCAGACGCCGGACTCGATGAAGTGTCCGACGAAGTAGCTGGCGAGGGTCAGCAGGGAGACGACGATGCCCTGATAGGCGATGTCCGCGCCCATGCCGCCGGCGAAGACGCCGGCCTTCGCGTCGCGCGGCTTGCGGCGCATGATGTCCGCCTCCGCGCGCTCCATGCCGAGGGCCAGGGCCGGGAAGCAGTCGGTAACGAGGTTTATCCAGAGCAGATGCACCGGCTGGAGTATCGAGAAGCCGAGCAGCGTGGCCACAAAGATGCTGATGACCTCGCTCATGTTCGAGCCGAGCAGGAACTGGATGGCCTTGCGGATATTGTCGTAGATTCGGCGGCCTTCCTCGACTGCACCGACGATGGTGGCGAAGTTGTCGTCCGCGAGGACCATGTCGGCGACGTTCTTGGTGACGTCGGTGCCGGTGATGCCCATGCCTACGCCGATGTCGGCGCTCTTTATGCTGGGCGCGTCGTTGACGCCGTCGCCGGTCATGGCGGTGACGCAGCCGGCCTTCTTCCAGGCCGTGACGATGCGGGTCTTGTGCTCGGGCTGCACGCGGGCGTATACGGAGATGTCGCGGAAGCGGCGCTCAAACTCCTCGTCGTCCATGGCGTCGAGCTGGCTGCCGGTGACGGCCTCGGAGGCGTCCTTGAGGATGCCCAGCTCCTTGGCGATGGCGACGGCGGTGTCTATGTGGTCGCCGGTTATCATGATGGGGCGGATGCCCGCGCCGCGGCACTCCTCGATGGCCGCCTTGACCTCGGGACGCACCGGGTCTATCATGCCGGTCAGGCCGATGAAGCAGAGCTCCTGCTCAAGCTTCTCGGGGGCGAAGTCGGTGGGCTCGGTCTTCCACCAGCGAGCGGCGGCGGCGAGGACTCGCAGGGCGCGATCGGCCATGCCCTTGTTGGCGGCGAGGATCTCCTGCCGCTTGGCGTCCGTCATGGGACATACCTCGCCATGGTCGAGGTAGGAGACGCAGCGCTTGAGCACCTCGTCGGGCGCGCCCTTGGTGTACTGCACCACACTGCCGCCGGAGGCATGGACGGTGCTCATCATCTTGCGCACGCTGTCGAAGGGGGCCTCGCCTATGCGCGGAGCGCAGGCCTTGAGGTCATCCTTGTCGAGGCCGAGGCCGTGGGCCCAGTTCACCAGCGCGCACTCCGTCGGCTCGCCGACGGCCTCGCCGTTTTCGTCCTCCTCCGCGTCGGAGCAGAGGCTCATGGCGGTGGCGAGCAGATTCTCGTCCGGGCCGTAGTGGTCGACGACCGTCATCTTGTTCTGGGTGAGGGTGCCGGTCTTGTCGGAGCAGATTATCTGAGCGCAGCCGAGGGTCTCGACCGCGGTGAGACGCCTTATTATGGCGTTGCGCTTGGACATGTTTGTGACGCCTATCGAGAGCACGACTGTCACGACCGCCGCAAGGCCTTCGGGAATGGCGGCGACGGCGAGGGAAACGGCTACGAGGAAGGAGTCAAGGATGACCTGGCCGGTAAAGCCGCCGGCGCGCAGTACCTGAACGCCGAAAATGACGACGCAGATGCCGAGCACGAGCCAGGTGAGTATCTTGGAGAGTTGGCTAAGCTTTATCTGCAGCGGGGTCTGGCCCTGTTCCGCCTTCTGGAGCGCATCGGCGATGCGGCCCATCTCGGTGTCCATGCCGGTAGCGGTTACTACGGCGCTGCCGCGGCCGTAGACGACCGTGCTGCCCATGTACATCATGTTCTTGCGGTCGCCGAGGGGTACATCGGGAGCAGAGCCGGGGTCAAGTATGTCGATGAACTTGGTTACGGGGACGCTCTCGCCTGTCAGCGCGGCCTCCTCTATCTTGAGGCTGGCGCTCTCGAGCAGCCTGCCGTCGGCGGGCACGGCGTCGCCGGCCTCGAGCAGCACGATGTCACCCACGACGAGCTCGGCGGAGGGGACTACCGTGACCTTGCCGCCGCGGAGCACGCGGCTCGTAGCGGCGCTCATTGCCTGCAGGGCTTCGATGGCTTTTTCAGCCTTGTTCTCCTGGTACACGCCCAGGACGGCGTTGACGATGACGACAAAGAGAATGATGATGACGTCAGCCATGCCTTCACCCTGGTAGACCGAGGTTATTGCGCTTATCACAGCCGCTACGATCAGGATGATGATCATCGGGTCGGCCATCTGCTTGAAGAACTGGCTGATCAGCGAAGGCTTCTTCGCAGCGGCCAGCTCATTTCTGCCGTCGCGCTCCAGCCGCTTTGCGGCCTCCTCGGCGCTCAGGCCTTTTTCACTGCTGCCTACCTCGCGCAGTACGCTCTCGGCGTCCTCGCAATAGTACTTCAACATTACCCATCCTTTCTTTAACTAAAGAAAAAACTCATGGATAGGGATATCCTATCCATGAGTCTTGTCTTTTAATGCAAGCCAGGCGAAACAGATTTCCGCCATGCTGTTGACTTGCCTCCGCCGGATGCGGAAGACTACTCCCTCACGGGTGTAGAGAATACTACCACGGCCGGATGATTCTGTCAAGGGCGTTAGCGAAAACCTCTTCGCTTTTGGAGCAAATAGTGTTAAAATGACTTAAAAATACTTGAGGAGTGCTGTGATGTACGAGAAAATAGAGCTGCCCAACGGGGCGAGGATAGTCTGCGAGCATATGGACGGGGTGCGTTCCGCCTCGCTGGGTATCTGGGTGGGCGCCGGTTCGAGGTATGAGAAATACTCAGAGGCAGGCAGTGCGCATTTCATAGAGCATATGCTTTTCAAGGGCACCTCGCAGTACAGCGCCGCGCAGCTCGCGGAGCGCATGGACGCCGTCGGCGGGCAGATGAACGCTTACACCACGAGGGACAACACCTGTTTCTACGCCCGCGTGCTGGATACGCACCTGCCCATCGCCACGGATACGCTCTGCGCGATGTTCTTCGATTCGCGCTTTGATGAGGCCGATGTGGAGAACGAGAAGGGCATAATACAAGAGGAGATCGACATGTACGAGGACACGCCCGAGGACGTGGCGGCGGAGCGGCTCATCGGGGGCTGCTTCCCCGGCGCGCTGGGCCGCCCGGTGCTGGGGCGCAGCTCCAGCCTTGCGCGGCAGACGGGCGAGAGCCTGCGCGGCTTTATGGCGAGACACTATTCCGCGCCGCGGGTAGTGGCCGCGCTCTCCGGCAGCTTCACGGATGCGGACGTGGCTGAGCTCGTGCGGCGGTTTTCCGAGATGCCGGCCACAAAGCCCGAGAAGCCGGAGCGCTCGGCCTACCGCCCCTGCCTCACGCTCAAGCGCAAGGCCACGGAGCAAAATCAGCTGGTGCTCGGTTTCCCGGGCCTTGAGACGGCCAGCAGCGAGCGCTTCGCCCTGCAGCTGCTCTCGGGTATCCTGGGCGGCAACGCCTCCTCGCGCCTGTTCCAGACCGTGCGCGAAAAGTACGGACTGTGCTATTCGGTGTACTCCTTCACGGCGGGCTTTGAGGACACGGGGCTCTTTGCTGTCGCCGCGGCGACGAACCGGGACACAGAGGCGCGCGCCCTGGGTCTCATCATGGACGAGCTGCACCGGCTGCTGGACGAGGGCGTGTCGGAGAGCGAGCTCTCTCGCGCGCGAGAGCAGGTGAAGGCCACGATACTCATGAGCCTTGAGTCCACGGGCTCGCGCATGAACCGGCTGGGCTACGGCGAGCTCTTTCTCGGCGGCGCCCTGAGCCCTGACGAGCTCATAGAGCGCTACGACGCCGTGACACGCGAGAACGTGCTCAGTCTCGCCCGACGCTGCTTCGCGCCCGAGACCATGTCGTTTTCGGCCGCCGGCCGGGTGAACACCGCCGAGGAGTATCGCCGCCTTCTGGGCATGCCGGAATAAAGGAAAAAAGCCGCCCAAGGGCGGCTTTTTCTTATTTGAGCGTCAACTCCGGGCGTCCCATGACGCCGGGGCCGAGGGAATATTTCTGGAACACCAGCACAGGCGCGCCAGTGGAGTCCAGCTTGAATTGAGCCTCGTCCAGCGCGGCTTCCAGCGCCTCATCGTCCATATCCCAGTACGATTCACCCTCGCCGGGGTTCGAGATGAGCTCGATGAGCGCGGCCTTGGCCCGATCCCGCCAGTCTGCACCGGCGATGTCCTCAATGCTCAGCTCCTCACCGGTCTGGAGGTCATAGTTATAATAGTGGAAGGTCTCATAAGCCGAGGCAAGGGTCTCTGTCTTTATCACGGCAAAGGAGAGCACCTCGTCCGAGGCGTAGTAGACCTCATAGTCGACCTGGATGCCGATGGGGTTATACTCCTCCGGCGTGCCGCCGGTGGCGATGAAGGCGTCATAGTATTCCTCGGCACGGGCCTCGGACTGCGCGACCTCGTTCTCGACCGTGGTTTCTATGAGCTGGTTTACATTTTCGGCCCAGTCCGCGCCGCCGAACTCCACGTCTATGGCCGGGACCTCGATGTCAACGTTCTTCTTCTCGTCCTCATAGTGGTAGCTGCGGACGGTGAGCACCCGGCAGACCTCGCCCAGCACGGGCACCTCGTACATCGCGTTGGCGAAGGTGGGGACGGTGTTGAGCATGAGTACGAAGACCGCACAGGCCGCAACTATCGGAGATGCGATCCTGATCGCATTCCGCCGGCGCGCGGCACGCCGCGTGCCGCGTCTGATAGCGCCTTCGACAAGCCCGGGGAGCTCCTCGGGAATTTCCGTCTGCATGTATATGTCACGAAGCTCTTCCTTCACGGCTCATACCTCCCCGTCGTCAAGCTCGACGCGCAGCAGCGCCAGGGCCTTGTAAAGCCGGGATTTCGCCGTGCTGAGCGTGCACCCGGCGGCCTGGGCCACCTCCGTGAGCTTCATGTCCTCAAAAAAGCGCAGGATCACTATCGTTTTGAGCTTCGGCGGCAGCGCCGCCACCGCGTCGTACAGCGCGAGGGAATCTGCGCGTCCGCCCGTGTCGTCCGGCGCGGGTATGCTCTCGTCGGCCGGCTCGATGTCGCGCCGACGACGGAGGCGGTCTATGCTCTCGTTCACCAGTATGCGGCAGAACCAGGGCTTTATACGTGCCGGATCGCGCAGCGACGGCAGCTTGCGCAGCCCTTTTTCGACGGCGTCCTGCACAATGTCCAGGGCGTCCTCGCGGTTGCGTGCGTAGCTGAACGCGATGCGGTAAAAGCTATCCTCATTCTGCCTGACGAAGTTGGCGAATTCTTCGCCGTTCATATCAGCCGAGCGCCTTCTGCGCGGCCTCGCGTACCGCGGAGGAGTCCTCGGCCACGCAGAGCACCACGTAGCGCCCGCCGGAGAGTATCACGGCGTTTTCGAGCTTGGGCACCTCCTCGGGGATATAGCTCGAGTAGCTCTCGATGCGGTCCGCGTTGCGGGCCTCGAGCTTCTGGACCAGCGCGGCGGCGGCATCGGCGTCCTTCGTCTCGAAAACCGCCAGCTCCTCGGCCGTGGCGCCGGTACCGGCGCGTACCCAGCAGCGCGTGTCCGCGTCCGTGCCGTAGAGGCCCTGGGCCACGGATTCATCCAGGGCATAGAGCTCCTCGCCAAAGGTTCCGACGGAATAGAGCTCCTCTCCGAGCTCGTCGATGTTCAGCTCCAGCTCGCCTCCCTGCCCGCAGGCCGCGAGAGGGAGCACAAGGCAGAGCGCCAGCAGTGCGGCGGCTATTCTCTTTATCATGTTATCGTCCTCTTTCTATCTCTATCTATTGTCTATTGTGCGGTGTGCGTTCTCAGATAATCCATCCACTTGACGCAGTACTCCGGGGTGAGGTGCACGCCGTCGCCTGTCGCCTCATAGGGAAGATAGCCGTCCTCGTCCATGACGCCCGCGGCCACATCCACGTACCAGACCTCTTTCTCGTCGGCGAGGTCGCGCAGCTGGGCGTTCAGGCGCTCGACGTTGGCGATGGTGTATACGTCGTCGGTGGAGTCCTTCCACTTACTGACGGGCATGATGGACTGGATGTATATCGTGGCGTCCGGGTTTATCTCGCGTATCTTGTCGATTATCTTGCCGTAGTCCTCTTTGAACACGCTTTCATAGACCCAGCCGAGCTCATTCATGCCGAGCATGATGTAGACCTTGCCAAACTCCATGGATGCTAGCTGATCGAAGGCCCGGGCCTTCCCGCCGCCTGAGATGTTGCAGTAGTCCGTGAAGATGCTGTCCACCGTGAGGCCGACCTCGGTTATGAAGGTGGCGTTTGAAAGGCCGGAGTACATCTTCAGACCCTCGGTGCGGGAATTGCCGATGAACACGGCGTCGTCAAAATAGCTGTCGTCCACGGCCTCGCTCTCGGGTACGAGCATGTCGCAGTCATTGGGCGTGGGGGAGGGCCTGGCGTCCTCCTTGCTGCCGTCATCTCCGGACGAGATTCCCTCGCCGGAGCTTCCGTCGGTCGGGGTGTTTTCGGGCGCGGCGCTTTCAGGCGGGGCGCTCTCCGGAGGCGTGCTCTCGTTCGGGATGGCTGGACTCTCCTGCGCCGGACGGTCGTCCGCCGAGGCGTGCGAGCTGTGGCCGGTGAACAGGGTCGAGCCTCCTATGAACATGCAGACAATGACCGCGAAAACGGTCAGTACTGTTTTAAGTCCGCGTCCAAAGCGCGCATCCCTGCGGCCGCGCCTGCTGCTTTTTCTGGTCATATACCTGGCTCATCTCCTGTCTGTCTGATTATAATGACGCCGCAGACTGCCGAAAAGTTTATTGAAAAGAAAATTTTATATGTTATAATCCGGGCAGAAGGGAGGCGGGTAAAATGAACGACACCCTCAAGACCGCGATAGGCATTCTGATACCGTTTATCGGCACGGCGCTGGGCGCCTGCTTTGTGTTTTTCCTCAAGCGTGAGGCGAGGCCCGGCATACAAAAGCTGCTGCTCGGCTTTGCCTCCGGCGTTATGATAGCGGCCTCGGTCTGGTCGCTGATAATCCCGGCCATAGATATGGCCGAGAGCCAGGGCGTGACGCCTTGGGTACCTGCCGCTGTGGGCTTCATGGCGGGCGTGATATTTTTGCTGATCCTCGACAGTGTGATACCGCACCTGCACCTCGGCTCCGACTGCCCGGAGGGCAAGAGCTGCGGCCTCGGCAAGAGCACTATGCTGGTCCTGGCCGTGACGCTGCACAACCTGCCGGAGGGCATGGCCGTGGGCGTGGTGTTTGCGGGCGCGCTCTCGGGTGAGATGGCGGTTTCCGCCGCCGCGGCCTTTACGCTGGCTGCAGGCATCGCGCTGCAAAACGTGCCCGAGGGCGCGGTGATCTCCATGCCGCTCGTCGGTCAGGGCGTGAGCCGCGGCAGGGCCTTCGGCATGGGCATCCTCTCCGGCGTGGTCGAGCCTATCGGTGCGCTGCTGACCATACTGCTGACCAGCCTCGTGACGCCCGCGCTGCCGTACATACTCTCCTTCGCAGCCGGGGCGATGATCTATGTTGTCGTGGAGGAGCTCATCCCCGAGGCCCAGGCGGGCGAGCATTCGAACGTCGGCACCATAGGCGCCGCACTCGGTTTTGTAATAATGATGATACTGGACGTCGCGCTCGGTTGAGCGGGCGTCAGTCCTCGATGCAGACGGCACGTACGGGCGCGCCGTCTGCGTTTTTATATTTTATGGGCAGCGCCGCAAAAAACACGCGGCGTCCCGCAATTTTTGAAAGCTCACAGAGATTTTCAATTATGACGAGGCTGTTTTCAAACATGATGTGGTGTCTCGGAAAGCCCTCGGCGTCCATGGGGTCTATGCCCATCGTGTCAAGGCCTATGCCTTTGACGCCGAGCTCCACCGCACGGCGCACCGCGGCCTTGGAGAGCACGGGGAAGCTGCCGAAATACTCCGGCGTGTTCCAGAAGCGGTCCCAGCCCGTGCAGACGAGCAGGAAATCCGCGCCCGCGGCGGCCTCAACGGCCTCCGCGGCTATCTCTTCTCCGGGGCCGAGGCCGCGCGCATCGAGCACATAGGCCGTACCGCAGAAGGCGGAGGCAGGCAGTTCGTCGAGCTGCGGCCGGTCGGGCCGCATATGCGCCGGGGCATCCATGTGCGTGCCGACGTGGGAGAATATCTCAAGGCGTGTCTCGCGGAATCCGTCGCGCTCGAACGTGCTGCCTTCGGAGAGCTTCGGCTGCTCCGTGCCGGGCCAGACAAGGATGTCTTCGGCTATGGTATGTGTGAGGTCGTGAACGAGCAAGACGGCACCGCCTTTCCTGGTCATCTGTACTGCCTATGATAACACGCCGAAACATGGCGCGTCAACGCGCAAAGGCGGCGTAAAAGAGTTCCGTGTAGGTCAGCTTTCCCCCGGGGCGCTCCGAGAGCATGAGGCTCATGCCGGATACACGGCAGGGGACGGGGCGGTCAAGGAGAGAGGCGGCGTCGGCAGTTCCGAACACGCGTCTTGCAAGCGTCAGGTGGGGTGAAAAGCGCCTGTCCTCGAGCGCAAAGCCCCTTGATTTCAGCTCTGAGGCGAGGCGGCTTTGCAGCGCCGTCAGCGCGGGGCAGTCAGCGGCGCCGAGCCACCAGATGTCCCCGCCCTCGCGCCGGAAGCGCCCGGCGTGGTCGAAGCTGAGCGAAAATTCCCCCGCGCCCGCCGCCGCGGCCTTCATAGCGGCCTCAATGTCCGGGAGCCGGGAGCTGGGCAGCTCGCCGAGGAAGGCGAGCGTAAGGTGGAGATTTTCGCGCCGCGAGTAGTTAGCACGCCCGGCCTGAGCGCGCAGGCGCTCCCGCGCCGCTTCAAAGGAGTCGAGCGCCGTATCACTAAAGTTTATCGCAATAAAAAGCCTCATCGTAATCACCCGCACCGATTATAACACGAAAGCGGCGCCGAAGCGCCGCCTAGAGTTTAAAAGTTTTTTGCCCCGCTTTTTTACAAAAAAGCGGGTGGAGTCCAGAGGCAAAGCCTCTGGCTGCCCGCCGCAGCGGGCGGAAACCCTTTGTGCTTAAAAAAGGTCAGGAAGGGGGTCAAAGGGGGAAACCCTACCAAGGGGTTTCCCCCTTAAATATTTACGCATTGAAACGCATTGAACGCCCCGGCCGGCTCCAGCCTTTCACTGCCCAGAATATCGGCCGCGACCGCGGCGAATTCCTCGGGCCTGCGCGTCTTGGCGAGGCGCTTGAGCGCCTTGTCCGAGTCGGGAAACAGGCAGCGCAGGTAGCTCCAGAGCTCCTTCATGCGCAGCATGGCCGAGCCTGCGGAGCCGAAGTCGCGGCAGCAGGTGTCGTATATCTCGTCGTGAAAGGCGCGGAGCGCCCCGCGCTCAACGCCATCTCCTCCTCGAATGAGCGAGAACAGCGCGGGATTCGCCGCAGCGCCCCGGCCAAGCATGAGTGCCGACGCACCCGGGAAACGTGCTTCAAGCTCCCTTGCCGCGGCGGCTGTGAAGATGTCGCCGTTGTAGCAGAGCGGCCAGGGTCCGTTTTCGGGGAAGTGCTCGGGTCTTGCGGGCAGCTTGTACATGTCCCGACGCACGCGGGGGTGGACGATTAGCTCGGAGATAGGGAAGCGCAGGTAGATGTCGAGCAGCGAGGCAAACTCCGCCGGGTCCTCGACGCCGAGGCGGGTCTTGACCGAGACGTGCGGCATTCCCTGCTCGGCAAACACGCGCTCAAAGAAGGCCTCCAGCTCCTCCGGAAAGGCCAGGAAGCCCGAGCCCTTGCCCTTGGCGGCGACGGTGCCGGAGGGGCAGCCGAGGTTGAGATTCACCTCGCCGTAGCCCATGTCCGCGAGCAGCTTCGCCGCCCAGATGAAGTCGCCGGGGTCGCGGCAGAGAAGCTGCGGGACCAGAGGCACGCCCTCGTTCCTGACGGGGTCGAGCTCCCGTGCTGCACGCGGCGGCAGGACATGCTCGCGCGTGGGCGAGTAGAAGGGCGCAAAATATTTGTCCGCCGGGGCAAAATACCGCATGTGCGCCCGGCGGAAGGCATAGCCTGTGACGCCCTCGAGGGGCGCAAAATATAGCTGCAAGACTGGTTTCTCCTTCCCGCGGGCCTATTCGCCGCCGAATACGGCGGTGACACGCGCGCCCGCGCCCACGTTTTCTATGACGAGCCGCCCGCCGTGGCGGCGGCAGAGGATGTCGCAGATGTTCAAGCCGAGCCCCAGGTGCTCGCTCCCGCCGCCCTCGCCCTTGTAGAAGGGCGCCGAGGCCTTTTCGAGGCCCTCGCGCGTGAATCCGCCGCCGTCGTCCGTCACGGCGACGCGCATGGCCCCGTTCACCAGCGAGAGGTCTATGTCCACGCGCGAGCGCGCGTAGCGGGCGCTGTTCGAGAGGATGTTGCCGCAGACCTGCATGACGACCTCGATGTCGACCTCGGCCGTGCCTTCCGCGCATGTGACGCGAACCTCGCGGCCCGCGAAGAGTATCTCCGCCGTCTCGCGCAGGCCCTCGGCAATGGCGGGGAGCTCCATAGGCGCGCGCTTTATCTCCACATCCTCCATGCGCTGGAGGCTGGACATCGCGTCGGCATAGCGGACAAGGCGTTCGATATGCGCCTTCATGACGCCCACGTCCGCGGCCGCCTCGCTCCCGGGGGGCAGCTCAGCCTCGAGCAGGGAGGCCCGGCCGCGCAGGACGGTGAGCGGCGTGCGCAGATCGTGCGCGAAGGCAGCGTTGAGGCGACGGCGCTCCTCCATCTGCGCCCAGTGCTCGCGGTTGAGCTTGAGCAGCGAGGCGCGCATCTTCTCAAAGGATTCGCAGAGCCTTCCCAGCTCATTGCCGCAGGGGACCTCCACTGTGAAGCCCAGGTCGTTTTCGGCTATTTTCTCCGAGGCGGCGTTGAGTATCTCTATGGGCCGCTTGAGCTTGCGTCGGTAGAAGATTATGGCGCAGAGGATTATGCCGCCGAGGTAGGATATGGGTATGGTCACGGCCTGCAGGGCGCGGCACGCATAGTCCAGGGAATTGTCCTCGGCGCTGTACTCGGGCATGATGATC
>URDK01000084.1 GCA_900546485.1 uncultured Eubacteriales bacterium
TGCCCCTGCACCCCGCCACCTTTGAAAAGGTGGACGAAACTTTCATTCGCGCGCGTTGCGCGCAGCGAGGCGCGGCGTTATTTGCGCTCGCCGCAGGGATAATGCTCGTTATCGGCCTTTTCCTTGGTCACGAGCTGATAGAAGCGCCAGCCGCCGGCAAGATTGGAGCAGTCAAAGCCGTTGCCGCTCAGGATGCGGCAGGCGATATAGCTGCGCATGCCGGAGAAGCAGTTCACATATATGAACTTGCTGCGGTCCAGCTCGCCCAGCCTCGAGCGCAGCTCGTGCAGCGGTATATTCACCGCGCCCTCGATGCAGCCGCCCGCGAACTCGGACGCGGTGCGCACGTCCAGTATCGTCACGCTGCCGTCGCGCGGAATGTTCGGCACGTCCTCGGGGAAGTGCTGCTTCACGATGCCGTTCATCACGTTCTGTATCATGAAGCCCGCCATGTTCACCGGGTCCTTCGCCGAGGAGTACGGCGGCGCATAGGCCAGCTCCAAATCGCAGAGCTCGTCCGCCGTGAGCCCCGAGCGTATCGCCGTCGCCATCACGTCTATCCGCTTGTCCACGCCGTCAAAGCCCACGATCTGCGCGCCCAGGATGCGGCCCGTGTCGGGGTCGAACAGCGTCTTTATGCTCATGTTCCGGCCGCCGGGGTAGTAGCCCGCGTGGCTGGCCGAGTAGCCGAGGACCTTCGCGTACTTCACGCCCGCCGCCTTCGCGGCCTTCTCGTTCAGACCGGTCACCGCCGCCGTCATGTCGAAAACCTTGATGACCGTCGAGCCCTGGGTGCCCTTGTACTCGGAGGGGATGCCGCAGATGTTGTCTGCCGCTATGCGCCCCTGCTTGTTCGCCGGGCCCGCCAGAGCCACCAGTGCGCTCTTGCCCGTGATGGGGTTCACGACCTCCACCGCGTCGCCAACCGCGTAGATGTCCGGGTCCGAGGTGCGCATATGGCTGTCGACCTTTATCGAGCCCTTCATGCCGAGCTCCAGGCCCGCCGCCTTGGCGAGCTCACTCTCCGGCACGACGCCCGCGCCCAGCACAACAAAGCCGCATTCGATGCTCTCGTGGTCCTTCACGTGCACGATGATGCCGTTTTCCGTCTCCTCATAGCTCTCCACCGCGTGCTTGAAGCGCAGGTCGAGCCCCTTAGCGCGCAGATGGGCGTGCAGCTCGCAGGCCATGTCCCAGTCGAGGGGCGGGAGCACCTGCTCACTGCGCTGCAAGAGCGTGACCTTCGCGCCTGCCTCCATCAGGTTCTCCGCCGTTTCGAGACCGATGAAACCGCCGCCGACCACGACCACGCGCTCCGGGCGCTCGGTCTCCACCAGCTCGCGCATCCTCAGCGCGTCCTCGACCGTGCGCAGGGTCAGCACCCTGTCGGAGTAGACGCCCGGCGTGTCGGGGATCATCGCCTTCGCGCCCGGGGAGAGGATGAGCTTGTCGTAGCTCTCGACATACTCGTGGCCCTCGTCAAAGCTGAAAACCGTGACGGTCTTGTTGGTGCGGTCGATGCTCGTGACCTCGCTGGAGACGCGCACGTCGATGTTGAAGCGGGAGAAGAAGCTCTGCGGGGACTGGAGCGTGAGGTCGTCCTGGTCCTCTATGACGCCGCCGACATAGTACGGCAGGCCGCAGTTGGCGTAGGAGACGTAGCCGGTGCGCTCAATGACGATTATCTCCGCCTTCTCGTCGAGACGGCGAAGTCTTGCGGCCGCGGTTGCGCCGCCCGCGACGCCGCCGACTATGACTATCTTGCTCATGTGTTTTCCTCCTTGTATGTGTGTTTTATTTGTCTTCGATTATCCTGACGTCCAGCCGGTCGAAGGCCATGGAGAGGCCGTTCTTTTCCAGCTCGGTGCGGCAGCTTTCGTTGAGGGCGAAGTACACGCCCCAGTAGTCCGCGTTGTTTGCCCAGACGCGCAGAGAGTACTCCACGCTGCTGGCCTGATAGGCGCTCACGACCACTTCGGGCGCGGGCTCGGTGAGCACACGGCTGTCTGCCCTTGCGGCGCAGAGCAGCGCCTCACGCACGGCCCCGGCGGGGCAGGAGTACTCCAGCCCGAAGGCGAGGTCCACGCGGCGGCTCGGCTCCGCGCTGTAATTGGTGATGCGCGAGGCCGCGGCGTCGCTGTTGGGAATGTGTATTTCCTTGTGGTCCGCCGTCACGAGCGTGACGTAGAAAAGACCCGAGGAGATGACTGTGCCCGTCGTAGTGCCCAGCTCCACGAAGTCGCCCGAGGCAAAGGGACGGGTCATCAGCAGCGTGAAGCCCGCGAATACGTTCGAGAGCGTGTTCTGCAGCGAGAGCGAAAACGCAAGGCCGGCCACCGAGAGCACCGCCACCAGTGAGGCGGAGGGAATGCTCAGCTTGTCCGCAATGATCAGCGCGACGAGCACCCAGAGCAGCACGCGTGAGCACGAGAGTATGAAACTGCGTATGGCGCGCTCGAGCTTGGAGCGCTCCAGCGCTTTTTTTATCGCCTTCATCAGCAGCTTTATGATTATGAGCGAGACAAGGAATATGACGATGGCCGCCAGCAGGTTTCCCAGCGAGAAGCCGCCTATCTCCGTGTCCAGCAGTTTTTCCAGATCCGGCATATCTGCATCTCCTTTGTCTAATGCGCACCCATTATACACCGGTCGATGCGCCCCTGTCATCAACAGATTTTGTGCTTGACGAAACGGTCCAAAGCGTATTTAATATAGTAGCCGAACGAAAGGAGGCCAAGCATGAAGGTTGCTGTTACATACGACGAGGAAGAGATGATTTTCCAGCACTTCGGACATACCGAGCGCTTCAAGCTGTACGACATAGAAAACGGCGAGGTGGTCTCGTCCGAGGTCATCAATACCGCCGGCGCGGGGCACGAGGCGCTTGCGGAGTTCCTTGCAAAGCGCGGCGTGCAGACGCTCATCTGCGGCGGCATCGGCTCCGGCGCGGTGCAGGCGCTGGGCATGGCGGGCATCCAGGTCTACGGCGGGATAAGCGGTCTCGCGGACTACGCCGTCGAGGCGCTCATCCGCGGCGTCCTGGCCCACGACCCCAATCCCAACTGCCATCACCACGAGGAAGAAGGCCACGAGTGCTGCCACGGCGAGGGCGGCGCAGGTTGCTGCCACTGAGTAAAATTGCCCCCGGTCATCGGACCGGGGGCTTTCTTTGCGCTTTTTCCTTCCGCCCACTTGCCCGAACGGTGTGGAAAATGTTATAATATTACTTCCCTTTGGAGGTGTTTGATATGTCCGAATCCTATGTTCTCGGCATCGGCGCCGCGAACATCGACGTGCACGGTAAGAGCCGTGTGCCCATAGTAATGCGCGACTCCAACCCCGGCCACCTGCGTACCTCCGCGGGCGGCGTCACGAGGAACGTGCTTGAAAATCTCGCACGCCTCGGCGTGCGCACGCGGCTGGTTTCGGCCGTGGGAGCGGACCTCTACGGCGAGATGGTGCTTCGCAGCTCCGCTGCCGCCGGAATAGACATCTCCGGCGTGGTCACCGTCCCCGGCGCGGCCTCGAGCTGCTACATCTCCGTCCTCGACCAGAAGGGGGACATGCTCGTTGCCATGTCGGACATGGGCATACTCGAGAACGTCACACCTGAGCTGGTACGCAGCCATGGAGAGGAGCTGCGCGCCGCGGCGGCCGTGGTCTGTGACCCCTGCCTGCCCGTGGAGACTATTGAGACCATCATTGCCGAGGCCGGGAACACGCCGGTGTTCCTCGACCCGGTCAGCACCAGCTACGCCCGCAAGGTCCGGCATCTCGTGGGCGGTTTCAGCTGCATCAAGCCCAACCGCATCGAGCTCGGCGTCCTGGCGGACATGGACACGGACTCGCCTGAGGGCGTGGAGGCCGCCTGCTCGGCCCTGCTTGAGAGAGGCGTGCGCCGAGTTGCCGTCAGTCTGGGCGAGCGCGGATGCTACTACGCGGACGCGGAGGGCCGGCGCATCCAGCGCGCGCTGCGGCCTGTGGAGCTGATGGCCAACGCCAACGGCGCGGGCGACGCCTTTATGGCCGGGCTCGTGTACGGCAGCGTGAACGGCCTCGGCGCGGAGGAGAGCATCGGCTTCGCCCTCGGCGCGGGCGCGCTCTCTGTGGCCAGCGAGCTGACCATCAACCCGGCCATGTCTGTTGAAAATGTTCAGAATCTGCTGAAGGAGAACGGGCGCTGACATGGGCAGACTCAACGTCAGAAAATTCTCGCACAGCCTGGATGTGCGGTACGTGACCGAGGCGGATTTTCGGGATATAGCCGCACTCTGCGCGGGCAACCCCCTTTATTATAAGTATTACGGCAGCCCCGCCCCCGCCGCGGAAGATATACGCGCCGACCTTGAGGCCCTGCCGCCGGGAAAAAGCAAACGGGACAAATACTATCTCAGCGCCTACGGCCCGGACGGGCGCCTGACGGCGGTGCTGGACCTGGTGGTTGGCTACCCGGATGCGGAAACGGCCTGGATAGGCTTCTTCATGCTGGATGCCGGGCTCCAGGGCCGCGGTCTGGGCTCACGGATAATATCCGAGCTGCTCGAGGCGCTCACGGGCTACGGCTTCCGCCGCGCGGCGCTCGGTGTGGTGAGCGGAAATCCCCAGGCGGAGGCCTTCTGGCTGAAAAACGGCTTTTCCTTTTACGGCGCGCCGCGCATGGACCGGAGCCCGGTCATAAGGACGATGGAGCGGGTGTTGAACCCGCCGGATAAAGTGTATACCCATCATTTTGATATAGGAGGAAGTCACATGAACGAATATCTGGACATAAAGCCCGAGGTACGCGAGGCTCTGGAAGCCGGCGCGCCTGTTGTCGCGCTCGAGAGCACGATACTCAGCCACGGCATGCCCTGGCCGGAGAACCTGGACTTCGCCGCGAAGGTCGAGGAGGTCGTGCGCGCTGAGGGCGCCGTGCCCGCCACCATGGCCATCATGGGCGGCAAGCTGAAGGTCGGCCTCTCCGAGGCGGACCTCGAGGTCATGTGCCGCGCCGAGGGCGTGGGCAAGGTGAGCCGCCGCGACGTACCAGTATACATCGCCTCCGGCCGCAACGGCGCCACGACCGTCGCCACCACCATGCTCATTGCTAATATGGCAGGCGTGCGCGTGTTTGCCACGGGCGGTATAGGCGGCGTGCACAGGCACGGCGAGGACACCATGGACATCTCCGCCGACCTGCAGGAACTGGCCCACACCTCCGTGGCCGTGGTCTGCGCGGGCGCCAAGCAGATCCTCGACATCGGCCGCACCCTCGAGTATCTCGAGACCATGGGCGTGCCGGTCATCGGCGTGGGCACCGACGAGTTCCCCGCCTTCTACTGCCGCCGCAGCGGCCACAAGCTCGACTACGCCGCGAAGGACGAGGCCGAGATAGCCGCCATCCTCAAGGCCAAGTGGGCCCTCGGTATGGACGGCGGCGTGCTTATAGCCAACCCCATAGCCGAGGCCGACGGGCTCGACTTCGACTATATGGAGGGCATCATCAACGTCGCCCTCGAGGCTGCCGACGCCGCCGGTGTGCACGGCAAGGACATCACGCCCTTCCTGCTGGCCAAGGTCAAGGAGCTGACCGGGGGAGAGAGCTTCAAGTCGAACGTCGCCCTCGCCCTCAATAACGCCCGCGTCGCCGCGAAGATCGCTGTCGAATACGCCAAGAAGTGAGCTGAAAGACAAACAAAAACGCCGCCCTCTGGGCGGCGTTTTTGTGGATATGGGAGTTTGGAAGAGGAAAATCAATGTTATTTTCGCGCACCGTGGATGGGGGTGCTGTCTCTTTCGTTTAAAAAGTAACATACATATTGATATTAGTAAAGAGCGATATTATAATATCAGATATAAGAAACCGTAATATCAAGGAGGACGTCCCATGGACACCGTAAAAATAGCGGCGCTGCTGGCCGCGGCGGAGCTTGGAAGCATCTCCAAGGCGGCGGACAGCCTGGGCTATACGCAGTCCGGCGTTACGCACATCGTGAACTCGCTTGAGGAGGGGGCGGGCTTTCCGCTGCTGCTGCGCGGGAACCGGGGCGTGCGCTTCACGGCGGAGGGCGAGCGCCTTGCCCCGCTGATGCGCGAACTGATGCAGACAGCCGACAGGCTGGAGCAGGAGATAGCCCTGACCCGCGGCGTGGAGCGCGGCACGGTGCGCATCGGCACCTACTCGAGCATTTCGCTGCGCTGGATGCCCCGAATACTCGAGGCCTTCCAGGAGCGCTATCCGGGCATCTCCGTGGAGCTGCTCGAGGGCAACGGTCCCGAGATAGAGGAGTGGCTCAGCTCCGGGCGCATAGACATAGCCTTTACGAGCCTCCAGCCGCACTTCAACTTTGACACAATTAAAATACAGGACGACCCCATGATGGCCGTCCTGCCGCGCACCCACCCCATGGCCGGGGCGGAGGTATTCCCGATAGGCAGCTTCAAGGGAGAGCCCTTCCTTGTCTACACGACGACCTCCAACGTCCCGGACGAGGACCTTGCCCGCGCGATGCGCATAGCGGGCATACCGAAGAAGGCGAAGCTCTCATCAAACTTCGACGTGACCATACTCTCCATGGTCGAGCACAATCTGGGCGTGACCATAATGCCGAAGCTCATCCTCGAGGGCAGTACGGCGGACGTGGCGGCCATACCGCTGGACCCGCCGCTGAAGCGCACGCTGGGCATGGCCATACGCTCGGAGCGCGAGGCCACGCCCGCTCTGCTGCGCATGATAGACTGCGCAAAGGGCGTGCTTGAAATTTAGAACCTGTATTCACAAAACAGGTGACTCCGCCTGTGAATACAGGTCCTTAGATCTTCCCGCGTATGCGCCCGATGAGCAGTGCCGGGAGCAGAATGCCGAAGAGCATGAGCAGATTCACGCCAGGCGCTATGACCTTTGAGAACAGGGCGAGCGATGCGGAATCCGGCGCTATGAGCACGGCTGTGAGCGCGGAGAGCGCCGTGCACAGCCAGACGAGCCAGCGCCCGCCGCGCATGTCGAAAAGTTTGCGCCTCTCCGAGACGGCGTCCAGCCCCAGACCCAGGGCCAGCCTCAGACAGCCCGAGCCCGCCGAGAGCGAAAAGGCAAAGAGCACAAAGTCTGAGAGCACCCAGAGTGCCGTTACCAGCGCCTCTATCCTCTCCACCACGCCGAAAAGGCTGGTGTTGCGTACGAGGGCGAAGAAGGGATAGGTGAGCTGTCCCGTGAGCTCCGCGCCGAAGCGTCCGATGGTCACGGCTATGATCAGCGCCATGAGCAGCGCTGCTCCGAGACAGAAGCGCCCGCGTTTGAGCTCCCCAGGGCCGCGCTCCAGAAAGCCGATGTTCACGATGAGGAAGGCCCCGGTGCCCAGCGCGCTCAGCGCGCCCTCAAGCACGGGCACTGCGTCGGACATGTACACGGGCACGAGCGTGTCGGCGTCCATCTCCAGCACTCCCAGCACCAATATCGGCACCAGCGCAAGGACCAGCAGCCAGCGGAAAAGCTCCGAGGCCCGCGCCAGCGCCTTGACCGGAGCGAGTACGGCAAAGAGCCCCATGACCAGCCCCGCGACCACAAAGGGCCAGGGCGGCGCGCCGGGGTATATGGTGTAGATGAACCTCGAAGCCGAGCTGCGCAGGGAAAAACCCGCGTAGGCCACCAGCCACAGCCCATATATGATGAGCACTGCCGCGCCCGCCCAGCGCCCCAGGCCCCGCAGCATGAGCCCGGCGAGATTCTCCCCCGCCGCTGCGTTTGACGTCAGCTTTTTGATGAGCCAGGCCGTTATCAGCAGCACGGGCAGCGCCGCCAGAGGGCAGAGCCAGGCAGCGCGCCCCGCCAACTCCGCACAGAGCCCGGGCAGCAGACGCGTCGCGGGCGGCAGCAGGGCCACAAAGCATATTGCACCCGCCTGACGCGCCGTAAGGCCGCCGGGCGTATTTTTATTGTCCATTTGTGCCACTCCAGTCCGGCGCCCCGGCGAATTCGCGCACGTTGAGGAGCTTGGCCCCGGCCCTTACCGTGAGCTCCAGCTCCGGCAGCATTCCGGACCAGGGCTCCGTCATGGCGTGCCAGCGCTCCGGGTTCTCGCGCTCCAGCCGCTGGCCCAGGCCGAGAAAGTCCAGGCCGAGCGAGACGCTTTTAGATAATATATTGTATATCCACGCCCCGGCGCGCTGCGCGAGCTCGTCCTCCACGGCCGAACGCGCCTCGTCGGAGCTCAAATCTGCGCCGGGGGCGGTCTCCAAAACGATGGCGTCGACGCTCACGCGCAGCTCCAGGGCGCTTATCGAGCCTGCCTCGTCCCAGACGGGCTCAAGCTCCACGCTGCCGCCGGCGAGCTCCGCCGTTATGCCCCCGGAGAGCGTAAGCGCCGCGCGGCCGGGCTCGCCGTTGAAAAGCCCGACGCCCAGGGCGTCCTCGCCCTCAATATAACCCATGAGCCGACCCTCACCGCCGAGGATGGCGTAGCCGTCCAGCTCCGCCGTGAGGGTGCCGTCCTTGGAGGCGTCCTCGCCCTCGCGCACGGCGCCGGTCAGCGCTGCGCCGTTTTCGATGAGCGAGCGTGCGGCGTCAAGGCAGGTATAGATGCGCGCGGGACCGCTCTTCTCTGCATAGTGCATGAGGGCGTTCATTATCTGAGTGATGTCGCTCTCCTCGCCGCCGGCCTCCGTGACCAGCTCGGAGGCCTCGCCGCTGCGGACGACGAACAGCGGCGTGTCCAGCCTGAGCGAGTCGGAGCGTGCGATGAGCTCCAGCCAGCGCGCCGTCTCCGCCGCCGCGGCCTCGCCGAGCAGGATGCAGCCCGTGCCGGAGAAGAAGAGTTCGTCGCTGCGGGAGCGGTCCTGCAGCTCCTGCATAGCCTCGGTCACCGACTGCGCCGAGGCCGAGGCCCGCACCGGCTCACGACCGGAGGCGTCGCGCCCGGCGGAAATGGAGAGCGTAACGCCCCCGTCCTCCGCTGAGTCTAAGCCCACGGTCTCAATGACCTGCAATCTCTCAAGCCCGCGGTAGTTGTTGTATACCGAGAGCGTGCAGCCCGAGATGGGCAGAAAGGTCAGCACCGAGAGCATGACGGCAAGAGCACGCCTCATTTCTGCCTCCTTTTGTTCCGGCCCGCGAGGTGCGGGGAGCGGAACTTATCCGATGAGTTCGGTCGCTTTATGAGCCCGATGAGCGCACCGGGTGCGTCGCGGTCCGTGAACGGGGCCGTGTATGGCGCGCCGAAGCTCTCGAGCGTCGCGAGGTGGAGTATGAGCAGCGCCAGCGCGCCCATGAGCCCATAGAGCCCGAGCAGCACCGCCACGAGCACAAACAGCAGCCGGCAGAGTCTCACGGCTGAACCGAGGTCGCGGCTGGGCATGACGTAGCCGCAGATGCCCGCCAGCGCGACCACGATAACGGCGATGGGCGACACCACCTTGGCCTCCACCGCGCTCTGGCCGACTATGAGTGCACCGATGATGGACGCCGTCTGGCCCACGGGGTCGGGCAGGCGCAGTCCGGCCTCCTGCAGCAGCTCAAATGAGAGCAGCATGGCGATGACCTCTGCCGCCACGCCGAAGGGCACGTACTGCTTTGCCGCCGTCATGGACAGCAGCAGCTTCACCGGCAGCATCTCCTGATGGTACATCGAAATGGCCACGAAAGCCGCAGGCAGGCAGAGCGACAGGAAAAGCGCCACCCAGCGCAGCAGCGTCAGCATCGAGGCCACAAGGAAGTGGTCGGCCGAGTCCTCCGCCACACGCATGAAGGCCGCGAGCCCCGCAGGCAGCACGAAGCCCAGCGGCAGCCCGTCCACGAGCACGCCCACGCGCCCGTCGAGCAGGTGAGCGGCAAAGGCGTCGGGCCTCTCCGTGTGCAGCAGCTGCGGGAAGGGCGAGCGCGGCGAGTCTACTATATATTCCTCAAGATCTCCCGCCGTCAGCAGGCCGTCGATGTCAATGGCGTCGAGCCTGCGCATCACCTCGTCGACGATTCCGTCCTTCGCAACGCCCTCGACGTGCATTACAGCCACCCTTGTACCCGAGCGGCGGCCCACGGTAGTCTCTGTGAGGTGGAGCTCCGGTGTGCGGAGCTTGCGGCGAACGAGCGAGGTGTTTACGCGCAGGGTCTCGACGAAGGCGTCCTTGCCGCCCTTTATGCTCTTCTCGACCGAGGGCGAGGAGATGGAGCGCGTCGCCTTGGAGCGCACCTCAAAGGAGAGCGCCAGCGCCGCACCGTCAGATATGAGCGCGCAGAAGCCCGCGAGCAGATCCGTCACCACGTCGGGCAGCTCAGTGCGCCGGCGGACAGTGCTCGAGTAGACGCCGCCGCGCTCGAGCAGGTCGAGCAGGCGACGCTCGGTCAGGCCCTCTGCGCGCACCGGCTCCGTGAGGGGACGCAGGATATCTTCCGCTATCGCCTCGCCGTCGGCCAGACCGTCCACCCAGCAGACGAACAATCCGGCCCCGGAATCGAGCCCGGGAAGCACTCCGCGGCATTCAAAATCTGCGAAACCTGAAAAGACTTCGCGTATCGCAGCTATCGAAAGCTGCGGTTTTTGAGTCGAATAATCAAACATGTGGGTAGTATGCCCAGCTTGAACCACACTATTTAGTGGCCGGAAAAAAAGATTGATTTTTTTGAAAAAAGTTGTTGACAAGTCTCGCATCTGGTGGTATATTAATCAAGCGCTCGAGAGACGGCACTGTGAAAGATGACCAAAACGAGAGCACCGTGTACCTTGTAAATTAAACAATGTAAGCAAAAGCTTATGCAAATAAGCACCAGAGAAGGGACTTCTGGATGCGGTCTGAAAGGACCGCAGACAATTCTTTTGAATTAGCTGAGATTGAATCAGCTCAATAAGATTTTAACTGCCGCGAGGCAGCTAAGATACCATTTATTGAGAGTTTGATCCTGGCTCAGGACGAACGCTGGCGGCGTGCCTAACACATGCAAGTCGAACGAAGCTCGATGCTTTGAGGTTTCGGCCAAGAAGCAAAGATGACTTAGTGGCGAACGGGTGAGTAATGCGTGAGCAACCTGCCTTTCAGAGGGGGACAACAGCTGGAAACGGCTGCTAATACCGCATAATACATTAGGGTGGCATCACCTTGATGTCAAAGGAGCAATCCGCTGAGAGATGGGCTCACGTCTGATTAGCTAGTTGGTGAGGTAACGGCTCACCAAGGCGACGATCAGTAGCCGGTCTGAGAGGATGAACGGCCACATTGGGACTGAGATACGGCCCAGACTCCTACGGGAGGCAGCAGTGGGGAATATTGGGCAATGGGCGAAA
>URDK01000085.1 GCA_900546485.1 uncultured Eubacteriales bacterium
GCAGGGGCGCTGCCCCTGCACCCCGCCACCTTTGAAAAGGTGGACGAAACTTTCAAACGCGCTGAGCGCGCAGCGCAATTATTCGGGTTCGTACTCGCACACGTAGGCGGTCTTGCCGCTGTATGCGCCGGGATAGGCGGACACGGGGTCGTTGCGCAGGTCGTTATATATCCAGCCCGTGCTCGTGTGCCACAGCAGCACATAGTCCTCCGCCGTGCCGTCCGTGTCTCGCACGGAGGGCTCGCCCGGGCCCCAGGCGTAGTAGTCCACGCTCTCGCCCGTCACCCAGCTCAGCTCGCCGTCGACGCGGCGCAGACCTATCCACACGAAGGTCGCGCCCGCCTCCTCGGCAAGTTCAGTCACCTTCGCCAGCTCCTCCGCGTCGGATATCACCGCCAGATGGCCGCCCTTCTCCTCGCACAGAGCCTTTGCCTGCTCCCAGCTGCAATCCGCCATGAACACCTCATATGTACTCTCCGGCTCGGGCGTCGGGCTCGGGGTCGGGGTGGGCGTGGGCGTCGGCGTCGGCTCCGCGGACGGCGCCGACGACGGCAGCACGGCGTTTTCCGTCTCGGGTGCGCTGCTCTCGGGGGGCGCGCTCGGCTCACCGGCTCCGTCTCCGGGCACGAAAATGCTGAACGCCAGCGCCACGATCACCACAACGGCGCAGATGGCCAGCACTATCAGCACAGGCTTGCGGTTCCGCTTCGGCTTCGCCTCGCGCTCGCGTATAGCCCGCTCCTCAAAGTCGCGGTCGACCTTGTACTCCGGCCGCGGCCCCTTCGGCTTCGGCGGCTCCACCGGCGGCACCGGGGGCAGCTCCACCTTCGGACGCCTGCGTTTCGGCTCCTCTGCGGGGGGCTCCGGCTCCGCAGGCGGCTCCGGCGGCGCGGGCGGCTCTGCGGACGCCGGGGCTTCGGGCTTCTCCGGCTCCTCCTCGCCTGTATCCAGGCGCGCGAGTATGCCCGCCATCATCCGCTCCACCTCGCTCAGCTCGCGCTCCGGCTTGCCGAACATCTCCATCGCCTTCGCGTCGCCCTCGCCCACGCAGGGACGCAGCGCCTCCGCCAGCTCCCTCGTATCCGCATAGCGCTCAGTCTCGTCGAAGTTCAGGCACTTGGCCATCACCGGGCCCAGCTTCTCCCCTGCCGCGGCGGGTATGTTGATCCGGTCCCCGTTCATCCTGCGTCTGAGCGCCGAGGCCCTCATCTCGTTCGTCATGTTCTCCGGCGCGCGCTTGAAGAAGGGCAGCAGGCCTCCCGTCACGCCCGCAAACAGCAGCAGGCCGATGGAATATACGTCCGCCGCCGCCGTTGCCGTGCCGTTCCAGAAGAGCTCGGGAGCCATGTACTCCAGCTCGTCCGTTGACCACTCGCCCGGCGCATGGTCGGCCCGCGGCCCCAGCGCCGCGCCGCCCTCGCCCCGGCTGATGTTGCCCGGGTGTATGTTTCCGTGATACTCCGCGCCGCAATCCGCGGCGTCGGCGCAGATCTCAAGCGCCAGCGAGATGAGCTCCTCGCGCCCCAGTCTGCGTATGCCCTCGCCGAGCAGCTGCCCGGCGGAAAATTTGCGTTCTTCCGACATATCGGCTTTTCACTCCCGCTCGATATTATGTCAACAGGATATCACAGCCAAAGTTTCGCGTCAACTCCAAAGCGCAAAGCGGCGGCCGCCCGGTATGGACGGCCGCCTGAGGAATATGGTGGGAGAAGAATGTCTTACTTGATTATACCGAAGCTCTGCAGCTGGCCGAAAAGCACGAGGAACATGGCCAGGGGCACGACTATCTTGCAGCAGACGGCGTAGACTTTTTTGGTCCTGAATACGTTGCCGTTTTGCTCTATCTCCTCGGTGATGCTGTCGACCTTGTACTCGTAGCCGATGAAGATGCACATGAACAGCGCGCCGAGCGGCATCATGATGCCCTCAGACCAGAGGTCCATGAAGTCGAGCCAGCAGTAGCCGAGGGGCTGCCAGAGCCCGTTGGAGCCGAGGCCGTCGGCCGCGACGATTACGGCGAGCACGAGGATGGCGAGGCAGGTGAGGATGGTGTACTTCTTGCGGTTGCCGGGCTGGCCCTTGGCGTGCGCCTTATCCATGTAGAAGGTGGTCACGACCTCGACCAGCGAGATGGCGGAGGTGATGGCCGCGATGAAGACGAGTATGTAGAAGATGAGGCCGAACACGGGGCCGAAGCTGCCCATGGCGGCGAACACGTCCTGCAGCGTCACAAACAGCAGGCTGGGGCCGGACATGGCGGCATCCTCACCGCCGAGCGCTATTGCGGCGGGCAGGATGGCGAAGGCGGCCATGACGGCGACCAGCGTATCGGAACAGACAACGATGAGCGCGTTCTTCTCCAGGTTCTCCTTCTTCTGCAGGTAGGAGCCGTAGGTTATCATGGCGCCCATGCCGAGGGAGAGCGAGAAGAACATCTGACCGCCAGCCGAGGAGATGACGGCCATGAAGTCCTCCTTGAGCGGCTCAAGGTTGGGCACGAGCATGAAGCGCAGGCCCTCGCCGGCTCCGGGCAGGGTGACGGAGCGGATGATGACCACGAGCAGCATGACGAAGAGCGCGGGCATGGCGTACTTCGTGAACTTCTCGATGCCGCCGGAGATGCCGCCCATGACGATGAGGCAGGTCAGCGCAAGGAAGATGACGCTGTAGATGATGGACTCGGCCTGATTCGTGAGCAGGCCGTTGAAGAGGTCGCCGGCCGCGAGGCCGCCGCTGCCCCAGGACGCGCCGAAGATGTCGCCAAGGTTTACGACGATGTACTTCGTGACGTAGCCGCCGAGGACGGTGTAAAAGCTCATGATGAGGAAGGCCGAGGCTATGCCGAGCCAGCCGAGCCAGCGCACTTCCTTGGAGAGCTTCTTGTAGGTGCCGACGACGCCGAGGCCGGACTTGCGTCCCAGCGCCAGCTCGCCCACCATAACTACAAAACCTACAAACAGCACCAGCAGCAGGTAAACCACCAGGAAGGCGAAACCGCCGTTGGCGCCCATCTTATACGGGAAGCCCCACAGGTTGCCGAGGCCGACAGCAGAGCCGACCGCGGCCATGAGGAAGCCGAAATTGCTCCCCCAGTTTCCGCGTTTGTGTTCCATTTTCTTTCCTCCTTTATTTCACTCCCAACCGGGTTTCCAGGCCCGGTACAGCGATTATAAAGGAGGGATTTCGCACTTTCAATCGCGGAAGCCATATCTTATCGGCTTCTTAACGTCAGGGAGCACAACCTTGATGCTCTGTTTATACCTTGCGGGCTTTGTCGGGAAATAAAGAAACGCCGTGGGAAAATTCCCACGGCGTTGTGTTTTGCGCTTTGACAGCGGCTTGCTCAGGCAAGCTCGACCTCGGCGCCGACAGCCTCGAGCTGCTTCTTGAGAGCCTCGGCGTCGTCCTTGGAGACCTGCTCCTTGATCTTGGCGGGGACCTTCTCGACGAGAGCCTTCGCCTCGGCGAGGCCCAGGCCGGTGATGGCGCGGACTTCCTTGATGACCTTGATCTTCTCGGCGCCAAAGCTCTTCATGATGACGTCGAACTCGGTCTTCTCCTCGGCAGCGGGGGCAGCGGCGGCGGCGCCGGCGGCAGGAGCCGCGACAGCGGCGGCAGAGACACCGAAGGTGTCCTCAAGCTCATGCACGAGCTCCGCGAGCTCGAGAACGGAAAGGGCCTTGATCTCCTCGATCATGGCAGTGACTTTTTCGCTGGCCATTGTTATTTCCTCCTGAATATCAGATTAAATGTACCGAGATTACTCGGCAGCGGGGGCCTCGGCCTCCGCGCTCTCGTCCTTGGACTCCACAGAGCCGCCGGACTTCTCGACTATCTGGCCCAGAACAACGGCCAGGCTGGTGATGGGTGCGAGCATGGTGCCGAGCACCTTCGCATACAGCGCGTCCTTGCTGGGCAGCGCGGCGATCTCCTCGATCTCCTGCGCGCCAAGCACCTTGCCATCCATGAAGGCGGCCTTGATGTTGAACCTGTCGCCCATCTTCTTGGAGTACTCGCTGATGATGCGGATGGGCGCGATCGGATCGCCCTCGCTGGTTGCCATGGACGTGGTGCCGTTCAGGATGGGATCAAGTCCCTCCAGGCCGACCTTGTCTACGGCGAACTTCGTGAGGGTGTTCTTCACGACGCTGTACTGCACGGCGTTCTGCGCCAGCTCACGGCGAAGCTGCGTATCCTCGGCGACCGTAATGCCCCTGTAGTCCACGAACACACCCGCGCTCGCGGAGCTGAGGCGGCGGGTCAGTTCCTCGACTATCGCCTGCTTCTCGCTGAGAACTCTTGCATTCGGCATTTTCCTTCTTCACCTCCGGAAGTATCGTCGCGCCCAAAAAATAAACCTCCGCGTCAAAGGACACGGAGGCAGAAAGCTATCATGCGTAATAAAGCTGACGGCCGTCCTCGGCAGGTCTTCCGCTTATCGCAGCCTGCTGTCTTTGGAGCGCCATAGTAATTTATCAGCTTTTGTCAGTTTTGTCAAGGGGCTTGTCCCCATTTTCCGGGCTTTTTTTCGCAAAGGCGAAGAAGCGCTGGCCGATGTAGTTCAGACCCGTGAACACCACCATGCCCACCAGCATGGCCACGTTGTCCTGTACCTTCACAGAGGCGTCCGTCAGCAGCCAGACCGCGAAGGGCTTGGCCAGTCCGTAGGCCACGGCGTAGCACACCGCAATGTTCAGCACGAAGCGCAGCACCTGCTTTGCGCTGTACTCCTTCACCTCAAAGGTGAAATGCTTGTTGAGGAAATAGCTCAGGATGCTGCCCACGACGTAGTTCATCGCGGACGAGAACGTGTACGAGCAGTACGCCACATTATAAAGCAGAAACATCACACCCGCGCCGACCAGCGTGTTCGCCGCGCCGACCAGGCAGAATTTCAAAAATTTCTTGTCAAAAAACGCTGAGATGAGCTTCTTCAAGACCTGTTACCTCCAAAAGACCGCCGGGGCGCGCCTCCGGCTTTCGCCAGTATAACACTTTTTAAAGAAAATACAACTTCCCTCTTGCAAACTCCCAATTGCTGTGCTATATTCAAATCAGTAATAGTAATCATTATTATTTAGGAGGAAGCGACATGGCGGAAGCTAAGAACATCAGGCTATACACCCCGGGGGGCGAACGGATAAGCGACGCTGCGCTGGCCGAGGACTATCTCACGGCCGACAAGGCCGGTCCCTTCCGCGTCGGACAGCGCGCGCTCTATTACCGCGACGGCGGCCTCAAGCGCTACTGCATCCCCTTCGACCAGATAGACCACGCCTTCACGCGGGTCGTGGCCTGCTCCACGCACTGCTGCTGCGGCACGATGGACCTGAACACCTTCCGGCTCGTCGTCTGCCACGAGGGGCGCGAGCTCGCCGCGGTATACACCGAGACAGAGAGCTACGTCGACGACGCGCAGGCCTTGCTCAAATCGCGCATCCCCGGCCTGAAGCTGGGCTACACTCCCCCCGCGCAATAAGACAAGACGGCCCCCGCCCGGAAAGGTTCCGCGGCGGGGGCATTTTTTATTTGAGCTCCAGCAGCCCCTCCGCGTCCTCGGCGAAATCGCAGATGATGCGGTCGAGCATGGCCATCAGCGCCGCGGCGCGCTCGCTCAGTCGCTCGTCGGCGCGCTTTTCGCGCAGACTGCGCAGGCGGTCTATCGTCCGCTGGTTCAGGCCGAGCGCGTTATAGTAATCGCTCTCCAGCGCCCGGCGGCCCGCCTCTGTGTCCGGCGTGTCGAAACCGAGCAGGAAGTCCGGCGTCGTGCCGAAATAGCGCGCTATGGCGCAGACCGTCGCGGCCGAGGGCGTGGTCGCAGCGCCGCCCTTGGGCTTGAGATACTTGCGTATCGCCGGGCGCGAGACGCCCACGGCGTCGGCCAGCTCCTGTATGTTCACCGCCTTGCCCTGGGCGTTGTTCCCGTTCATGAGGTAGGCGAGGCGCATACGGAAGATGTCGTTCATCCCGGCCTCGCCGCTCTCCGAGCCGGGAGCAAATACGTCCTTCGCGTCTATCGGCCGCTCGCGGCGGCGCGGCGCGGCTTCCTTCGTCTTGGCCGGCTTGGCTTTAGGCTGCTTCGCAGGCTTTTCCTTTGCCGGGGTCTTGTTTTCTTCGTCCATATCCTTATCTCCCAGTAATAGTAACTTTAGTTTCACATTGGCTACATTAAAGCACTGCGCGCCCGCTCTGTCAAGGCGCGGGGCAAATTGTTCACAAACTACGGCTGGACTCTGTGAATTTTTTGTGTTATCATGCGCTCTGCTGGAACAAAATATGTTTGACTGAAGTCAATACCCTCAGTGTACAAAGGCCAACACGGTTTTTCGGGGCCAAGATGACCGCTGGCAGGCGCGTTGCCCTTTGTACGCTGAGGGTAATACACCTGAAGAAAGCAAAAGGGGTGCTACAATAGTGAACAGAGACAAAGACAGCAGCCGGGAGGCCACCCCGGGAAAGGGCCGCAAGGCTGCAAAGCGCGGCTCGAAGGCCGCAATAGTTATCTGCGTCATACTGGTGCTGGTTTTCGGCGCCGTGGCTGCATATATGATATGGGAGAAGCCGCCCGAGAGGCCGGGCAGCGGACTTGTGGACCCGATCGCTCCGAGCGTGTCGCCCACAGGCGACGCCTCCGTCTCGCCCAGCGTTGAACCCACTGAGGACCCGAACGCCGGCGCGCCCGCCTCGCTCAACGAGAACATGTACACCTTCCTCGTCGTCGGCCTCGACAAGGTCGGCTACAACACGGACACCATGATGGTCGGCCGTCTGGACACCGAGACGCATGAGATAAACGTCGTCAGCATCCCGCGCGACACGATGGTCAACGTCTCCTGGTCCGTCAAGAAGGTCAACACGCTCTATGCCGCGGACATCAACAGCGGCGGCAACGGCATTGACGGGCTCATGGACGGACTCAAGGACATCCTCGGTTTCGAGATAGACTGCTATGCCGTCGTCGACCTCGACGCCTTTGTCCAGCTCGTGGACGCCATCGGCGGCGTAGACTACGACGTGCCCGTGGACATGAACTACTACGACCCGACGCAGGACCTCTATATCAGCATTCCCGCCGGCATGCAGCACCTTGACGGCGAGGAGGCGCTCAAGGTCGTGCGTTACCGCTCCGGCTACGCCAATGCCGATATCGGCCGCATAGACACACAGCAGGACTTCCTCATGTCCGTTGCGAGCCAGATGCTCACCCTCGGAAACATCCCGAACCTGCCCACCTTCATCGACATCTTCGTCAACAACGTGGACACCAACCTCTCCGCCGAGAACATCGCCTTCTTCGCTCGCCAGTTCCTGCTGTGCAAGAGCGAGGACATCCATTTCTACACCATGCCCTACTACGGCGACAGCGTCAAGGGCCTCTCCTACGTCTCCATAGACATCGACGAGTGGCTCAAGATGGTCAATGACTGCCTGAATCCCTATGACCAGGACGTCACCGAGGCGAACGTGAATATCCTGACCCACTCCTCCTCGGGCTTCTACTCCACCACCGGCTACATCGCCGGCGGGCCGGATTCCTTCTACGACAACACCGGCGCAGGCTGATACAAAACACGATAAAGCTCCCCGTCTCCGGGCGGGGAGCTTTTTTGCTGCCGCAGCAGTCCTCCGCATTGAACCGCCGGTTCAAAAATTTTTGTACAAACTGTACCGCCGGTATCTGTTGAAATTGCCGCATGGTGATAAAATAAACGCAGTTCGGAGGTGCGAAATGAAACTCACGATATCTGAAAACATAAGCGCGCTGCGCCGCGAGGCGGGCATGACGCAGGAGCGGCTGGCGGAGGCGCTGGGCGTGAGCTTTGCGGCGGTCAGCAAGTGGGAGCGCGGCGCGGCGACGCCGGAGCTGGGCCTCATCGCCGACATGGCGGAGCTCTTCGACGTGTCCATCGACGCCCTGACGGGTTTTGAGCTTTGCGGCGGGCTCGAGGAGACCGTGGAGCGGCTCAAGGCCCGTGTCCACGACCGGGAGAGCGGCGCGCTGGAGGAGGCGGAATCAGCGCTCCGGCGCTGGCCGAACAGCTTCGAGGTCGCCTATTACGCCGCGGACAACTACGACGTGCGCGGCATCAGCACGGGCGACGACGCGCTGCTCCGCAGGGCGCTGGAGCTCTACCGCCGCGCCTGCCGCCTCATCGCGCAGAACCGGGACGCGGACATCAGCGAGGCCACGCTCTATCGAGCCATGGCAAGCATCCACATCTCGCTCGGCGAGCCGGAAAAGGGCATAGAGCTTCTGCGCGCGCACAACCCCTGCCAATTAAACGACGCGCTCATCGGCAAGGCCCTCGCCTCGGTCTGTGAGGACATAGAGGGCGCAGTGCCGTATCTCTCCAGGGCGCTGCTCGACCTCACCGTTACACACATGCAGGTGGTCACGGGCTATGTCAATGTCTATTTCAAGCGCGGGGACTACGAGGGCGCACTCGCCGTGCTCGACTGGGCGCTGGCCTTCTACCCCGGTCTCGCAAAGCCGGGGGAGCCGAATTTTCTCAACAAGGGCGAGGCTGCGCTGCTGGCCATCCGCGCCGAGGTCCTGCTGCAGCTCGGGGACGCGGAGAGCGCTGCGGAGAGCCTCCGCCGCGCTCAGGACGTCGCGCTGCGCTTCGACGCCGCACCCAGCTGCGACGTGACGCGGCTGCGCTTCATCTCCCCGGACACGGTGGCCTCCTCGGTGGACGACCTGGGCGAGACGGCGCTCTCCGGCGTCGAGAAGTTCATCGCGGAGTTTGACGACGCCGCGCTCTCCGCGCTCTGGGAGGACCTGCGCCGTGAAGAGTGAATCCGCGCCGCTCCGCGCGCAGTTTTTCCGAGGGAACCGGCTGAACTTCGCCCTGGCCCTGCTCGCCTCGCTGCTCACCGCCGGGCTGAACCTGCTCATCGCCCGCGTCTTACAGCAGATGATAGACGCCGTCTCCATTGTCCCGGGCGCGCCCGGCCTCGGGGAGCTCGCGCTCGACATTGGCCTCATATTCGTGCTCATCGCCGCCTTAAAGGCGCTTGAATACTACGCCAAGCCGCGCTTTCTGGAACGGGCGATGCGGCAGTACAAGGGCCGCGCCTTCGAGCTCCTGACGCAAAAGAGCATCGCGGCCTTCTCCGCCGAGGACAGCGCCGTGTACCTCTCCGCCTTCTCCAACGACGCGGCAAGCGTGGAGCGCGGCTGCCTCGAGTGGCTCTTTTCCCTGGCCTCCAACGCCGTCCTCGCCCTGGGCGCGCTCGTGATGATGCTCGCGTACAGCCCGCTGCTGACGGTCATATCCTGCGCCTTTTTCGCGCTGCCCATCGCGGCCTCCCTCGCCGCCGGGGACCGGGTGGAGAGGGCTGAGCGCAGCGTCTCGGACCTCAACGGGGAGCTCACGGCCTCGCTCAGGGACAGTCTCGGCGGCTTTTCGGTCATCAAGAGCTTCAAGGCCGAGGCGGCGATGGCGGCGCTCTTCTCCCGCGGCAACGCCGGGGTGGAACGGGCCAAGTGCCGGAAGCGTCGGCTCGTTACCCTCATCGGCGCGCTCGGCTCCCTCGCGGGCGTCACAGCCCAGCTCGGCGTCTTTTTCGTAGGCGCCTGGCTGGCGCTCTCGGGCAGCGGCATCACGCCGGGCGTACTTATAGTCTTCATAACGCTCACGGCATACGTCATAACGCCCATCAGCGAGTTCCCGGAGCAGCTAGCTGCGATGAAGGCGGGCCTCGCGCTCACCGACAAGCTCTCCGCCGCGCTCTCCGACAATGTCCGCGGCGGGGGTTCTCTCCCGGCTGATCTCGGGCAGGGCATAGAGCTCCGGCACGTCTCCTTCGGCTACGAGCCGGGCTGCGAGGTGCTGCATGATATCACAGCGAGCTTCCGCCCCGGCGAGTGCTGCGCTGTGGTCGGCGCCTCCGGCAGCGGCAAGTCCACCCTGCTGCGGCTGCTGATGGCCTCTCACGCCGACTACTCCGGCGAAATACGCCTCGGCGGGCACGAGCTGCGGGAGCTCAGCAGCGAGTCGCTCTACGACCTCGTCTCCGTCATCGAGCAGAACGTCTTTGTGTTCAACGCCTCCATCCGGGACAACATCACCATGTTCAGCCCCTTCCCCGAGGCGGAGGTCGAGAGGGCCATAGAGCTCTCCGGGCTCTCGTCGCTCGTGGCGGAGCGCGGCGGGGACTACCTCTGCGGCGAGAACGGCAGCAGCCTCTCCGGCGGCGAGGGGCAGCGCATCTCCATTGCCCGCAGCCTCCTGCGCCGCTCTGAGGTATTGCTGGTGGACGAGGCGACCGCCGCGCTCGACGCCGCGACGGCGTATCAGGTCACGGACGCCATACTCTCCCTCGATGGCATGACCCGCATCCTCGTCACCCACAGCCTCGACGCCGCGCTGCTCCGGCGCTGTGACCGCATCCTCGCGCTCCGCGGCGGGCGCATCGTCGAGAGCGGCACTTTCGATGAGCTGATGTCGCGCCGCGGCTACTTCTACTCCCTCTACACCGTCTCTCAGTAAAAAAGGCTCCCCGCGCGGGCGGGGAGCCTTTTTATCATCATTATCTGCTCACATCAGCTTGCGGAAGAGGGCGGTGAGGTCCTCGATGCTGGTGTCCTTGGGGTTGCCGGGGCAGCAGGCGTCGTTATAGGCGCTCTCGGCGAGGAAGGGCAGGTCCTCCTCCTTCAGGGCCTCGAGCTTGGAGGGGATGCCGACGTCCTCGGAGAGCTTGCGGACGGCGTCGACGGCGGCCTTGCGGTACTCGGCCTGGCTCATGGAGTCCACGCCCTGGACGCCCATGGCGCGGGCGATCTCGCGGTAGCGCTCGCCAGTGCAGTCGGCGTTATACTCCATGACGATGGGCAGCATCATCGCGCAGGCGACGCCGTGCGGCGTGTCGTACACCGCGCCCAGCGTGTGGGCCATGCTGTGGGCGATGCCGAGGCCGACGTTCGAGAAGCCCATGCCCGCGATATACTGGCCGAGAGCCATGCCCTCGCGGCCCTCCTTGGTGCCCGCGACGGCGCCGCGGAGGTTCTTGGAGATGAGCTCG
>URDK01000086.1 GCA_900546485.1 uncultured Eubacteriales bacterium
CATATACGACACCGCCGCAGAGTACGGCATCGCGCGCGAGGACGTGGTCATCGACACGCTGACGCTAACTGTCTCGTCCGAGCCGCATGCGGCGCAGGTGACGCTCGAGGCGCTCGGACGCATACACGACATGGGCGGGCATACCATCCTCGGCGTGTCCAACGTGAGCTTCGGTCTGCCCGCGCGGGAGAAGATAAACTCAGCCTTCCTGACCCTGGCGCTCAGCGCCGGACTCGACTGCGCCATAATGAACCCGCTCTCGGCCGCGATGATGAGCGCCTGGCGCGCATTTGCCGTGCTGAGCGCGCGGGACGCAAGGTGCGAGGACTACATCGCGCACGAGTCGAACGCCGAGCCGCCGAAACCGGCCGCCTCCTCCGGCATGTCCCTTGGCGCCTGCATCGAAAAGGGCCTCGCCGACGCCGCCTCCGTCGAGGCAAAGCGCCTTGTCGCCGCGGGGGCCGAGCCGCTCGAGGTCATAAACAGCGAGCTCATCCCGGCGCTCGACCGTGTAGGCAAGTGCTTCGAGGCGGGCACGATGTACCTCCCGCAGCTGTTGATGAGCGCGGAAGCTGCGGGCGCGGCCTTTGAGGCGCTCAAGTCCGGTATGAAGGGGGACCGGGGCAGCGAGTACCCGGGCAGGATAGTAATAGCCACCGTGCGCGGCGACATCCACGACATCGGCAAGAACATCGTGCGTACCCTGCTTGAAAACTACGGCTTTTCCGTCACCGACCTGGGCAAGGATGTGTCGCCCGAGACGGTGCTCGAGGCGGCATCGGCCCCGGACGTGCGGCTCGTCGGCCTCTCGGCTCTGATGACCACCACCGTCGCCGCCATGGCCGAGACGATAAAGCTCCTGCAAAGCCGCCTCCCCGGCATAAAGATAATGGTCGGCGGCGCGGTGCTCAACGAGGAATACGCCCGCGAGATCGGCGCCGACTTCTACGCCCGCGACGCCATGGCCTCCGTGCGCTACGCCCGCGAGATTTGCAAATGAAAAAGCCGCCCGGCGGAATGCTCCGCCGGGCGGTATTTTATTCCCCGTGTGCCCTGAGATACGCGCCGCGTACGTCTTCGGGCATGTCCTCAGGACGCATACGGGCGAGGCGGTCCTCGTTTCCGTCGCGTATGGCCTCGGTGTAATACCAGCACTTGAAGCGCAGCATGTCCAGCACGCGCTCCAGCCGTTCCATCTCTGCCTCCACGGCGGCTCTCTGCGTCTCAAAGAGCTCCAGCCGCTGCGGATAGGTCGAACTGCCCTCGACGCACCAGTCCATGAAGCGCTTGATGTCCCGTATCTCCATGCCCGAGCGCTTGAGGCACTCTATGACGCGCAGCGCCTCGAGCTCCTGCTCGCCGAAGCGCCGCATCCCGGAGGCGCGCTCCATGCCCGGAAACAGCCCCTCCTTGTCGTAATACCGCAGCGTCGAGACAGGCAAACCGAACATCTCCGACACCTGGCCTATCGTGTACATACTGAGCACCCCGCAAAACTTTTTAAAATAGGTCTTGACCTAAAGTCAGCTTTAGGTATTACACTGATGATAACAGGACAGACTTTGGCTGTCAAGCGTAAAGGAGAATGTAAAATGCAAAAGCTGAATTTGACGGATAAATGGGACAAGACATTCCCGCAGGACGCGCGGGTGCACCATGAGAAGGTGACCTTCCACAACCGCTACGGCATAACGCTGGCGGCGGACCTGTACGCCCCGAAGGGGGAGACGGGGCCCTTTGCGGCCATAGCGGTGAGCGGGCCCTTCGGCGCGGTGAAGGAGCAGTCCTCGGGGCTGTACGCCCAGGAGATGGCCGCACGCGGTTTTTTGACCATCGCCTTTGACCCATCATTCACGGGCGAGAGCGGGGGTGAGCCGCGGTACGTCGCCTCGCCGGACATAAACACGGAGGACTTCCAGGCGGCGGTGGACTATCTCTCGACGCGGCCGGACGTGGACCCGGAGCGGATCGGCATACTCGGCATCTGCGGCTGGGGCGGCATGGCGCTGAACGCGGCAGCGATAGACACACGCATCAAGGCGACGGCGGCGATGACGATGTACGACATGACGCGCGTGACGGCAAACGGCTATTTTGACGCGGAGGACAGCGAGGAGGCGCGGCACGCCAAGCGCGTCGCGATGAACGCGCAGCGCACCGAGGACTACAGAAGCGGCAGCTACGCCCGCGCTGGCGGCGTGGTCGACCCCCTGCCCGAGGACGCGCCGGACTTTGTGCGCGACTACTACGCCTACTACAAGACCCCGCGCGGCTATCACGAGCGCTCGCTCAACTCAAACGACGGTTGGAACGTGACCTCCTCGCTGTCGTTTTTGAACATGCCCATCCTCCAGTACAGCGACGAGATCCGCAGCGCGGTGCTGGTGGTTCACGGCGAAAAGGCGCACTCGTGCTATTTCTCCCGCGACGCCTTTGCCAAGCTTCGCGGCGAGAACAAGGAGCTCATGATAATCCCCGGCGCCGTCCATACGGACCTGTACGACCGCAAGGACATCATCCCCTTCGATAAGCTTGAGAGCTTCTTCCGCCAGTACCTGGCCTGAATTGAAAAGTTTTTGCCCCGCTTTTCTCAGAAAAGCGGGGCAAAAATCTAACAGTTAATCATTCGTCGCGGACGGTGAGCTTCAGGACGTCGGGGCGCGCGTAGTGGCCGCAGACATCGTGCTCCATGCGGCTGGCGGGGACGCGGCTGAGGTCGAGGTCGGCGTAGATTATGCCCTCGCGGTCCCACAGGGGCTCCGTCAGCTCGTGGCCGTAGGGGTCGATGACGCAGCTCCCACCGCGGCACACTACGTCCGGCAGGGCGGCTATTTCCGCCGCCGCGCTCTCCGTCGCGGGGTACATGTCCCGCGTGAAGTACATGTTGCAGTTTACAAAATAGCAGTGGCCCTCGATGGCTATGTGGCGGATGGTGTGCTGCCACTCCGGGTTGTCGTTGGTGTTGGGCGAGATGTAGATGGTCACGCCCTTCTCATAGAGCGCGACGCGGGCCAGGGGCATGTAGCTCTCCCAGCAGATGAGACTGCCCACCGGGCCCCAGGGTGTACCCAGCACGGGGAAGAAGTCGCGGTCCGCGTCGCCCCATACCACCCGCTCGCTGCCCGTGGGCTTGAGCTTGCGGTGGTTGAGCGCCGTGCAGTCGGGCGCGATGAGCATGTTGGAGTTATAGAGCGTCGCGGTCACGGCGTCGCGCTCGGAGTAGCCTATGCTGAGGTATATCCCGGCCTTCTGAGCCGCCTCGCGCAGGGCGTGCATCTCCTCGCCGTCGGCAAGGACGGAGTTTTCGTAATAGCCAAGCCAGTCGCGCCGCCCCGGCTGAGTGCGGCTGCCCACGGTGTAGCCGAAGGTCATGCCGTAGGGATAGCCCGGGATGAAGAGCTCCGGGAACACCACAAAGTCCGCGCCGGAAGCGGCGCACTCGTCGATGAGCCGAAGAGCCTTCTCCGTGCTCGCCGAGGCCGAAAACATCACCGGCGCGGCCTGCACCACCGCAAGGCGGCAGTTTCTTCTCAAATCTCGCATATCCTCACCCCAAAAAACGTGTTGCGCCATTATACCACGCCCGCCCCAGCCCCTGCAAGCGCGCAAAAAGCCCCGGCCAAGAGGCCGGGGCTTTGCCATGCGGTTTATTCCCATTCCACCGTCGCGGGGGGCTTACTGGTGATGTCGTACACCACGCGGGAGATCTCGGGGACCTCGCCGGTAATGCGGTCGCTGGCTCGGGCGAGGACGTCGAGGGGGAGGCGGGTCCAGTCGGCGGTCATGAAGTCGTCGGTCGTGACCGCGCGGAGGGCTATCGTCTCGCCGTAGCTGCGCGCGTCGCCGCGCACGCCCACGCTGCGGGTGTCGGTCAGCACCGCGAAGTACTGGTCCGGCGCGTGCTCAAGATTCGCCTTCGCTATCTCGTAGCGGAACACGGCGTCGGCGCGGCGGAGTATGCGCAGCCGCTCCTCCGTGACCTCGCCGATGACGCGCACAGCGAGACCGGGGCCGGGGAAGGGCTGGCGGTCCACCAGCTCCTCAGGCAGGCCCAGCTCGCGGCCCAGGGCTCGGACCTCGTCCTTGAAGAGCTCGCGCAGGGGCTCGACAACGCCCTTGAAATCCATGTCCTTCGGCAGGCCGCCGACGTTGTGGTGGCTCTTTATCGTCGCCGCCTCGCCGGAGCCGCTTTCGATGACGTCGGGATAGATGGTGCCCTGGACGAGGTATTCGGGGCTGCCCAGTCTGCGGGCCTCGGCCTCGAACACGCGGACGAACTCCTCGCCGATTATGCGGCGTTTCTGCTCGGGCTCGGTCACGCCCTTGAGACGGCTCAGGAAGCGCTCGCGCGCGTCGACGAGCACGAACTGCAGGCCACTGCGGCCGCGGAAGGCGCGCTCCACCAGCTCGGCCTCGCCCTCGCGGAGCAGGCCGTGGTCCACGAACACGCAGACCAGCCGGTCGCCCATCGCCTTGTCGAGCAGCGCCGCCGCGACGGCGGAGTCCACGCCGCCGCTCAAGCCGCAGAGGGCGCGCTTGCCCGCGAGCTCGGTGCGGTATTTTTCGATGGTGCGCTCGGCATAGCTGCCCATGTGCCAGGTGCCGGCGCAGCCGCAGATGTTGTAGAGGAAGTTGCGGAGTATCTCCGTGCCGCGCTCCGTGTGCGTGACCTCGGGGTGAAACTGCACGCCGTAGAGCCGCTCGGCGTCGTTTTCCATCGCGGCGACGGGGCATTTTTCAGTGGAGGCCGTGACGGCGAAGCCCTCGGGCACGCGCAGCACGCGGTCGGTGTGGCTCATCCAGCAGGTGCTCTCGCCGGAACAACCGGAAAAGAGAGCGCTCTCGCGGCTCGTGAGCCGGACGCCGCCATACTCGCCGGAGGCCCCGGCGGAGCCTACCTCGCCGCCCTCAAGATACGCCATGAGCTGGCAGCCGTAGCAGATGCCGAGCACGGGCACGCCTGCGTGCAGCACGCTGCGCTCGCATTTGGGCGAGCCGGGTTCCGGCACGCTCTGCGGGCCGCCGGTGAGAATGACGCCCTTGCAGCCGCTCTCGCGGAGGGCCTCCGCTGTGGCCTTGCGCCAGGGCAGTATCTCGGCGTAGACGCCCTGCTCGCGGACGCGACGGGCGATGAGGCGGCTGTACTGGCCGCCGAAGTCGATTACGAGTATCTTTTCCTCCATTTTTGCCTCCAAATTACTCGACAGTTACGGATTTTGCGAGGTTTTTGGGTTTATCTATGTCGCAGCCCTTTTCGCGCGCGGCGTAATAGGCCAGCAGCTGAAGCGGCACTATCTCGGCCACGGCGTCAAAAAGCGGGTCGATGCGCGGGATGAAAATTGCGTCGTCCGCCGCGGATAGGATGCGGCGGTTGCCGGCGAGTGCCACGGCCAGGACCTTTGCGCCCCGGGCCTTGACCTCCTCGATGCCGTTTATCATCTTCTCGAGCAGCTCCTCCCGGCAGCAGAGGGCCACGACGGGGGTGCCCTCGTCTATGAGGGCGATGGTGCCGTGCTTGAGCTCCCCGGCGGCGTAGGCCTCGGAGTGGTTGTAGCTTATCTCCTTCATCTTGAGCGCGGCCTCGAGCGAGACGGCGTAGTCGACATTGCGCCCGATATAATACAGCGCGTCGCCCAGACAGTAGCGCCTCGCGAGGGCGGGGAGGGAGGGGTTCATGTCAATGGCGCGCTGTATGGCGTCGGGGATGAGGTAGAGCCTGCCCGCGAGGCGGCGCAGCTCCTCGTTGTCTATGCGGCCGAGGCGGTGCGCAAAGTGCGCGGCAAGCGCGCAGATGACGGCCACCTGTGTGGTGTAGCCCTTTGTAGAGGCCACGGCTATCTCGGGGCCTGCGCGGGTGTAGACCACGTCGTCAGCCAGCTTGGCGAGGCTGCTGCCCACGACGTTGACTATCGCCAGCAGCCGCGCGCCCCGGGCGCGGCACTCCTTCGCGGCCGCGAGGGTGTCCGCGGTCTCGCCAGACTGGGAGAGCGCTATGACCAGCGTCTCAGGCCCGATGAGCGGGTCCGAATACCGCAGCTCGCTGGCGAGCTCGGCAGTGACGGGGATGCGGCAGAGTTTCTCGAGCGCCTGCTTGCCGACGCAGCCGGCGTAATAGGCGGAGCCGCAGGCGGTGATGACTATGGATTTTATACTCCGAAGCGCCTCATCGTCAAGCCCCAGCTCCTCGAACTCGATGCCGCCGCCGCGTAGACGCGGCTCGAGCGCGGCGCGGACGGCGCGTGGCTGCTCCATGATCTCCTTGAGCATGAAGTGCTCGTAGCCGCCCTTTTCCGCGGCCTCGACGCTCCACTCTATGCGGGTGACGGGCGCGTTTACGGGCCGTCCGGCGCTGTCGAAGACGGTGATGCGCTCGCTCGTGAGCTCGGCGAACTGACCGTCCTCGAGGCAGATGGAGTTCTTGGTGTGGGCCACGAGGGCGGTGACGTCGGAGGCAAAGTAGTTCTCGCCGACGCCGAGGCCGAGGATGAGGGGGCTGGCCTCGCGCACGGCGTAGAGCGTGCCGGGCGCGTCGGCGCAGAGGATGCCTATGGCGTAGCTGCCCTCGAGCCGCGCGACACTGCGCATGACGGCCTCCTTGAAGTCGCCGGTGTAGCAGGTCTCGAGCAGGTGGACGATGACCTCGGTGTCGGTCTCGCTCTGAAAGACGCAGCCGCGCGCGGTGAGCTCGGCTCGCAGCTCGGCGTAGTTTTCGATGATGCCGTTGTGGACCACGGCAAACTTGCCGTTGTTGCTGACGTGGGGGTGGGCGTTGGTGTCCGTGGGCGCGCCGTGGGTGGCCCAGCGGGTGTGGCCTATGCCGGAGCGCCCGGGGAGGGCCGTGCCGTTTCGCGTGAGTTCGCAGAGCGTCTCGATGCGGCCGCTGGTCTTGGCGAGCTCGAGGCCGTTCTCGCCCATGACGGCGATGCCGGCCGAGTCGTAGCCCCTGTATTCAAGCGCCTTGAGCCCTGCGAGCAGCACGGGGGCGGCCTCGCGCTTACCTGTGAAGCCTACTATTCCGCACATACTGTCTCCTTTCTGTTCACAGCTTTATATACTCATCCCTGCCTGCGCCGACGGAGACATAGCGTATGGGGCAGCCGGTCTCCTGCTCGATGCGGCGGACGTAGCGACGCGCCTCGAGGGGTAGGTCCGTCCACTGACGGGCATGGGAGATGTCGCACTTCCAGCCGTCCATGTACTCGACGACGGGCTTTGCGTCCTCGAGCGCGGCGGGGAAGGGGAAGTCGCGCGTCTCGGCGCCGTCCACCTCGTAGGCGACGCAGAGGGGTATCTTATCCATGTAGCCGAGCACGTCGAGCTTGGTGAGAGCGAGGCAGGTCGCGCCCTGGAGCCTGACGCCGTAGCGCGTGGCGACGAGGTCTATAGGGCCGACGCGCCGGGGACGGCCGGTCTTGGCGCCGTACTCCGCTCCGGCGGCGCGCAGCTCCTCGGCCTCGGAACCGAACCACTCGCAGACGAAGGGGCCCTCGCCCACGCAGGTGGAGTAGGCCTTGACGACGCCGACGACCTCGTCCAGGCTTCCCGAGGCCATACCGCTGCCCATGAGGGCGTAGGCCGAGAGAGTGTTGGACGAGGTCGTATACGGGCAGATGCCGTGCTCCAGGTCGCGCAGAGCGCCGAGCTGGGCCTCAAAAAGTATGCGTTTGCCCGCGGCCGCAGCTCCCATGAGGAAGCGGCCGGTATCGCGTATGAAGGGGCGGAGCGGCTCGCCGAAGCGCTCCAGCCAGGAGCTGATCTCCTCGAGCGTGAAGCCCTTGGCGCCGTAGACCTTTGTTAGAGTGAGGTTTTTCCACTCCAGTATCTCGGCAAGGCGCTCTTTCATCTGCTTGGGATAGTTGAGGTCGCCGGCCTGAAGCGTCTTTTTCTGGTACTTGTCGGAGTAGAAGGGGGCTATGCCCTGCTTCGTCGAGCCGAACTTGTGCGCGCCGAGGCGCTGCTCCTCGAGCGCGTCCTGCTCCTTGTGCCAGGGCAAAAGCAGGCTCGCGCGCTCGCTTATCATGAGATTGTCCGGTGTGATGGCCACGCCCTGGGCGCGGACTGCCTCGATCTCCTCCAGAAGGCTCTGGAGATCGAGCGCCACGCCGGGGCCGAGAACATTCACGACCCCGGGGCGGAAGATGCCCGACGGCAGCAGGTGCAGGGCAAATTTGCCGTATTCGTTTATAACGGTGTGCCCTGCGTTCCCGCCGCCCTGATAACGGACGACGACGTCAAAGTCCTGAGTGAGCAGGTCCACCATGCGGCCCTTGCCCTCGTCGCCCCAGTTGATTCCAACTACCGCGCAGTTTGACATTTTACTTCCTCCAGCTCGTTTATGCTCCTTCCGCTGTCCCCGTAGTTCGAGAGATAGCGCGCGGAAGGATCGCCCACATCGCAGCCAGCCCAGCTCCGGTTGGGCATCCAGAAGCCGGGTATCATCTCCGCCTGGCCGGGGTAATATTTTTCAAATATCTCCCGGTAGAGCAGGGACTCCTTGGTGAAGGGCTGCGCAAAGGTGTATCTCTTGCGTTTGTGCTCAAAGTCCGCGTCGGAGTACATGCGCTCGGCGAGGGCCTTGAGGTTGTCGGCCAGCGAGTGGCCCACGGCGTCGGAGAAGGCGGCCTTCTCGCGCCAGAGTATGTCGTCGGGCAGCAGCCCCTCGCCGTCGAAGGCGCGGCGCAGAAGATACTTGCCCACTCCGTGGTGGTTCATCTTCATCTCCGGGTCGATGGACATGACGTATTTCACGAAGTCCAGATCGCCGAAGGGCACGCGCGCCTCCAGCGAGTGCACGGAGATGCAGCGGTCGGCGCGCAGCACGTCGTAGGCGTAGAGCTCGCGCACGCGCTTTTGCGCCTCGCGCTGGAATTCCGCGGCCGATGGCGCGAAGTCCGTGTACTTGTAGCCGAAAAGCTCGTCGGAGACCTCGCCGGTGAGCAGGACGCGGATGTCGGTCTGTTCGTGTATGGCCTTGCAGACGAGGTACATGCCTACGCTGGCTCGTACCGTCGTGATGTCGTAGCTTCCGATGGCGGCGATGACCTCGGGCAGGGCGGCGACAGCCTCACGGACGGGCACGACCACCTCCGTGTGCTCGCTGCCGAGGAAGTCCGCGACCTCGCGGGCATAGCCCAGGTCGATGGCGTCGCCGCTCATGCCTATAGCAAAGGTGCGGATGGGCTTCCCGGTGAGCCGCGCCGCTATGGCGCAGACGAGGGAGGAGTCGAGGCCGCCGCTCAAGAGGAAGCCGACCTTGGCGTCGGAGACCAGGCGCTTTTCAACGCCCCTTATCAGCCTCTCGCGGATTCCGGCACAGACTTCGTCCTCGCTGCCGCGCACGGGCTCACCGCCCTCGCCGGGGTCGGCGTAGCGGTGGAAGCGCCCGCCCTTCCACCAGCAGCCGGGAGGGAAGGGCTTCACGCGCCAGACCAGGCCGACGAGGTTCTTCGCCTCGCTGGCAAAGAGCATGGTGCCGTTCCGGTCGTAGCCGTAGAAAAGGGGACGGATGCCTATGGGGTCGCGCGCGGCGATGAACTCGTGCGTTTCGCCGTCGTAGATGATGCAGGCGAACTCCGCGTCGAGACGCTTGAACATCTCCGTGCCGTACTCGCGCCAGAGCGGGAGCAGCACCTCGCAGTCGGAGCCGCTTTTGAAGCTGTACTTTGCCGAGAGCTCTTCCTTTATCTTCTCATAACCGTATATCTCGCCGTTGCAGACGACATAGCTGCCGTCGAGCTCAAAGGGCTGCATCCCCGTGGGGTCGAGGCCCATGATGGAGAGACGGTGGAAGGCCAGAACGCCGTCGTCAAGCCTTACTATGCGGCTGTCGTCGGGGCCTCGGGAGCGCGTTCGCTCGAAGCCCTCGGTAAATGCGGCCATTTCGGGCACGGGGCCGCAGCAGCCCATGATGGAGCACATGGCGCACCTCAACCCACGCCGTACAGCAGCTCGCTGTACGTGGGGTAGGGCCAGTACTTCGCGGCGGTAATGCTCTCGGCCTCGTCGGCGGCGGCGCGCAGCTCGCGCATCCGGGGCAGCACGTCGTCGCGTATGGCGCAGCTCTCGGCGGTGACGTCCTCCGCGTCGTGCAGACGGAGCATGGAGTCCTCCAGGGCTTCGGTGTTTGCGGCAATGACGTCGCAGAGCGTGGAGAGCCGGCGCACCAGGCCGCGTTCGTAGGAGCAGGCGCAGTCGGGCTCGAGCGCGCGCTTGGCGGAGGCGGAGCGGGCCGTGTCCGCGGCGTAGGCCTCAACGGCGGGGAGTATCTCCTTCTTCGCCATGTCGGCCATGGTCAGCGCCTCGATGCTGACGGTCTTGCAGTAGTTCTCGAGCATTATCTCGTAGCGGGAGCGGAGCTCGGCCTCGGTGTAGACGCCGAGCGAGGTGAGCATGTCGACGTTCTTCCTGTCGAGCAGGCGGGGCATGCAGTCGGGTGTGGTGCGCAGGTTGGAGAGCCCGCGGACCTCCTCGGCCTCGCGCAGCCAGGCCGCGTCGTAGCCGTTGCCGTTGAAGAGAATGCGCTTGTGTCCGGCGATGACGCTGCGGATGAGATCGTGGAGCGCGGCGTCGAAGTCCTCCGCGCCCTCGAGGACGTCGGCATAGCGGCGCAGCACGGAGGCGACGGCGGAGTTGAGCATGATGTTGGCGCAGGCGATGGAGTTGGAGGAGCCGAGCATGCGGAACTCGAACTTGTTGCCGGTGAAGGCGAAGGGCGAGGTCCGGTTGCGGTCGGTGGTGTCGCGCTGGAAATGCGGCAGGGCGTCCACTCCGAGGCGGAGCTGGCTGCGCTCGGCGGCGGAGTAGGGTGCGTCGTGCTCTATGGCCTCGAGTATGGCGGTGAGCTCGTCGCCGAGGAAAATGCTGACC
>URDK01000087.1 GCA_900546485.1 uncultured Eubacteriales bacterium
TGTCGCCGTAGCGCATGGTCTCGGTGAGCTCCAGGCTGCGGCGCGTGGCGTAGTCGAGCTCCATATACCGGCCGCCCTCAAAGAGATCGAGGCGGCTTATGTGCTTCATGTCGCACTTCTGCGTCTCGCCGATGTAGCCGAGCAGCGCGCCTGCGGCGCGCACGGCGCCCTCGCAGCCCGCAAGGCCCAGCGCCTCAAGGGAGGAGACGCCGAAGTGGCGCAGCAGCTGCTCCTCCGCCGGGGAATAGTCGAAGCGCGCGCCGTCGACCTGGTACATGCACTCGAGCCTCGTCGCGATGAAGTCCGTCACCCGGCGGCTGGCCGCCGCGCCGGAGGAGAGCACGGCCTCGTTCGGGCCGAAGCGCGTCAGCTCGTTGAGCATGTGGTCCTCTGCGAGGTCCGTGAAATCCGCGGCGCAGAATTCGCCCGTGGAGACGTCGCAGAAGGCCGCGCCGCCGCGGCGTCCGTCCAGCCAGAGGGCGCAGAGATAGTTGGCCCGCTCGAAATCGAGCATGCCCTCGTCCGTGACCGTGCCGGGCGTGATGACGCGGATGACGTCGCGCTTCACCAGGCCCTTGGTCAGCGCCGGGTCCTCAAGCTGGTCGCAAACGGCGACCTTGTGGCCCTTGTCTATTAGCCTTTTTATATATCCGTTCGCGGCGTGATAGGGCACACCGCACATGGGGGTCTGCTCCTCCGGGGGCTTGTTCCTGTCGCGCGTCGTCAGCGTGAGGTCAAGCTCGTCCGCGGCGGTCTGCGCGTCCTCGTCGAACATCTCGTAGAAGTCGCCGAGCCGGAAAAGCAGCATGCAGTCCGGGTATCTGCTCTTTATGTCCTCGTACTGCTTTCGCATCGGGGTTTTTTCCGCCATGCCGCCGCCTCCTTTCCCGGTATCATTCCGCCGGGACGCCGTAGAGCGCCCAGGTGTTGCCGTCCGTTATCTCGGCCTCGATAAAGCTGCCGACGAGCGAGGGGTCGGCCTTGAGGTGCACCAGCCGTCCGCCGTTCGTGCGCGCGGAGAGATTGTACTCTCCCCTGCCCGTCTCCCCGTCCACCAGGGCGCGGAGCTTTCGGCCTATGTATTCCTGATGCTTCTCGCCCGAGATACGGTTCGCCGTCTCGACAAGCTGGTCGAACCAGACCTGCTTTTCCTCCCTCGATATCGGGTCAGGCATCGTGGCCGCGGGCGTGCCCTCGCGGGGCGAGAAGATGAAGGTGAACATCGCGTCATAGCGCACCTGCTCGACAAGCGAGAGCGTCTCGGCAAAGTCCTCCGCAGTCTCGCCGGGGAAGCCGACGATGATGTCCGTCGTCAGCACGAGGTCGGGCATGTAGGAGCGGGCCATGTCGACGAGCGAAAGATATTTCTCTCGGTCGTAGTGCCGGTTCATTGCCTTGAGCACGCGGCTGCTGCCGGACTGCACGGGCAGGTGGATGTGCTTTGCGCACTTTTCGCACTCGGCCATGGTGCGGAAGAGCTTCTCCGTGGCGTCGCGCGGGTGGCTGGTCATGAAGCGGATGAGGAAGTCGCCGGGGATGGCGTTTATCTCGCGGATGAGGTCGGCGAAGTCGCGCCCCTCGTCGAGGTCCTTGCCGTAGCTGTTCACATTCTGGCCCAGGAGGGTGATGTCCTTGTACCCGGCCTCGACCAGGGCGCGCGCCTCGGCGACGACGTCGTCGAATTTCCTCGAGCGCTCCCGCCCGCGGACGTAGGGGACGATGCAGTAGGTGCAGAAGTTGTTGCAGCCGTACATGATGGAGAGCCAGGCCTTGACCGTGCCCGAGCGCTTCACGGGCAGGCCCTCGGCCACCACGCCCTCGCAGGGCGAGACCTCGAACACCCTCCCCTTCCTGCGCAGCGTGCGCTCATATAGCTCGGGGAAGCGCCAGAGCTCGTGCGGGCCAAAGCAGAGGTCCACGACACGGAAGGATTCCTTTATCTTCTTCGCCATCTCGGGGCGCTGGACCATGCAGCCGCAGACCGCGACGATTAGCCGCGGGTTTTTCGCCTTGGCGTGGATGAGCGCGCCGACGTTGCCGAGCACGCGCATCTCAGCGTGCCCGCGCACAGCGCAGGTGTTGACGACGATGAGGTCGGCCTCATTCTCGTCCTCGGTGAAGCCGAAGCCCATCAGCTCTATGTAGCCACGGATGGTCTCGCTGTCGGCCTCGTTCTGCTGGCAGCCGTAGGTATCCACAAAGGCGAGGGGCCGCTCGCCGCCGAGGCGGGAGCGTATCCCCGCGCATATATCTTTCTGCCGCTCAAGCTCCGCGGCAGGTATTTCAACTCTCTTGTAAGCCATAGTCCCTCCGGCGATGTTTTTCTGTAGTAACGTTATATTTTATCATTTGACAGTGGAAAGTTCAACGCTTTTACTATATAATATCCCAAAAAGCAACAGGGCAGAAAGAAGGTGTCCCCATTGCCCAGGATAAATATACTCTCCCCCTTCGTGGCGGACCTCATCGCCGCCGGCGAGGTGGTGGAGCGCCCCGCCTCTGTGGTCAAGGAGCTCCTTGAAAACGCGGTGGACGCCGGGGCGCGGAACGTGACGGTGGAGCTGCGTGGCGGCGGCCGGGAGTTCATCCGCGTGACGGACGACGGCTGCGGCATGTCGCCCGAGGACGCGGGCATAGCCTTTCTCCGTCACGCGACCAGCAAGCTCAAAAACGAGCGCGGGCTGGAGGCCATAGGCACGCTAGGCTTCCGCGGCGAGGCGCTCGCGGCCATAAGCAGCGTCTCGCACATAGAGCTCGCCACCTGCGAGCAGGGCGCGCCCCTCGGCGTGCGCATGAAGCTCGACGCCGGCGAAATAATCGACATGTACGAGACCGGCTGCCCCGCGGGCACCACCATGATAGTCCGCGGCCTCTTCTACAACACCCCCGCGAGACTCAAGTTCATGAAATCCGACCGCGCGGAGGGCGCAGCCTGCGTTCAGGCGGCGCTGCGCTGCGCGCTGGGCCGGCCTGATGTCAGCTTCCGCTGCATCAAGGACGGCGCTGAGGAATTCTTCACCCCGGCGACGGGCGCAGGGAGAGCGTCGTCTACGCCCTGCTCGGCCGCGACCTCGCCTCCGGCATGCTCGGCATAGAGCTCGAGGAGGGGCCGGTGCGCGTCACGGGCTGCGTGACGGAGCCCGCCGTGGCCCGCGGCAACCGCTCGGCACAGTTTTTCTTCTGCAACGGGCGCTATATCCGCTCACAGCTGCTTCAGGCGGCGGTGGAGCAGGCCTATCGCGGCACACTGCTGACCGGGCGCTTCCCCGCCTGCGTAGTGTACATAGACCTCGCCCCCGCGGCCGTGGACGTGAACGTCCATCCCGCCAAGACGGAGGTCAAGTTCTCGGACGAGCGCCGGGTCTACGACGCCGTTTACTACGCCGTGCGCGGCGCGCTTGAGACCCCGCGCCGCCCGGACGCCGCGCCCGAGGTGCCTGAGCCTGCTCCGGAACCGGAGCGCCCCGCACCCCGCGCGGAGGTGGTCTCCCTCCCCTCCCGGACGCCGAAGAGCGCGGCCGTAGAGCGCCCGTACACCGAAAACGGCGTGGACTACACCAGGGTCACGTGCCCGCCCGAGCCGACGCTCAGCTTCCGCGCCCCCTCTGTCTCCGCCGAGCTCTATCCCCGGCCCGAGCGCCCGGTCACTGCCACGTCCCGTCCCGAGTGGACGGGCGCAAAACCCGCATATGCGGTGCCGCAGCCCGTACCCGAGGCCCTGCCTGCGCAGGAGCCCCGCATATCGGAGCCGGAGAGGCCGCCCGAACCCGTGCAGCAGCGCCTGCCCGAAACGGAGCCCCTGCCCGAGCAGGAAAAGGAGCCGATATTCTCCGGGCGCGAGCCTGTTCGCGTGATAGGCGAGGCGCTGGAGCTCTACATACTTGTGCAGCAGGGCGACACGCTGGTGGTCATAGACAAGCACGCCGCGCACGAGCGCATGATATATAATCGCCTGCGTCTGCGCGAGGCCGAGGTGATGAGCCAGACCTGCCTGGAGCCGGTGCCTTACACCCCGGACAGGGCGGCTGCCGCGGCGCTTTCGGAGGAGCTGCCGCTCATAAACTCCCTGGGCTTCGGGCTGGAGCCCTTCGGCAGCGGCACCTTCGTGCTGCGCTCCACCCCCTGCGGCATCGAGCCCGCCGAGGCGCTCTCCGCGCTGGATGAGCTCTCAGAGGCCCTGCTCTCGAACCGCCGTCCCGACAAAAATGCCGCGCGCGACGAGCTTCTGAAGACCGTGGCCTGCAAGGCCGCGATAAAGGCCGGGCGCAGCTCCGAGCCGGAGGAGCTCCAGCGTCTCGCCGAGGCCGTCTGCTCCGGCGAGGTGCGCTACTGCCCCCACGGCCGCCCCGTGGCATGGACGCTCACCCGGCGCGAGCTCGACAAGCAGTTCCGCCGCATACTGTGAAGCAAAAACGCAAGACCCGCCGCACTGGGAGCGGCGGGTTTTTGTTTACACCGGCGGGGCCGGGTGTTATACTTACGCGCGGATGGAGGGGTTTTCATTGAATTACGCAGAGGCGCTTAAATATCTTGAAGGCGTGTCCTGGCTGGGAATAAAGCCGGGGCTTGAGAGAATAGAAGAACTGCTCGCCCGTCTGGGCAATCCGGAGCGGCGCTGCCGCTATGTCCACGTCGCAGGCACGAACGGCAAGGGCTCGACCTCCGCTATGCTCGCCGCCATGCTCACGGCGGCGGGGCACCGCACGGGGCTCTACACCTCGCCGCATCTGCTGCGTACGACGGAGCGTATGCGCATAGACGGCGCGGAGATGCCGCCCGAGGAGCTCGCCGAGGCCGTGACCGCCCTGGCCGCGGCCTCCGAGGGCATGAGCGAAAAGTGCACGGAGTTCGAGCTGATGACCGCCGCGGCCTTCTGGTGGTTCGCCCACCGCGGCTGCGAGTACGTCGTGCTCGAGGTCGGCATGGGCGGGCGGCTGGATGCGACCAACGTCATTCCCTGCCCCGACTGCGCCGTCATCGCCAACATCGGCCTTGACCATACCGGCGTGCTCGGCGACACGGTGGAGCAGATAGCCGCCGAAAAGGCCGGCATATTCAAGGGCGGTCTCGCCGTCAGCTATCAGCAGCAGCCCTCCGTGGCCGAGGTTCTGCGCGCCGCGGCGGAGCGCACGGGCACGAAGCTGCACTTTGCCGATTTTTCAAAGCTCGAACAGCTCTCCGACAGCCTCGAGGGCCAGAGCTTCCGCTATGACGGGCGCGAGTACCGCATCCGCCTTCTGGGCGAGCACCAGTGCAAAAACGCAGCCGTGGCGATAACGGCGGCGCGGCTCCTGGGTCTGCCGGAGAGCGCGATATCGGAGGGCCTCGCCAAAGCCGTGTGGCCCGCGAGGTTCGAGCTGCTCTCGCGTGAGCCGTATTTCGTCGTGGACGGCGGACACAACCCGCAGTGCGTGGCCACGACGGCGGCGGCGCTCCGGCGCTACTTCCCCGACAAGCGCCGCGTGCTGCTCATGGGCGTGCTCGCGGACAAGGATTGGCCTTTGATGCTGGACATCCTCCTGCCCTGCGCGGCGGAGGTGGTCTGCGTCACCCCGGAGAGCGAGCGGGCCATGCCCGCGGCCGAGCTCTGCGCCGCCATAAGCGAGCGCGGCGTCCCGGCGTACACGGCGGCGGATATAGCCTCCGGCGTAGACCAGGCCATAGCGCTCGCGGGTCGGGACTGCATGGTCTGCTCGGTGGGCTCGCTGTACATGTCCGGAGCCGTGCGTGCGCGGCTGCTGGGCGAGGAGGCCTGAATATGCGTGTACTTGCAATAGATTACGGCGACCGCCGAACCGGCCTCGCGTTTTCGGATATCGGCGGCGTGCTCTGCGGCGAGGCCTTCATAGTCGAGGAATGGGACGCTCAGCGCCTAGCAGAGCGCATAGCCTCGGAGTGCCGCGCCCGGGAGGTGGGCCAGCTCGTGCTCGGCCTGCCCAAGAACATGGACGGCAGCGAGGGCCCGAGGGCCGAAAAGAGCCGCGCCTTCGCACAGCTGCTGCACGAGGCCACCGGCCTCGACGTGCGTCTCTGGGACGAGCGCCGCAGCAGTGTGGAGGCCCACGCCATCCTCTCCGCCAACGGCAAGAGGGAGAAAAAGCACAAAAAGACCGTCGACGCCCTGGCCGCGGCCCTGATGCTCGAGAGCTACCTTGCCTCCCGAAACGGCTGATATAAAAAAGCCCGCACCAGAGGGTGCGGGCCTCATTATAAGCGCAAACCCCCGCGTCTTTCGACGTGGGGGTTATACAGCGTGATTATTCCATCGCGTTGAGCTTGACGGTCATCGCGCTCTTCTTGTGCGCCGCGTTGTTCTTGTGGATGAGACCACGCGCCGCGGCACGATCGACAGACTTCACAGCAACTTTATAGGTACCGGCAGCCGCCTCCTTGTTGCCCTCGGCAACCGCCGCGTCGAACTTCTTAATGACAGTCTTAAGCGCCGTCTTCTGCGCCTTGTTGCGAGCATTCTCAACCTTGGACTTCGCGTCGCGCTTCATTGCGGACTTGATATTGGGCATTCCGTTTGCCACCTCCTCCTATAAAATTGCACAGGCTACTCGCCCGCGGATTGTTATTTTACCATCCGGCACTATAAAAATCAAGGCTTTTTTACAATTTTACTTCGAAACTTTGTATACCGCGGCCCACCTCGACCAAACTATACACTATCTTGTGTTATCGAGGTGCATAAGCTCAATGTACAGGCATTTTCGAACGGACCTGGCGGCTGAACAGCGTGAACTGACAGCCGGCGCAGGCGAACTTCGCGGTGTTCGCTCCACGACTGAATCCCGTGAAGGCTTTGATATCACCACGGTCGAGATCCTCGACGCCGAGGGCGAGAAAGCATTATGTAAACCCGTCGGCAAGTACGTCACACTTGGTCTTGAGCCGCTGATGTGCCGTACCTCAGAGGCTTTCGAGGACGCGGCACAGCTGCTGGCCGAGCTCATACGCGGCCTTATGCCGAGCGATGACGGCAAGGGTACGCTCGTAGCCGGTCTGGGAAACGACGAGATGACGCCGGACGCCGTCGGGCCTCTTGCGGTTAACGCAGTAATCGCTACACGTCACCTCAAGCGTGGAATGCCTGAGGACTTTGCGGCCTTTACCACTGTAAGCGCCGTCAAGCCCGGCGTGCTCGGTGCAACAGGCATCGAGTCCGCCGAATTGCTTCGCTCAGCCTGCCGCGCCGCTGACCCGGCAAGGCTCATCGCAGTGGACGCACTCGCCTCCGCCTCGCTTGAGCGCCTGTGCCGCACCGTGCAGCTCACCGACGCCGGTATCGTGCCCGGATCAGGCGTCGGCAACGACAGAGCCGCGGTAAATCAAAAGTCGCTCGGACTGCCGGTTCTCGCCATCGGCGTACCCACCGTCGTGGACGCCTCTGCCTTTTCCGATTCGCCGGACGCCGCTGGCATGTTCGTTACGCCCAGGGACATCGACGCCTCTGTGCGCGACGTTGCCAAGCTGATAGGCTATGGTATCAATCTCGCGCTGCATGACGGACTTACCGTGGCCGATATAGACATGTTGAAGTCCTGAGGATTGTTTCACGTGAAACATGACGAGTCTCGCCGTTTCACGTGAAACATATTGAATTGCAGGCGTGAAACTGCTATAATCGCATAGAGAAAAGAGGGATGACATGGGCAAGATAATAGCCGTCGCAAACCAAAAGGGCGGCGTGGGCAAAACCACGACCTGCGTCAACCTTGCCGCCGCGCTGGCGAAGCGAAACCGCAAGGTGCTGCTCGCGGACTGCGACCCGCAGGGCAACAGCACCTCCGGCATGGGCGTCAGCAAGGAAGCGACGCCGAACATATACGACCTGCTGGTCCGCGGAGCTGAGGCATCGGACTGCATAGTGAAGACGCAATTCGGCGACGTCCTGCCGTCAAACAAAGAGCTCTCTGGCGCAAGCGTGGAGCTCGTCGACATGGACAACAGGGAATTCATACTCAAGACAAGGCTGCTTGGCGCCAAGGAGAGCTACGACTACATATTCATCGATTGCCCCCCTTCGCTCGAGCTGCTCACTGTCAACGCGCTGGCCGCAGCAGACAGCGTTCTCATTCCCGTGCAGTGCGAGTACTACGCGCTCGAGGGAATAGCCGACCTGATGACGACCATCAAGCTGACCAAAAAGCGTCTGAACCCCGACTTGGAGGTACAGGGTATAGTGCTCACAATGTACGATTCACGCACCAACTTCTCCGAGCAGGTGGCCGCTGAGGTCGAAAAGTTCTTTGGAACCTCCGTCTACAAGACGAGAATACCGCGCAATGTCCGCATAGCAGAGGCGCCCAGCCATGGTGAGCCGGTCATAAAGTATGACCGCATCTCCAAGGGCAGCCGCGCCTATCTGCACCTGGCGGACGAGCTGATAAGAAGGGAGGAGTGAACATGGCCGCAAAAAAGGGCCTTGGAACCGGCCTGGACGCCCTCTTTGGCGATAATCCGCGAGAAGAAAAGGCGCCTGAAGGCGTCCTGGAACTCCCCATAGCCAAGGTTGAGCCCAGGGACAACCAGCCCAGAACGGTATTTGACGAGGAGGCGCTCGCGGAGCTGGCGGAGTCGATACGCGAATACGGCGTAATTCAGCCGGTCACCGTGCGCAAGCTGGACTCGGGTTATTATCAGCTGATCGCCGGCGAGCGCCGCTGGCGCGCTGCCAGGCTGGCGGGATTGAGCGAGATACCAGCGCGTGTAATAGAGGCCGATGACAAGCTGACAACTGAGCTTGCACTGGTCGAAAACCTCCAGCGCGAGGACCTGAATCCCGTTGAAGAGGCACAGGGCTACCGAACGCTCATGGAGGAGTACGGCCTGACGCAGGACGAGGCTGCGCAGAGGGTGGGCAAGTCCCGACCGGCGGTAGCAAACGCGCTGCGGCTGCTGTCGCTGGCGCCCGAGGTGCTGCAATTCGTGGAGCAGGGCCTGCTGTCAGCCGGACACGCGCGGGCATTGGTCACAGTGAAGCCCGAGGAGCTGCAGATCGACGCGGCAAGGCAGGTAATGAAGAACGGGCTCTCCGTGCGTCGCACAGAGGAGCTTGCAAAGCGCCTGATGCGGGCACCGAAGCCGGAGGTCGAGGACAGCGGCGCGATAAGAGTCGACTACGCCGCCGAGGTAACGCGCAGGCTCGAAAGAGCGCTTGGCCGCCGTGTTCTGCTCAGCGAAAACGGCAAAAAGGGCCGTATAGTCCTTGAATATTACGGTGCGGATGACCGCGAGAGGCTCATTGAGGCTCTCGCTGCTATGAATAAAGAATGATAGGGGTAAAGGAATAATGCTGGACATCAAATTTGTACGCGAAAATCCGGATGCGGTACGCGAGAACATAAAGAAGAAATTTCAGGACGCCAAGCTTCCGCTGGTCGACGAGGCGATAGACTACGACGCGCGTCTGCGTGCCGCCATAACCGAGGCAAATGAGCTTCGCGCTTCCCGTAATGCGCTGTCCAAGCAGGTGGGTATGCTGATGGGTCAGGCTAAAAAGGACCCCTCCAAGCTGGAGGAGGCAGAGGCCGTAAAGGCCCAGGTAAAGGCCGAGGCAGACCGCCTCGACGAGCTGGAAGCCCAGGAGGCCGAGCTGGAGGAAAAGCTCCGCGCAGTCATGATGCGTATACCTCAGATGATAGACCCGAGCGTCCCGATTGGGCCCGATGATTCCCACAACGTGGAAGTGCAGCGCTTTGGTGAGGCCAAGGCTCCTGAGTTTGATATCCCGTATCACACTGATATTATGGAGAGTTTCGGCGGCATCGACCTGGATGCGGCGCGCCGTGTCTCCGGCAATGGTTTCTATTATTTGGTAGGTGATATTGCCCGACTGCACGAGGCTGTCCTGGCGTATGCGCGTGACTTCATGATAGACCGCGGGTTCACGTATGTCATTCCGCCGTTCATGATACACGGCAATGTGGTTGAAGGCGTCATGTCCTTCCCTGAGATGGACGCGATGATGTACAAGATAGAGGGCGAGGACCTGTATCTGATCGGCACGTCGGAGCACTCGATGATAGGCCGCTACATTGACCAGATAATCCCCGAAGGGGAGCTTCCGCTGACGCTGACCAGCTATTCTCCCTGCTTCCGCAAGGAGAAGGGTGCGCACGGACTGGAGGAGCGCGGCATATACCGCATCCACCAGTTTGAGAAGCAGGAGATGATAGTCGTCTGCCGTCCGGAGGAGAGCATGGACTGGTACGAGAAGCTGTGGCGCAACTCCGTCGACCTTTTCCGCAGCCTGGACATCCCCGTGAGGCAGCTTGAGTGCTGCTCGGGCGATCTGGCGGATCTGAAGGTAAAGAGCTGCGATATCGAGGCCTGGAGTCCGAGGCAGGGCAAGTACTTTGAGGTGTGCAGCTGCTCGAATCTCGGCGACGCTCAGGCGCGCCGCCTGAAGATAAGGGTGCGCGGCGAAGACGGCAAGCTGTATCTGGCCCATACGCTGAACAACACCTGCGTTGCTCCTCCGCGTATGCTCATTGCCTTCCTCGAGAACAATCTCAACGCCGACGGCACCGTGGATATCCCCGAAGTCCTTCGTCCCTATATGGGCGGCAAGAGCAAGCTCATCCCCAATAAATAATCTGCACTTCGCTGCGCGAAGCGCGAATGAAAGTTTCGTCCACCTTTTCAAA
>URDK01000088.1 GCA_900546485.1 uncultured Eubacteriales bacterium
AGTACACGCCGTCCATGACACGCGGCTCATAGGGCTCTACGCTGCCCTGCTCACCGGCGAGGGTCCCGTCTATGTATACGCGCCCTGCGCAGAGCAGCTCGGGCAGGTAGAGGCTCAGCTCCACAGGCTCGCCCGGGTTTTCCAGCACGATACGATAGGTCGCCTCGCCGTAGGGACTGCCCAGCTGGGCGCTGAAGTTGGGATACTGTCCGGCGTAGGTGTATTGCTCCGCCTGCCGCCCCGCGGCAAAGTCCTCGGGCGAGAGAAGCTCCCCGGGATAGAACTCCCAGCCGTCCACGAGCCAGGCGGGCTCCTCCGGGTCGGCCTGGAGCACGCTGACGCCCCAGCTGCCGCTGAGCGCCGCGGTGTATTTGTTATCCCAGCGATATTGGCACCAAACGGCCAGAACTCCTACGAGGAGGAATGCCGAGAGTATAAGAAGGCTTAGCCGGGTCTCTTTGCGCATCGGTTTACCTCCGGGAAGGAAAATAGATGAAAAAACGACTGAGTACACTGTTGATATGCCTGATGTGCTGTGCCCTGACTGCCTGTCTCGCGGCGCCGGCGCTTGCCCTTGTCTTCACACCGCCCGGGGAAGAGGGTGCGGAGGGAATACCCGAGTACAACATCGAGCTGGGCAACCTCACCATCGGAGCGGGCGAGGAGCTCTCTTACACGGTGGTGGACTCGCAGTTCGAAACGGACGAGGCTGCGGGTATCTACGCCGGTAAGCTGAATATCACCATAACCGGGCCGATCGTTATAAAAAGCGGAGGCAGCCTCTTCATAGGGCCCATAGCCATCGGCGGCACGGAGGAGCGCACTTCCATAAAGGCCGCGCTGAGCACTGAGACTCCGCTCATCACCGTTGAGGCTGGAGGGCAGCTCAACATCAGCTGCGCGGACGTCGAGGTAAACGGCACGTTCATAAAACAGGAGCAGAGCGGGCTGGTCACTCTGACAGGTACCACGCTGCCCGAGGGCGCCGTTGAGTGGGCGGGGGCGGTGGTGGACAACAGCTATGCCGAGCCCGACGACGTGTACCTCGAGGTCGGCACGCCGCTGACGCCGGAGCTGCTTCCCCAAACGCTGAGCGCCTACGTCATGGAGCAGGGGAAGGAGCAGCACAAGACCTTTGCCCTCAGCTGGGAGCTGGGCGAACACTATGGCCAGAGCGAAGGCGAAGCGGAGCTGACGGGCAGCTTCCTGGATGAAAACGGCGAGCGGCTGGACTCGATTCGACCGCTGACCGTCTGTGTTTACTGGTATGAGCCCGGCGAGCTGGCATTTGAAGACGCGAGCTGGACGGGTGGCGAGGTCGTGACGGTCACGTTCCTCCTTGATTCGCTGCCTGAAAACGTCCAGACATATGATGTCTGGGGGCAGACCTCCCCGGACGGAGAGGTCTGGACGGACTTTGACGACTTTGAAGTGAGGGAAGATAGCGAGGACGGCTATACCGCCATCTTCTACCTGAAGGATGACAACGACCCGAGGTATTTCCGCCTTGCGGCGAGCACCGGGGACGGGAGCATGTACTGGTACTCAAAGGGCGTTTTCCTTCCGACTGAGGAGGACAGCGATGAGGACCAGGGCGGCAACCGCGGCGGAGGTATAACTCTGCTTCCGCCGATACGAGAGCCGGAGCCGAGTCCCGAGCCGACGCCGGAACCCACTCCGGAGCCTACCCCCGAACCCACACCCGAACCCACACCGGAGCCGGAGAGCCAGGACCCCATACTGGACCCCGTGGGCTCCGAGCATACCATGCCCCCGACGACCGAACCAACACCGACGCCGACCACAGAGCCGACGCCCGAGCCAAGCGCGGAGCCGACTTCGACGCCTGAACCCACCCCAGAGCCGACGGAGCCTGAGGACGTTGAGATAGCGGCCCCGGATCTCCCGGAACCTGACGGCGGCGCCGACCCGGTGGCGACGGTGGTGCTGGCCGCTGCAGGCGTCGCCGTATGCGGCGTGGCCGGCGTGGCCGTGGCAAGAATGGGACCGTTCAAAAAGAAGAAATAGCATTCATACCGCCCCGGGCAGGACGCCCGGGGCTTTTTCATGCCTCGGCGCCGCTGTTGAAGCGGTAGCCCTTGCGGCGGACCGTTTCTATCCAGTGGAGGCCGGGGCAGAGCGCGTCCAGCTTCTGGCGGACGCGGGCCATGCAGACCTGTATGTTGTGCAAGCCCTGATTCATCGGGGCCTTCCAGACCCGGTCGTGCAGCTGCTCGTAGGAGAACACCTGGTCAGGGTTGCGAGCGAGGAAGGCGAGCAGGTCGAACTCCAGTGCGGTGAGCGGGGCGGCTTCGCCGTTGAAGCGCGCTTCGCGCAGGCCCAGGTCTATCTCGAGGCCGCCGAAGCGGAGTATTTCGCTGGTCTCGACCTTTTTGTGCCGCTGGATACGGAGCCGGAGCCGGAGCTCCAGCTCAACGAGGGAATAGGGCTTGCCTATGTAGTCGTCGCCGCCGGCCATCAGCCCGCGTATGCGGTCGTCGGTGCGGGCGTAGGCGGAGAGGAAGATGATGGGCACGCCGCTCACCTCGCGCAGACGGCGGCAGACGGTGACTCCGTCCATGCCGGGCATGTCCATATCGAGCACTATGGCGTCGAAGGCGGCGGACGAGGCAAGTCTCAGCGCAAGCTCTCCGTTTTCCGCGCGGCTGACCTGATAGCCCTGCCGGGCGAGATAGGTCTCGTTTGCGTTGAGGATGTGAACGTCGTCGTCCACGAGCAGTACTTTATACATTCGAGGCCCTCCTCTCTTTATGGATTATAGCATACCATAAGCCGCGAATGCAAAAAGTCACAGGGCCGTCACATTTGACCGGAGAATATAAAATCTAAGCCGTGACAAATAGTCACGGCTTTTCGACTGAGAGCAGCGATTCTCCGTCGTTTGAAAAGATGTCGCGGCCCTGATACTCAGTTTTGATGATCTCAAACATCTCCTCCGGCGTTTCACGGCAGCCGCCTTGCAGCCACAGCTTGACTATCCTCGTCAGCCCGCTTTTGAAAAACTCCATGTGATAGCCTATGAACCTGTCCTGAAAGTACTTTTTCGCCAGCTCCGCGTCATAGGCCATGAGCTTGTAGTTGTTGTCGTACCCCAGCTTGAAATAGGTACGGTAAAGGATCTGATTTTGCTGGATGTGGCGGAACAGCTTCAGGTAATCGTTGCTGTTGACGCCGGTCGCGATCTCCTCCTGATACAGTTCCGCCAGGCTCTCCTCCAGCCTGTCCCTTATGGAATCAGCGAGACCGTAGATGTCGGTGTAGTTTGCGTAGAAGGTGGTGCGGTTCAGACCGGCCCGCTTGCATAGCTCGGATACGCTGATCTGGCTCAAATCCCGCGATTGCAGCAGCTCAACGAATACCTTTTCGAGCCTTTCCCGGGATTCCTTCCTGCGCCGGTTGTTTGGTGTGTTCATAATGACCCCTTTATCTCAACAGTCGTTGCGATATTGATGATTGTTTTGCTTTGCCCATAGCATTATACTACACGCAGATTAAAACAACAACAGTTGATTTAATATAGGAGCTGGAGGTATTGCTATGAAGAAAAGCAATTTTGTAGCCATGCTGCTTGGGACTGTCAGCGGACTGCTGTTCGCGCTAGGGATGTGCATGGCTCTGATACAGGAATGGGACGCTTTCAGGCCCGGAGTGGTGTTTGGATGCGTTGGCATCCTGCTGGGTCTGGTCACTGTCATTACCTGGAGAAAAATGGAGCATAAGCGGCCAATACATATTTCCGGCAAGACCGTGCTTTCGGTCGCAGTTGGAGTGATCGGAGCGCTGGCTCTAGGCGTGGGCATGTGTTTCAGCATGGTGTGGGATAAAATGATCCTCGGCGTCACCACCGGTATGGCCGGGATAATAATTCTGCTCTGTCTTATACCCCTTATCAGGGGCCTGAAAAATTGAGACCGAGGCAAACTGGCGTGCTGTCGGGCTTCGGGGCGAGGGCAGTGAAAATACTTCGCGCCGATCCCCGAAGGCGGATTTTGCTCGCCGCTGTTGTCTCCCTTGGCTGCAACTTCCTGTATGCGCTGTATCACGGCATTCTGGGCGTGATTTATACCTCGCTGTGGTTCGTGGCCATGTGCGCATTTTACAGCATTCTGGCCGTCATGCGCTTCGGCGCCGTCATGTGCAGCCGAGAGGCCCGGCGGGCCGAAAGCGCTGCATCGGAGCGCTTTGTGCTTAAGGCCTCCGGGGCCATGTTGATACTGCTAAGCATAGTCCTGGCGTGGGTCAACTCCATCAGCCTTTCGCAAAATATCGCGGCGGCATATGGTACGATCACAATGATAACCATCGCGGCCTACACTTTTTACAGGCTGGCTGCAGTCATAATAAGGGCGGTCCGGCAGCGCCGGAATCGCACATCCCTGTTTGTGGTGTTGCGAAATATCTGCTACGCGGAAGCGGCCGCATCGGTTTTGACTTTGCAGCGCTCAATGCTGGTCTCCTTTGAGGGGATGGAACAGTCTGAAATACGTACGATGAACATGCTCACCGGCGCCGCCGTGTTTCTGTTCATTCTGGCGCTGGGGATATTCATGATAGTAAGACCGAGAAAGGAAAATGAATTATGGCAAACTCAAAGCTCGTGAAGGCAAATGAAAAAATCGCAGAAAAGGTCACCTCAGCCTTTGAAAAGATAGAGGATTCCGTTACCGGCGGATATACCAAGATAGAAGACGCCTTTGTAGACCGCTATCTGACAAGAGACGGGGAAAGCGTTGAAGAGGCGAAAGACAGGCTGAAGAAGGGTATAAAGCCGGATGAAGTAAGATAAAACAGCACGGCGGGAAGCCATTTTGGCTTCCCGCCGCTTTTTGTGTCAAAACGACCTTACAGAGCACGTTGATATACCTCAATATACCGAAGCTTGTCCCCGGCGACCGGGAGACACTGTTAAAGTAAGGGCCGTCTGCGGCATACTTATCCTCGATAGCTGCTTTAGTATATGGATGTGTTGGATACTTTTTTCACCTGCCAATCATTTTCCCGGTTTGCTGCGTTATACTTGGTGAGAGGATGCTCTCGGCGGGAGGTGGTATTTTGACGCGGGAAGATGAGCTCTTCAGGAGATTGCGTGAGGGTGACGAGGAGGCGCTGGAGGAGCTTATAATCGGCGCCTATCCGGCAATTTTCCGATACTGTATGTGGCACACGCCCGACAGGCAGACGGCTGAAGACGCAGCCCAGGAGACCTTTTTAAAGGCGGTAAGGCATATCGACGCCTATGCGCACCGGGGAAAGTTCAGGGCGTATCTGTACAAGATCGCGGCAAATACCTGCACCGACCTGCGGCGGCGAAACAGAAGCACCGAGCCCCTTGAGCCGAAGGAATATATGGAGCCCGGCTTTGAACAAGTCGAGTCGGAGCTCAGCCTGACGCAGCTCATCTCCGCTCTGCCGGAAAAGCAGCGGGAGGTGGTCGTCCTCAGGTATGTCCACGAGCTGAAGCTGAGGGAGATAGCCGAGGTCCTGGGCGAGCCTCTCCGCACCGTGCAGTCCCGGCTGCGCGCCGCGCTGAAGGCCCTCGAAAAAACACTGTGAAAGGAGCCGCAAATGAGCAGAAAATTTGAACACAAACTGAGAGCCGAGCTCGGCTCGCTGCCGCTGCCGGAGCCGCGAGCGGAGCATCTCACGGAGACGGCGGCCCTCAGCCTTGCCGCCTACCGCTCGCGCAGACCACTGCGGAGAATAGGTGTTCCCGAAATGGTCATGAGCCAGATCCGCTTCATAGCAGCTCCCATATGGGTGCTGCAGGCCGTGATCGTGCTCTGCATGTGCCTGCTGCTGCATCTGGCCTCCGCCGCGGAGGACTTCGAGGCCGACGGCCCGGCTCTGCTCAGCATGTCCTCTGTTTTTGTCGCCATGAGCGTGCTGCCCTTCCATGGCCGCTCCCGCAGGTTCAAAATGTGCGAGATCGAGGGCGCGACGAGGGCTTCACATGGAAAGCTGATACTGGCGAAGCTCTGTGTGCTCGGTTTGGGGGACGCGATATGCCTGGCGGCGCTCTCCTGGGTCTCGGCAGGGCTGCTGACCGGGGCTGCCGGTCTGGTGCTGTCCTGCATAGTACTCCCATTTCTGCTGTGCTGCACCGGCGTCCTGTTCATCCTGGACCGCGCGAGAGGGGAACAGGGGATGCTCATCGCACTGGGCTTCGGTCTCGGGCTTGCGGCGGGGTGCCGCCTGCTGACGGAGGAGCTCGGCGCCGTCATTACCGGGCAGGGCCGGGGCTTTGCCGTGGCTGCCTGTGTGCTACTCACAGCCGCGCTGGCCCTCGAGTGCCGCAGACTGCTGAGGCAGGCGGCCTGGCCGGACGCTCAGGGAGCGGCGGAATTTCAGGAGGTGTGATATGGAGCTGGAGATAAGGAGACTAAGCAAGCGCTACGGCAAAAAGACGGCCGTGAGCGGCGTCGAGCTTTCGATAACGCCCGGCGTGTGGGGGCTTATAGGGGCCAACGGCGCAGGAAAGACGACTCTGATGCGGATGCTTGCGGGCATCCTGCCGCCCAGCTCGGGGCGCGTGCTCTATGACGGCGTGGATATCCGGGATCTGGGCGAGGCATACAGGGACGCGTTGGGCTACCTGCCGCAGAGCTTCGGCTTCTACCCCGAGTTCACGGTCACGGACTATCTCGAATACGTGGCTGCGCTCAAGGGCATAGGCAGGCCGGAGTGCAGAAAAAAGACGGAGGAGCTGCTTGAGCTGCTCAATTTGACCGAGGTGAGGAAAAAGAAGATAAAAAAGCTCTCCGGCGGTATGCAGAGGCGCGTCGGGATAGCGCAGGCCATGCTGAACGACCCGGATGTGCTCATACTGGATGAGCCGACGGGCGGCCTCGACCCCGGGGAGCGGGTGCGGTTTCGGAATTTCCTGTCAGAGTTTGCTCAGGGGCGCATAGTGCTCATCTCCACTCATATCGTCTCGGACGTCGAGTATATAGCTGCGCAGAACGTGATAATGAAGGATGGAAGGGTCATCGGCGCCGGCAAAACGGAGGAGCTGCTTGAGGCCGTTGCAGGCAAGGTGTTTACCGCCGTTATACGGCAGGACGAGCTGCCGCAATATGAGGAGGCAGTGCGCATCGTGAGCATGAAGGGCGAGCCCGGCGGTCAGGTCGGAGTGCGATATATATCCGATGCCCCGGAGATACCCGGCTCACTCCCGGCAGAGCCGCGCCTTGAGGACCTGTACCTGTGGCTGTTCAGGCGTGAACCCGCAAGCGGGGAGGGAGAGATATGCTGAGAGCCGAATTGAAACGTATCCTCAAAACCCGCTCGACCTGGTTCCTCGCGGCCATAGCCCTGCTCATATGCCTGAGCTCCGCCCTTTCGACCGTGAGGCAGGTGGTCAAGTACATAGACCACGACGGGCATACGGAGATAGTCCGGGGCATCAGTGTGTACGAGGAAAACAGGCAGCGGTATTCCGTCATCCGCGGCGAGGTGACGCCGGAGCTCTTCGCCTCCGCTGTGGCGCTGCACCACGAGCTGCTGGAGCTCTACGGCACGGATTACGATATACCGCCCGAGATAAGCGACAGAGTGCTGGGACCGTATTCGCCCGTGTACACATGGATATTCAACGCATTTTCAGACGAATTCGGCGCGGCCCTGACCTCTGCGGACATCTCTCCCGAGCGGGCTCTGAACTATTACCAGGAGCGGTTGTCCACTCTGGAGCGGACCCTGAAGGAGAAATACGAGCAGACGCCTCAGGCGGTCGAATACGCCATGTCCCGGCTCAGCACGGAGAGCGGGGATTTCAGTTACAGCTACGGCATCGGCTCGACGAGCGCCTTTGCCAACTTCGGCCTTTGCGCGTTTCTTGTGACGCTGATCTGCGTTATCATTGCCGCGCCTGTCTTTTCTTCCGACTATGCAAGCGGCGCAGACGACATCCTGCGCTGCACAAGACACGGACGTGGGCGGCTCGCCGCGGCAAAAACGGGCTCGGCGCTTCTTATCAGCTCGGGCGTCTTTGCACTTTGCCTGGGCGTATTTCTGGCGGTTATGTATCTGGCCTTCGGTTTTGACGACATCACCTCGGCGGAGCTGCTGCAGGTGGCATTCAATCCCCAGGGCCTCGACGCGATGTGTGTGCTGGGGTGGATCGTGCTGTCGGCCGCGCTCTCCTTCCTTGCGACATGCAGCTTTACTCTTTTTTTGTCGTCGCGTTTTAAAAGTCCACTCGCCGCTCTGGCGCTGTCTGCGGCGGTAGTGCTAATACCAACGGTGATACGCATGTTCATGGCGGGCGGAAGCTTCGGCCGGGGCTTTGCTGCGGCGGAGGGGAATCTGCTAAATTGGCTACGTGTCTGCCTGCCGTCGGGCGGAGTTTCGCTGACGGGAGCGATGATGGACGAGCTTATGGGACTGAGGTTTTTGTGGATCGGGAATTTTGTGACCTGGTCGCCATATGTCCTCCTCATTGCCGCTGCGGTACAGATCCCGGTGTGGTTCGGATTGACCGTGCGCGCATATTGCAGGCACGGCAGCTGAAAGCAAATACGCCAATTTTTGGGTCGCGCATAGGTAAAACGAAACTGCGGATACTAATTCCTGCAAAAAGAAATAAAGGCAGGAGGAAAATACACATGAAAGCCACCGGCATAGTCAGGCGCATAGACGACCTGGGCCGCGTAGTCATCCCGAAAGAAATCCGCCGCACCATGCGAATCCGCGAGGGCGACCCGCTGGAGATTTTCACGGACAAGGACGGGGAGGTCATTTTTAAGAAGTACTCGCCTATTGGGGAGCTTTCGGATTTTGCGGCGCAGATCTGCGACTCGCTGCACAAGTCTACGGACTGCGTGACCGCTGTCTGTGACAGGGACGTCATCATCGCCGTCGCCGGAGGGGGAAAGCGCGAGCTCTTTGAAAAGCGCGTTTCCCCTGAACTCGAGCAGATAATGGAGTCGCGCCGCGTCTACCGCCACGAGTCCGGCGGGAGCACAGTGCCCGTCACAGACGGCGAGAGCGGATATTGCGTCTCTGTTGCCGCGCCCGTAATCTCGGAGGGCGACCTCATGGGCTGCGTTATCTTCGCCTCGCCCAAAAACGCTCCGCCATCCGGCGACGTGGAATACAAGCTAGCCCAGACCGTGGCGTCCTTCCTCGGCAAACAGATGGAGAGCTGAGAATGTGATCCCCCTTCCCGAGCCCATTGCGCCGGGGAGGGGGATGGTTTATAATAACGCTCGAAAGCGAGGTCTCTGCATGGAACTTGAAGCCTTTTTTCCGGGCGTCTGGGACAAGCTGACCGACGTCCAGCGTCGCGCGCTCGAGGCCGCGGCGTCGCCGCGCCGCCTGGAGGCGGGCGGCCAGATCTCAGGTGCAGGTGAGGAATGCGTCGGGCTGCTGGCAGTGCGCTCCGGACGCCTGCGTGCATACATAGTCTCCGACGCCGGACGCGAAATAACGCTCTACCGGCTCTTTGAACGCGATATCTGCCTTTTTTCGGCCTCCTGCGTGATGCGCAGTCTGCAATTTGAGGTTTCGATAGAGGCAGAGCAGGCTTCGGAGCTCTTGGTCGTCTCTCCCGACGTATACAAGCGCGTGATGGAGGAGTCCGCTCCGCTGGCGAACTATACCAATGAGCTCATGGCCTCGCGCTTTTCGGAGGTCATGTGGCTGGTTGAGCAGATACTTTGGAAGAGCTTTGACCGTCGACTTGCGGCGTTTCTGATAGAGGAGTCGGCGCTGGAGGGCGGCGAGGAGCTGCGCATCACGCATGAGCGCATTGCAGCGCATTTGGGTACGGCGCGCGAGGTGGTTACAAGGATGCTGCGCTATTTCCAGGCTGAAGGACTTGTGAGCATCTCGCGGGGGACAGTGCGCATTGAAAACAGGCGGGGCCTTGAGGCCCTTGCCGGCTGAGAGCGGAGGACTATATGAAAACCTGTTATATTGTCGCGGCGGCGGAGCTTGCCGCGGAGCGGCTAAAGCCCGGGGAAGGTGATCTGGTGATCGCCGCGGACGCCGGGCTGAAGCACCTGGCCCGGCTCGGTATAGAGCCGGACATCGCGCTTGGGGATTTCGACTCCCTCGGCTATGTGCCGGAGGCGCCCAGCGTGGAGGTCTGCCCCGTGCGCAAGGACGACACGGACACCATGGCCGCCCTTAAGCGCGCGCTCGAGCTGGGATACCGGCGTGTGCTCATCTTCGGAGGACTCGGCGGGGCGCGATTCGACCACTCACTGGCCAACGTGCAGGCCCTGGCCTGGGCGGATGCGCACGGCATGGAGGCCGTACTCGTCGGCCGGGGCTGCGCACTGACCGCCATATCCGACGGAACGACTCTGGAATTCGATGCGCGCTATTCCGGGGATTTTTCCGCTTTCTGCTTTGGGCCCGAGGCCTCCGGTATCTGCGAGAGCGGGTTGAGCTATTTCCTTGACGACGCTGTTCTCACGCCGGACTTTCCCCTAGCCGTCAGCAACAGCTTCACGGGGGAGCGCGCCCGCATCTCTGTGGCGCGGGGCAGGCTGATAATCTACTGGCACGACGAGCCCGAGCTGCCGCTGCCCGAACGAAAAAGAGCATAA
>URDK01000089.1 GCA_900546485.1 uncultured Eubacteriales bacterium
GAAAGCTCTCGGTATCGGCCTTCACGCCCTCGGTATACTTGGGCTCGGTGCTCACTGCGGCGGGCTGAGCGGGCTCGGCGGCCTTCTCGGCCTTCTTCTCCTCGCGCCGGGGAGCACTCTCGCTGGGGGCGGGAGCCGCGGCGGGCTCCTCGTCCGGGGCGTCATACTCCACACGCACAACGGCGGGGGAGGAGCCAATGCCCAGGAAGCCGCTCTTGGCGCGCTCTACTATCTCCACCGAGACGTCGTCCCGGTCCAGGCCCAGCTCACGCAGGGCGGCGGCCAGGGCCTCGTCCTCGGTCTTGCCGGACTTCTCAAGATATTTCTTCATCGTTTATTCTCCTGATCCTCGTCTTCGTCCTCGTCTATGAAGGACTCTTCCACGAAGCCCTCGTCCTCGGGCTCGTCGACATTCTCAACGGCGGGGGCGGCGGTCTCAAGGACCTCCTCGTCGACCTCGCTGTCGATGCTCTCGCCGAACTCGCTCTCGGCGGCAGCGGCGCGCGTAGCCTCCTCGGCGGCTTCGGGATTGACAAACCTGTCCTCAACATAGGCGCGGCCGCGGGCATACCTGCGGTTGCCGACTTGGGAGGCGGGCTTTTCTGGCTCGGTCACGCCGAGCCTCTCGCGCCTCGCCGCGCGCTCCTCGCGCTCGACGGCAGCGCGGCGCTCCGTATCCTGCTGCTTTTGCTGCGCCTGCTGTTTCTTCTTGCTGGTGTTCTTGTTGACGTTCGTGGCGTTCATGGCGCGCAGGCGTTCAGTCTCCTGACGCTTGCGCTCGAGCTCCTCCTCGCGGGCACGTTCGCGCTCTATGCGCTCCGCATCGGCCTTGTCCAGCTGCTTCTTGTAGATGCTCGTGAGCACGACGTCACGGATGACGCCGAGAATGCTGTTCATGATCCAGTACAGGCCCATGGCAGCCGGCATGATGAAGCCTATCCAGAGGCTCATGAGCGGCATGATGAGCAGCATGGTCTTGTTGGTGCTCTGCTGCTGGGCGTTCATGGTAGCGGTGGTGGGGTTCATCTTCTGGCTGATGTAGATGGAGAGGTAGCTCAGGCCGGTGGAGATAATCGGGATGAGGAACAGCCCGATGACGGCCCAGGCGCCGGCGGAGAAATCAAAGGTCCAGAACTTCCAGTTCGGCGTGGCGGAAAGGTCGAGACCGAGGAAGTTGTAGTCCATCTGTACGAGCTTGTCCGAGAGCCCGGCAAACTGGTCGAAGTGATCGCTGATGAACTTGGCCTGATATATCTCCTCGTAGAAGGTGTTGCTGGAGGTGGTGTAGTTGGACATGGCATAGCCCAGCTCGGACAGCTTGTTGGCTATGGCTCCGCCCGAGGCGAGCAGCGCCGAATCGACGCCCATCATGATGGTGAGGGGCTTGACGACGGCGCGGTAGAGGGCAAGGAGTATCGGGAAGGGCAGCAGGCTCCAGAGGCAGCCGGACATGGGGTTGGCCTTTTCCTCGCGGTAGAGGCGGGCCATCTCCTCGTTGAGCTTCTGGGGGTTGCCCTCGTGCTTGCGCTGGAGCTCCTGGATGCGCGGCGTGAGCCTGGACATGCGCATCATGCTCTTCTTGCTCTTGGCCATGAAGGGCAGCAGAACGAGCGTCACGCACAGCGAGAACAGTATGGTGGCGACACCGAAGTTCCCCGTGAGCTCGTAGAGCCACATCATGAGCCAGCCAAAGGGTTTAGCTATTGCATCTAACATCTTATTTGCTCCTCAGTGGGTGTTGTCCCGGAAAACCGGGCGGATGCTCGCGCGGGAGCTCAGGGCACGGGGTCGTAGAACTCGTGCTCTCCGAAGTGGAAGGGGTGGCAGCGGGAGATGCGCTTGAGAGCCAGCCAGCCGCCCTTGAGCGCGCCGTATTTCTCAATCGCCTCTATCGCATACTGCGAACAGGTGGGGATATAGCGGCAGCAGGGCGGGGTGAGCGGAGATATCCTCCGCCTGTAAAAGCGTATCATGGCAAGCATAAGCTTTTTCACGTTTCGCTCTCCTTCACGAGTCCGAGCTCGGTGCAGGCGCGCAGAAACTCGCGCTCGAGTCTCTGGTAATCTGCCCCGACGCTCCGCGAGCGGGCTACGACAACTACATCGTGCCCGCGGCAAAGCCGGCTCTCGTTCAGCCGGTATATCTCGCGCAGCCTTCGCCGCACGCGGTTGCGCACGACGGCGCAGCCGAGCTTGTTGGAGACGGTGAAGCCAAGCCTGTTGCCGGCCTTACCGTTGAGCCTTGCATACACCACAAGGCAAGGCTCCGCCGCGCTCCTGCCCTTGCGGTAGGCGCGTCGGAACTCATAATTCATCTTGAGCGAGTCGGTAAACTCCAACTGCTTCCCCTCTAATTACCGCATCCCGCGCTGGGTCTTGCGGGACTCAGTAGGAGAGGCGGGCTCTGCCCTTGGCGCGGCGGCGGGAGAGGACCTTGCGGCCGTTGCGGGTGGCCATTCTCTTGCGGAAGCCGTGCTCCTTCTTGCGCTGACGCTTCTTGGGCTGGTAGGTGCGAACCATAGTCAATTCCATCCTTTCTTGACGTTATACTCAACAGCGGCCAGGGAATTTCGCGAAGCCGCCGCAGTTGACAAAAGAAAGCCTCTGCCAGAATACTGGCAGAGGCTAATTATATCCCAATTTGAGGGCTGCTGTCAACTTTTATTTCTTGTCACCCTCGGTTTTCACCGTGCCGGGATCGATGTACTCCTCAGGGAGCTCCACGAAGTTTTCCTCGCCCTCCTCTGAGCCGGGGCCCATGGGCTCGAACTCGTCCTCGGGCTTCGGGGGCGGGACCTCGTCGTCCTCGTCCTCGGTGGCGGGGGCGTTCGGGAAGCGGGCGAATATCTCTTCTCGGCGGCGCAGACCGGAGACCAGCATCCAGGAGAGGAACAGCTGCATCCCGGCGATGCCAAGGAACATGATCTGCTGGGCGATGAGCCTTTCGTCGGGCAGCGTCACAAAGCAGAGAAAGGCGCCGAGATTGCAGAAAAAGATGGTGGCAAAGGGCTTGCTCCGTCCGTAGGCGTGCCCGGCGATGTAGTAGAAGCTGAGCAGGGAACAGGCGATGGCGAGTATCTCGGGCGCGTAGCTCCAGACCACGGAGGTGACGGCATCCTGCCTGTAGCTCACGATGAGCCAGAAGCAACAGAATGCAATGGGAAGCGTCGTGGCAAGGCAAAAGCCTGCCTGCCTGGGCGAACTGTCGGGAGTTTCCTTACCGTTCGCGCCGCCGGCCAAGCCGATGAAGCCGCCGGCTGTGAGCAGCCCGAGCAGCGCCAGGATGCGCAGCAGACCGGAAAAGTCCATGCCCAGCGGAGCATCCGCGTCGCCGGCCGTGATCAGCAGCATCACGCCGCCCGCGGCCATGATGAGCGTGATGACGAGGTATATGATCTTGTGCAGCAGGCCGTCCCCGGCGAAGGCGACGCCGGGATCCGGCGCGCAGGTGAGGCCGAGGTTCTTCTTATAATACCGCGTGAAGCCGAAGAAGGTGCAGGCAGCGGCTATGCACAGCAGGGTAAGCACGATCCCCCAGAAGCTCCCGGGTATATACAGCCCGTTTTCTTCAAAGGCCGTCATGTTCTGGAGCCAGCGGCTGAAGATGCCGAAGGCAGAGTACACGCAGGTCGTGCAGGTAAGTGTAAGGGCGAGTTTACGCATATGGTCAGGACCGTCCAAATAAGAATAGTTACAGAAGGGCAGAGAAGTTTGCCACAATATTCTAACCCTTTGCCCGCTTCAAGTCAACAACAAAAGGAGGCCCGGGATGAGAACGATAGTCGCGGCGGCGCTGCTCTGCCTTATCATAGCGCTCATGCTGCCGCTGCTGATCTCCGGCGGCGGACAGGCCGCGCCGGAGGCCAGCCCTGAGAGCGAAAGCGTGGGCGAGCTGGACTCCGAGCTGAGTTTTACTGTGCTCACGGCGGAGGGCGTCGAGACTGTGACAATGGCGGACTGGCTTCCCGGCGTGGTAGCCGGGGAGATGCCCGCGCTCTTTGAGGAGGAGGCACTCAAAGCCCAGGCGGTGGCCGCGCGCACATATATAATGTACTCCATGGGCCGCGAAAAGCCCGCGCACCCGGAGGCCGACGTCTGCGATGACCCCGGCTGCTGCAAGGCGCACTCGACGGACGAGGAGCTGCGCGAGAACTGGGGCGAGAGCTACGAGGAGAACATGGCGCGCGTGCTTGAGGCCGTGCGCTCCACGGACGGGGAGTACATGAGCTACGGCGGCGAGGTCATCCAGGCGGTGTTCCACTCCTCCTCGGCGGGCAGGACGGAGGATTCAGCGGCAATCTGGCAGGATGTGCCCTATCTGGTGAGCGTGGAGAGCCCCGAGACGGCGGAGGACGTGCCCAACTATGTGACCTCGGTCACCGTCAGCCCGGAGGACTTCCGCAGCGCTGTGCAGACCCTGCACCCGGAGGCCGAATTCGGCGATGACCCGGCGTTCTGGCTGGGGGCGGCGGTGCGTGACGCCTCGGGCCGCGTCGAGAGCGTCGATATCGGCGGCGCGCAGGTGCCCGGCACGGAGCTGCGCACTCTTTTTGAACTGCGTTCGACGGCCTTCACCCTCGACTATACCGACGAGGGCTTTTTGTTCACCGTCACCGGCTACGGCCACGGCGTAGGCATGAGCCAGTACGGCGCCAACGTCATGGCCGAGGACGGCGCGGACTATGAGGAGATACTCACACACTATTACCCCGGAGCAGAGCTGACACGTTCAACGTAAAATATTTAATGTTTATCGTTAAATTATAGTTGACTAACATAAATACATATGATATGCTGACCTCAAGAAACAGAAAAGGAGGCGGCACACATGGAGGCGCAGACTGGGAAGCTGTTTGGTACAGGTAAGGCGATTAAGACTTTGCTGACCGTGTTCAACGTATTTCTAATTTTTGCGACTGTGCTGGCAGCAGCAGAAATAATCGGGTATTTGTCGAAACCGCTTGATGAGGTTGCGTATGTCGTTGACGCAGTAGAATTTACGGTGCGCTCAAGCCTGCTTCTGGATATCGGTGCGATTATATATACGGTGTGCATGATAGTTGCCTATGCCTGCTGTATAAAGATGACGAAAAAGATGTCGGAGGACAAAGACCCGTTCAATGCCGAAAACGTGCGCCTTCTGCGCAGAATGTCGGTGGTGTTCGGCGTGGCTGCCGCAGCGGCTGTGCTATTTAGCGGTATGAACGCCGCAACCTCGGGCGCCGGTGTTGGAACGGCGATTTTGTCAGCAGTGGTAAGTGCAACGCAGCAAATTGTCGTGGCCCTGCTGCTCCGCTTCCTGGCGGACGTGTTTGAATACGGTGTGGAGCTCCAGCAGCTCTCAGATGAGACCCTTTGAAGGTGATGTAAGTGCCGATAATACTCAGACTTGACCGCGTTATGGCGGACCGGAAGATGTCCTTGAACGAGCTTGCCGAGCGCGTGGGCATTGCAAATGTGAATCTCTCAAAGATCAAGACCGGCAAGGTCAGCGCCATACGCTTTTCGACCCTCGAGGCCATATGCGAGGCCCTCGACTGCCAGCCCGGCGACATACTCGAATACGCCCCTCCCAAATCCGAATAGCCCGCAAACCATTGCGTTTGCGGGTTTTTTAATTGCGCTAGGCAAGCTGTGAATGAATTGTTTGCAAAGTGAACATACCTATGGCACATGGTTTATGCGCTCCGTTTCAGCGGCGAGAGTATAGCTGTTACTGGTGAGATAGAGCAACCTGTGGTGTGGAAGAATAGTTGTTAAAGGCATGGAAAACAAGAAGAGAAAAGAGATAGAGCCTCCATTAATTAGACAGGCTGCGGCCCCGGTCTGAAAAGACCGGGGCCGCAGTTTAGTTCAGTTGTTGGCTTCTGCCTTGGTCTCGCAGTAGATGCAGCGGTAGGTGTGGGTCTCGGGGCTGGTGAGACGGAAGATCTGGGGCAGGTCGGGCTCCACGCTGGTGATGCAGCGGGGGTTCTTGCAGCGCAGGACGTTCACTATCTTCTCAGGCATGGTGAGCTTGCGCTTTTCAAAGAGGCGGCCCTCCTTGATGACGTTTATCGTCGCGCCGGGGTCAACGTAGCCGATGACCGTGAGGTCGATGTCCGTCATGGAGTCTATCTTGATGATGTCCTTGCGCCCCATGAGCTCGCTCGGGGCGTTCTTGATGATGGCCACGGTGCAGTCGAGCTTGTCGAGGTTCAGCAGCCGGTAGAGCTCCATGGCGCCGCCGGCGTGGATGTGGTCGATAACAATGCCGTTTTTGATGGAATCTATATTCATGTCACGCCTCCAGCAGCTTGAGAATGAGCGCCATGCGGACGTACTTGCCGCAGAGCGCCTGGCGGAAATAGCAGGCACGGGGGTCCGAGTCGATCGCGGTGGATATCTCGTTCACCCTGGGCAGCGGATGAAGTATGCGGAGATCCTTCTTTGCGCCGGCGAGCTTGTCCGGGGTGAGGATGTAGCTGTCCTTCAGACGGAGGTAGTCCTCCTCGTTGAAGAAGCGCTCGCGCTGTACGCGGGTCATGTAGAGGATGTCGAGCTCGGGCATGACGCCGGCGAGGTCGGTCTCCTGGCTGTACTCAAGGCCCTTCGCCTGGAGCACGTCCTTCTTGATGTAGCTCGGCAGCTTGAGCTCCTCGGGGGAGATGAGCACGAACTTGACGCCGGTGCTCCTCGAGAGCGCCTCGATGAGCGAGTGTACCGTGCGGCCGAACTTGAGGTCGCCGCACAGGCCGATGGTGAAGTTGTCGAGGCTGCCGCGCTCGCGGCGGATGGTCAGCAGGTCGGTGAGCGTCTGGGTCGGGTGGTTGTGACCGCCGTCGCCGGCGTTTATGATGGGCACCGTCGAGTGCATGGCCGCGACCATGGGCGCGCCCTCCTTGGGATGGCGCATCGCGATGATGTCGGCGTAGCAGCCGACGACGCGGATGGTATCCGCCACGCTTTCGCCCTTCGCGGCGGAGGAGCTGCTCGCCTCGGAGAAGCCGAGCACGCTGCCGCCGAGCTCGAGCATCGCGGCTTCAAAGCTGAGCCTCGTCCTCGTGGAGGGCTCAAAGAACAGCGTAGCGAGTTTTTTGTACTTGCACCTCTCGCGGTATTCCTCCGGGTGGGCGATTATCTCGTCCGCCTGGTCGAGTATCTCGTTTATCTCCTCAGTGCTGAGGTCGAGTATGTCTATAAGGTGTCTCATTTTTTGCCTCCCATCCAGCTTTCATCCGAGGGGTTCGCGCGGAAGGCCATGAGCCCCGGCACGCTGTGCGCGGGGATGTAGCCCTCGGCCTCGGCAACGGCGACTATTGCATCAAAATCCGTGAGGCTCACGGCGCGGACATTGGCTTCGGCAAGTCTCTGCTTGCCCTTTTCCATGCCGTAGGTGAAGATGGACACGGCACCGAGCACCTCGGCTCCCGCCTCACGCAGGGCCTCGACCGTCTCGATGAGGCTGCCGCCGGTGGAGATGAGGTCCTCTATGACGACGACCTTTTCACCCTCGGTGAGCTTGCCCTCGATGCGGTTCTGCCTGCCATGGTCCTTCGCTCCGGAGCGGACGTAACCCATGGGCAGGCCCATGAGGTGAGCCGCGATCGCGGCGTGGGCGATGCCCGCCGTGGCGGTGCCCATGAGTACCTCGGCCTCGGGGAACTCGCGCTTTACCGTCTCGGCTATGGCGGACTCGACCTCGCTGCGGACGTCGGGCGCCGTGAGGATGAGGCGGTTGTCGCAGTAGATGGGGCTCTTGATGCCGCTGGCCCAGGTGAAGGGCTCCTCGGGTCTCAGAAATACCGCGCCGATGGCGAGCAGGCCGCGCGCCACGCGCTCTTTGATGTCGTTCATGCCTTAGCACCTCCCATGAATTCGGAAACGCAGCGCCGCCACGCTGCGACGGGGTCCTCCGCGCCTGTGATGGGCCGGCCCACGACGATGTAGTCGGAGCCGAGCTCGCCCGCACGCTCCGGCGTCGTGACGCGCACCTGATCGCCCTTGTCGCCGCCAGCGAAGCGCACGCCCGGCGTGACGGTCAGGAAGGAAGCGCCGCAGCGTTCGTGCACCGCGTCCGCCTCGAGCGGGGAGCAGACCACGCCGTCGAGCCCGGAGCGCATCGCGTTTTCCGCGTACTCGAGGCAGACCTCGGCGAGGGGCTTCTCGATGAGCAGCTCGCGGCGCATGCGCTCCTCGCTGGTGGAGGTGAGCTGCGTCACGGCGATGAGCAGCGGCCTGTTCCCGTCCGGCCCGGTCAGGCCCTCGAGCGCTGCCGTCATCATCTCCGCCGTGCCGAAAGCGTGGAGGTTTATCATGTCCGCGCCGGTGTTTCTCAGCACGCGCATTGCGCTCTTGACCGTGTTCGGAATGTCGCAGAGCTTGAGGTCGAGGAAAATGTTGTGCCCGCGGGCCTTGATCTCCCTCACTATGTCCGGCCCCTCGGCGTAGAAGAGCTCCATGCCGATCTTCACATACGGCCTCTCGTCGCCGAAGCGGTCGAGAAAGGCCAGCGTGCGCTCCCTGGTCGGGAAGTCGCAGGCGATTATTACGTCCTTAGCCATTGTGTGCGCCTCCTGTGATATCTTGAAGATTGTCGATTCCGTATTTGGCCATAGCCGCGGGCAGGGCGGCAATGATGTCCCGCACGGCATAGGGGTTTGCGAGGTTCGCCGCGCCGACACCGACGGCTGTCGCGCCGGCGAGCATCATCTCGATGACGTCTTCCGCCGAGCTCACCCCACCCATGCCGACGATGGGTATGCTCACGGCCTTGTACACCTGCCAGACCATGCGCAGCGCCACCGGGAACACCGCGGGACCGGAGAGACCGCCTGTGACGTTCCGGAGTATGGGCCTGCGTGTCGCGGGGTCTATCCGCATCGCGAGCAGCGTGTTGATGAGCGAGAGCCCGTCCGCGCCCGCATTTTCGCAGGCTGCGGCTATCGAGACAATGTCTGTTACGTTCGGCGTGAGCTTCACGATGACGGGCTTATGTACCGCCGCCTTGACCTCGCGCGTGACCTCAGCTGCACCCTCGCAGGTGGTGCCGAAGCCCATGCCCCCGCCGTGGACGTTGGGGCAGCTGATGTTTATCTCGAGCCAGCCGACCTCGGGGCAGCGGTCAAGCTTTGCGGCGACCTCGACGTACTCGTCCACGGAAAAGCCGCAGACGTTGGCCATGACCGGCTTGTGAAAGACCTCCCGCAGCCGGGGAAGCTCCTGGGCGATGACGGCGTCCACGCCGGGGTTTTGCAGGCCCACGGAATTGAGCATGCCGCCCGCCGCCTCCGCTATGCGCGGACCGGGGTTGCCAAAACGCGGAGAGCGCGTCGTGCCCTTGAATGAAAAGGTACCTAAGCAATTTATGTCGTAGAGCGCCGCGAACTCCGCGCCGTAGCCGAAGGTGCCGGAGGCGGGGATGACGGGGTTCGCCAGCTCAATGCCGCAGAGCTTCACAGTCGTATTCACCAGCGCACCTCCCCGGAGGCGAACACCGGCCCGTCCTTGCAGACGCGCCTGGGGCCGTTCGCCGTCTCTATCGTGCAGCCCATGCAGGCTCCGAAGCCGCAGCCCATCCTCGCCTCAAGCGAGAACTGCGCGGGCACTCGGCTCTGCTCGTCTATCGCCCGGAGCATCGGAAGCGGCCCGCAGGCGAAAACGGAGCTGTATTTTTCACTCAGCGCCTCCGTGACGAGTCCGCGCTCGCCGTGGGAGCCGTCCGCTGTGAACACGCGCAGCTCGCCGCAGACCTCGCGGAACTCGCGCTCGAAGAACACCTCTCCGGCGGAGCCGAAGCCGATGGCCGCCGAGGGCCTGAACCCGAGCTTTGAAAGCTCCCGTGCGAGGTAGAGCATCGGCGGTACGCCGCTGCCCCCGCCGAGCAGGAGGGGCGCCTCGCCGGACTTCGAGAGGTCGAAGCCGTTGCCGAGCCCGGTGAGCAGCTCGAGCTCCGCGCCAGGCTCTAGGGAGAGCAGCTTCTCCGTGCCCCGGCCCGCGAGCTTGACGACGATGGTCAGCTCGTCCCCCTCACAGCCACAGACGGAGAAGGGCCGCCGCAGGAAGAAGCCGGGCACCGATACCTCGACGAACCTTCCCGGGCCGCCGGCGCCCTCGGTGTCGCCGCGCAGACGCATCACGCGCACATTCGGCGCGGCAAGTTCGGCCTGCGCAAGCTGGAACATGACCTTTTTCAAGCGCGCCACACCTCCCGGCCCTTACAGATATTGAGTACGCAGCGCCCGCGCACCTCCCGGCCCGCAAAGGGCGTGGCCTTGCCCTGGGAGACGAAGGCGGCGGGGTCTATCGTGTAGCTGGTTTTCGTGTCGAATACGGCGAGGCTTGCCGCCTTCCCGACCTCGATGCCGCTCTCGATGCCGAAGCGGCGGGCCGGGGCAGTGCTCATGAGCTCGATGAGCCGCTCGCGGCTTATTATGCCCGGTTCCACAAGGCCCGTCCAGAGCACGGGGAAGGCCGTCTCGAGGCCCGTAATGCC
>URDK01000090.1 GCA_900546485.1 uncultured Eubacteriales bacterium
GCAGCTTGTTGAGCAGCGCCAGCGAGAACGAGGCTCCGTTCGGGAAAATGGCCTCCTCGACCACGTAGCCCGGCACGTGCGCGCCCTCGGCCCGGGTCAGGGCAAAGGAGCCCCGCTCCGTTGAGATGACTGCGCCCAGTGTAAAACCCTCTATCTCACCAAAAAACACGCTGTCGAGCAGCGCCTGAAGCTCGGCTCCATCCCCGGACACGAGCGCGGCGGCGTTCAGCATATCTCCTGCACTTCCTTCCCCAGCAGCCTTGCGGCCGTTTCCATGCTGCGATGCTCAATGGCGCGCAGCTTGCGCACATTTTCCTCGAGCGCGGCGGCGTCGCCCCGGCGGGCGGCGGCCTCATCTATCAGCCGGCAGAGCTCACCGGCTTCCAGCCCCTCCAGCGGGACGCAGCCGGCGTCCACGCAGCGGAGAAAGGCCGTGACCTTCGGGTCGTAGCTCACGCCCACCAGCGGCACGCCCTGGCCCGCCGCAAAGATGAGCCCGTGCAGCCGCATCGACACAACGACCTGCATGCGCGACATCAGCCCTATCGCCAGCGCGGAGCTGAGCGGCCCGGGCAGCAACACGTGCGGCACGCCGCCGAGCTTTTCCGCGACGCGGGAGGCGGCCTCGCCGTCGTCGAGGTGGTTTATGGGCAGAAACACCGCCGTAAGGCCGTATTTTTCCCAGGCGTGAGCCGCCGCGGTGGCAAAAACTCCTGCCTTTTCGTCAAAGCCCGGCCAGAGACGCAGGGAAAAGCAGATGTATTTCCCGTCCGGGGCCGCTCCGGCGGCCTCGAGCGCCGCGTCGACCTCCGTGTCCGGGGCGGCGGGCAGGGTCAGCGCCGGGTCCGAGGCCAGGATGATCTCTGGCTCCGTCACACCGAAGCGCGCGAGCTCCTCGATGCTGTCCGGCTCGCGGAGAGTTATGGCGTCGACGCAGGAGTTGAGCACCTTCCTCGTCTTGGCAACGCCGCCAGGGCGCTTAACGGGGCCGATGCCGCAGCCGTACATCATGACCTTGCAGCCGAGGCGCTTGGCCGCGCGCAGCGTGAAGAGGTAGTACCAGAGGCTCCGGCGGCTGGTGACGTCCTGAATGAGACTGCCGCCGCCGTTGATGTAGAGCGCCCTGCGCCGCATGACGGCGAGAAAACGCGGGAAATTGAAGGTGTGCACCGCCGTGAGCCCCAGCCGGGCAGAGGCGCCCGCGGGGTCGCGGGTCATGACCGTCACGGGCATGAGCGGGTCTATGGAGCGCAGCTCCGCTACGATGGCGTCGAGTATGGCCTCGTCGCCGGAGTTGCCCATGCCGTAGGCGCCGCAGACCACAACGCCGCTGCGGCCGTGAGTCTCGCGGTCGAGTATCTCCTCGTAAACGGCCCGCTGCTCGCGGCAGGTGGCCTCTACGGAAAATTCCCTCGCCGCGCGCTCGTGCACGGCGCTGCCCAGGCGGCGGCGGAGCTCCGCGTCTCCCGCAAGGGCGGAGAGCCGCTCGGCGAGCGTTTTCCAGTCGCCGGGGGTGAAGAGGTAGCCGGTCTTGCCGTCTTCGATGAGCCGCGGGATGCCGCCGACGGCGGAGGCCACGGTGGGCAGGGAATAGGACGCGCCCTCGGTGATGGCGTAGGGGAAGGTCTCCGAGAGGGAACTGAGCGTGTTTATGTCGAGCGCGGAGTAGAACTCCTCCATGTCGTCCAGCCAGCCCGCGAGGCAGACGGCGTCGCCCGCGCCGAGCTCCCGGGCCAGGGCCTCGAGCGCCGGACGCTCCGGGCCCTCGCCCGCGATGATGAGCCGCAGCTCCGGGTGAGATTTTCTTGCCTCGGCAAAGCCGCGCACGAGCGTGGCGAGGTCCTTGACGGGGTCGAGTCTCGCCGCCGCGCCGACGACTATGCTGTCCGGATCGACCTTGGCGCCCACGCGCTCGCAGAACGCGGCACGGTCCAGCCGCTTGGGTTCACGCGAGAAGTCAAGGCCGTTATATATGGCGAAGGTCGTCTCCCGGGGAAAGCCGCGGGAGATGAGCAGGTCGCGCATCGCGTCCGAGACGCCGACGTGGTATTTGATGCGCCGGAGCGCGAGGACGTTGAGCACCCCGTAGGTCGCGGCTGCGGCGGGACGGCCCATGTAGTCGAGGCGGTAGTCGCTGTGCACCGTGCTGACCACGGGTCGGCCGCAGGTCGAGCGCAGTATCGCGCCGGCCAGGTTGGCCCTGGAGCCGTGCGTGTGCACGAGTTCGAAGCCCTCCTCGGCTATCATACGGCGCACCTGGCGGAGCGCGGAGAAGAATCCGCCCTCGCACACTCGCGTCTCGATGCCGAGCTCCGCGGCCTCGCGGGCAAAGGGCCCGTCCCGGAAGCAGACGAGCGTGATATCCATGCCGCGCGAGAGGTTTTTGAGCAGCGAGTGGACGTGGGTCTTGGCTCCGCCCGTGTCGCCGCCGCTTATCAAATGTATAACTTTCAAGGTCACGCCCCCTGTTAATCTTGTTTCCGGCGCGAATTTATTGTAATATAAATGAGAAAAGCTATCGGCTTATTATAGCTTAACCCAGACCTATGGTCAACCACAACACAGAAACGGAAGATGAAGCGCAAATGACAAGCATCTACCTCATACGCCACGCGGAGGCGGAGGGCAACCTCTTTCGCCGCGCCCAGGGACACTGGAACGGCAAGGTGACAGCCAGGGGCAAAAAGCAGATAGACGCTCTCGCGGAGCGGTTTAAGGACATCAAGATAGACGCCGTGTACTCCAGCGACCTCGACCGTACGGTGGAGACCGCCGGGGCGCTGTTGCGTGGACGGAACGTTCCCTTCAAGCGCACTCCGCTGCTGCGGGAGATAAACATGGGCGTCTGGGAGGGCCAGCCCTGGGGCAACATCACATACCGCTGGCCGGAGCAGATGTACCTCTTCAACAACGAGCCCGAGCGCTGGCATGTTCCGGGCTGCGAGAGCTTTGAAGCCGTGCAGAGCCGGATGCGCGACTGTATGTACGAGCTGGCGGCGGAGCACGAGGGCGGCACCATTGCCGCCGTTTCCCACGGCATGGCCATCAAGATACTGCTCATGGGCATCCTCGGCATCCACAGCGGGGACGGACAGACCCTGATGCACGGGGACAACACCTCGGTCAGTCTGCTGCAGGTGGACAGTAAGGGGATGAAGGTTGTGTTCTACAACGACAACAGTCACCTCAGCGAGGAGCTCTCCACCTTCGCACAGCAGCGCTGGTGGCGTGACACGACGAAGGACGACCCCTCGAGCCTGCGCTTCGAGCCGCTTGACCCCCGCGACAAGGCCGACGCCGATTTCTATGTACGCTGCTATGCCGACTCCTGGGCCGTGGCCCACGGCTCCTCCGCCGGCTTCACGCCCAGCGTCTACCTGACCAGCGCGCGCTCGCACTCGTCCAAGGACAAAAACTGTCTAATGAAGGTCATGAGCGGCGATACGCCCGCCGGAGTTCTGGAGCTCGACCCTCGGCGCGGGAAGGACGAAGGCTGCGGCTGGGTGAGCCTGCTGTACCTGTGCCCCGAATTCCGCGGCAAGGGCTACGGCGTGCAGCTCATCGGCTGCGCCGCGGCGTACTTCGCGGACAAGGGCCGCCGCGCCGTGCGGCTGCACGTTGCCGTTACCAATCAGCGCGCCATAGAGTTTTACAGGCACTACGGCTTCAGAGAGCTCGGTACAGAGAGCGGCGTGGCTTCCGACCAGCTGCTCATGGAGAGGGACAACTGATGCAGGCCATCATCCGCAAGCAGAAGCTGCCGGACACCGGGCGCATAATCGCCATATCGGACGTCCACGGCAACCTTCCCTACCTGCGCGGCCTGCTCGCCAAGCTCGTGCTCCGGGACGAGGACACACTGGTCTTCTGCGGCGACATCCTCGAGAAGGGGCGTTACAGCCTGGAGACGCTGCGGTACATCATGCGCCTTACGCAGGAACGGAGGGTCATGACCGTACTGGGCAACTGCGACTTCTGGCAGGACGCCATATACCGGCCCACGCCCGGCTCGGACGAGTACTGCAAGCGCTATCTGCTTGCGGACAGCGCCGGCTGGGGCCCCGGCCTGCTGGCTCAGATGTGCCAGGAGGCCGGCTTTGTCATGGGGCGGGGCACGGACATGGCGGAGTTCCGCCGCGTCATAGGCGCCGCGTATGAGCCGGAGTTCCGCTTTCTCGAGAGCCTGCCCCACGTAATAGATACCGAGCACTACGTCTTTGTCCACGGCGGCCTGCCAGAGGGCCGGCCCGAGGACTGGGACGGCTGGAAGTGCATGAAAAACGACGACTTCCTCGGCCAGGGCCGCTTCTTCGACAAGTGGGTCATCGTGGGGCACTGGCCGGTCATGCTCTACGGGAAGGACACCGTCTGCGCCAACCCCATAATCGAGCGGCAACGGAAGATAATAAGCATCGACGGCGGCTGTGTCCTCAAGGACGACGGCCAGCTCAACGCCCTCATAATCCCGCACAACGGCAGTGAGAACTTCGAAGTTGAGCACTACGACCCTTTTCCTGTCCGCCGCGTCAAGAGCGCGCAGAAGGGCTCGGAAAAGAGCATATACATCCGCTGGGGCGACAACGTTGTCCGCATACTCGAGCGCGGGCGGGAATTTTCCCGCTGCGTCCACGTCCGCACGGGCTACGAGCTCGAAGTGCTCACGAAATATCTGTACGGCGAGAGCGGCGAGGTCCGCTGCAACGACTGCACGGACTATGTGCTGCCGCTGGAGACCGGGGACGAGGTCTCCGTCGTGGAGACGACCTCGCGGGGCTACTTTGTAAAGCACAATGGTGTCAGCGGCTGGTACGGAGGTGAACTGCTGTGATAGACAAAGCCGATTTCCTGCCCGTGTCGCGCGAGGAAATGCACGAGCGCGGCTGGTGGTGGTACGACTTCCTCGTCGTGGGTGGGGACGCATACATAGACCACCCGAGCTTCGGCACGGCGGTCATCGCACGCGTGCTGGAGGCGGAGGGCTACCGCGTGGCGGTGCTCTGCCAGCCTGACTGGCACTCGGCAGACGCCTTCCGGGACATGGGCGCGCCGAGGCTGGGCGTCATGATAGGCGCGGGCAACCTCGATTCCATGGTCGCGCACTACACGGCCTCGAAGCACAAGCGCCGCGAGGACTTCTACTCCCCCGGCAAGAAGATGGGCCTGCGCCCGGACAGGGCCGTCATCGTCTACGCAAACCGCGCGAGAGAGGCCTTCGGACCGGACATGCCCATCATAATCGGCTCGCTCGAGGCGAGCCTGCGCCGCTTTGCGCACTATGACTACTGGGAGGACAAGGTCCGCCGCAGCGTCATCTTCGACGCGAAGGCCGACCTGCTCACCTACGGCATGGGCGAGTACGCCACCATAGAGATAGCAAAGGCGCTCAAGAAGAAAAGGCCCGTCTCGGAGCTGCACGACATCCGCGGTACGGCCTATATCGCAAAGGAGGCGCCCGAGGACTCGCTGATGTTGCCCTCCTTCGAGGAGGTCAGCCGGAGCAAGCGGGCCTACGCCGAGGCCACGCGCATTGAGTACGCCGAGCACGACCCGGTGCGCGGGCGGCGCATGGCCCAGGCGCATGGGGACCGCTATCTCGTCGTGAACCCGCCGGCCATGCCGCTCTCCCGGGAGGAGCTGGACCGCGTGGCGGAGCTGCCCTACACGCGCGAGGTGCACCCGATGTACGAGGCCATGGGCGGAGTACCGGCCATAGAAGAGGTGCGCTTTTCGGTCATCCACAACCGCGGCTGCTTCGGCGGCTGCAACTTCTGCGCTCTGGCCTTCCACCAGGGCCGCATGGTGACGAGCCGCAGCCACGAGAGCGTGATTAAGGAAGTCACGGCGATGACGAAGCACCCGCTCTGGAAGGGCTATGTCTCCGATGTGGGCGGGCCGAGCGCGAACTTCCGCCATCCCTCCTGCGCCCAGCAGCTCAAAAACGGCATGTGTGCAAACCGCAGCTGCCTCGCGCCCACGCCCTGCAGGAATATCGACGCCGACCACTCGGATTATCTGACGCTTCTGCGCAAGCTCCGGAACATTCCGGGTGTGAAAAAGGTCTTTGTACGCAGCGGGATAAGATACGACTACATGCTCTGTGACAAGCGCGGCGATTTCTTCGCGGAGCTGGTGAAATACCACATCTCCGGCCAGCTGAAGGTCGCGCCGGAGCACTGCATAGACTCGGTGCTCGACTACATGGGCAAGCCGCACATAGACGTGTACGAGCGCTTCATGGAGAAGTACCGCAGCCTGAATGCGCGGTATGACAAGGAGCAGTACGTCGTGCCCTACCTGATGAGCTCGCACCCGGGCAGCACGCTCGAGAGCGCGATATCGCTGGCGCTGTACCTGAAAAAGACGGGCCGACGCCCGGAGCAGGTGCAGGACTTCTACCCGACGCCGGGCACGGTTTCGACCTGCATGTACTACACCGGGCTTGACCCGAGGACGATGGAGCCGGTGTATGTGGCGCGCTCGCCGGAGGAGAAGGCGATGCAGAGGGCGCTCTTGCAGTTCCAGAACCCGGCGAACCGGAGGCTGGTGCTGGAGGCGCTGCGCAAGGCCGGAAGGGAGGACCTCATCGGCTTCGGCAAAAACTGCCTTGTCCCGCCCTACGACAGGAGGCGGAGGAAGAAACAATGACGTTTTTGCTCACGCTGCTGGGCGTGTATCTGCTGGTTATAAACTTAGACGGTTTGATCCTCATGCGCGTGGACAAGTCGCGCGCGAGGCGGGGCAGGCGCAGGATACCGGAGGCTACGCTGTTCCTGGTGGCCGCGCTCGGCGGCTCTGTGGGCGTGCTCATAGGCATGTACGCCTTCCGGCACAAGACTCAGCACGACAGTTTCACGATAGGAATCCCCTTGATATTGTTCTTCGAGGCCGTGCTTCTCGCCCTCGCCATCTATTTTGCAAGATAAGCCGTTCAACAAGCGGGAAACCCCTTGATAGGGTTTCCCCCTCGGACCCCCTTCCTGATCTCATTTGAGCACGAGGGGGTTCCGCGCTCTGCGGAGCGCGGGCAGGGGCGCCGCCCCTGCACCCCGCCACCTTTGAAAAGGTGGACGAAATTTTTAAATGCCTGCGGCGCTCACATGAGCGGGGCGAACACCCGCAGGAGGCTTTGGCCCAACTTCATGACCCAGGGGCGGCCCCGATACAGCTCAGGCGTTATCTCCACGCACTTCGAGAGCGTATCCGTGAACGACTGCTTCATATCCGCTATCGCGCTCGAGCCGCACATCCACACCGCACACTCGTGGTGCAGGAACAAACTCCGATAGTCCATGTTTATCGTACCGCAGATGCCGTACTCGTCGTCGCATATCATCGTCTTCGAGTGGATGAAGCCCGGTATGTACTCGTACACACGCACCCCCGCGCGCAGCAGCGGCGCATAATAGCTCCGCGTCACCATGTGCACATACCACTTGTCCGGTACCCCCGGCGTTATCATCCGCACGTCTATGCCGCACTTCGCCGCGCTCGTCAGCGCGTTCATCAGCTCGTTGTCTATGACCAGATACGGCGTGCAGATGTAAACATACTTCTTCGAGCGCGAGAGCATGTTGATGTACGCCGTCTCACCCACCGCCTCGTCGTCCGAGGGCGCGTCCGAGTACGGCTGCACAAAGCCGTCGTCCCTCACGCCCTCAAAGGCACCGCGCCGCGGCAAAAACCGCGCCGGGTCGTCTTCCTCGTGCCGGATGTAGTCCCACATCGACAGGAACATCAGTGTAAAGGAATACGCCGCCTCGCCGTGGAGCCTTATGCCGCAGTCCAGCCAGTGGCCGAAACGCTCCTTGCGGTTTATATACTCGTCCGCAAGATTCACGCCGCCCGTGAAGGCTACCTCGCTGTCTATCACGCAGATCTTGCGGTGGTCGCGGTTGTTGAAGGTGCCGGTCAGCACCGGCTGGAACCGATGGAAGGTGCAGCAGCGGATGCCCAGCTTCTCCATACGCTTGTCGTAGTTGCGGGGCAGAGTCATGATGCAGCCCATGTCGTCGTAAATGAGCCGCACGTCCAGACCCTCCGCCGCCTTCTCGGTCAGCACCTCGAGTATAGCGTCCCACATCACGCCCGGCTCCACAATGAAGTACTCCAGGAAGATGAAGCGCTTCGCCTTCTTCAGCTCCTCCAGCAGCACAGGGAACATCTCGTCGCCCAGCTTGAAGTATTTCGTTTCCGTGCGCCTGAATACCGGCGCGCCCGCGCAGCGCTCCAGATACGACGATTGCAGCGCCGCGTCAGGCGAGACATGAGCCACGTCCTCTGTCCGCGAGGCCACCGCCCGCGCCGTCTCCCGATAGCGCAGCAGCATGCCCGATATCTTCGCCCGCTTGCTCTCCGGCGTGCGCTTCTTGCCGAACAGCACGTACATCGGTATACCGAAGATGGGCAGGAACACAATGGGCAGTATCCACGCTATTTTGAACGCCGAACTGCCGTCCTGATTAATTATGTAAACCACCGCTACGAGTGCCAGGGCGACGGAGATGGTCTGCACGGTCGTGAAGCTGTCCTGGAAGTAGAACAACGTGGTGAATATCACCATCAGCTGGAGCAGCATGAACAGCGCCACGAAGGCGACCCTGGAGAAGAGCAGCTTCAGGAGCTTTTTCAAGTGGGTGACCGACCTTTCTGATGTGTTGTAAAAGGAATTATATCAGATTTTTTATTCCCTGTCGATACTTGCGCGCGGGCTCGGGGTATGAGATAATATGGACAGTAAAGCCCGGTGAGAGACGGGCTCAAGCATGGGAGGATACAAATGGACTATAAGAGCGAATATGCGAGCAAGCTGCGCACGCCGGAGGAGGCTGTGCGCGTGGTAAAGAGCGGCGACTGGGTTGAGTATGGCTGCGGCGTTACCTTCCCGGCGCTGTGCGACGCGGCGCTGGCGAAGCGGCGCGACGAGCTGACGGACGTCAAGGTCCGCGGCATGCTCTGCTACGGGCCGATACAGGTCGTGGAGTGCGACCCGGAGCAGGCGCATTTCACCTACGACTCCTGGCATCTGACGGGCTATGACCGCAAGCTGGCGGACAAGGGGCTTTGCTACTATCAGCCGATGCTGTACCGCAATCTGCGCTGGTACTACGACAACTTCCTGCACATCAACGTGGCCTTCATCGGCGCCGCGCCGATGGACGAGCACGGCTATTTCAACCTCTCCATAGGCACGGGCAACTCCCGCGTGTACATAGACAACGCGGACGTGGTGGTCATTGAGGTGCTGGAGGGTCTGCCGCACGCATACGGCGGCCAAGAGGAGAGCGTACACATCTCCGAGGTGGACATGGTGGTCGAGGGCGTACACGGTCCGGCGATACAGCTGCCGAGCCGCGCGCCGAGCGAGGTAGACAAGCGCATTGCCTCGAACGTCATCCCCTATCTTTGCGACGGTGCGACCATACAGCTGGGCATTGGCGGCGTGCCTGACGCGCTGGGCACGATGATAGCGGAGAGCGACCTGAAGGACCTGGGCATGCACACGGAGTTTGCGACGGACGCGTTCTACCGGCTGTTTGCCGCGGGCAAGCTGACGAACAAGCGCAAGACCATAGACAGGAACAAGGGCGTGTTTGGCATCGCGGCGGGCACTCAGGACCTGTACGACTGGATAGACGGCAATCCGGGCGTGGCGGCGTATCCGATAAGCTATGTGAACGACCCGAACGTGATAGCGGAGCTGGACAACTTCATCTCGCTCAACAGCTGCGTAGGCGTGGATCTGTACGGTCAGGTGAGCTCGGAGAGCTCTGGCACGAGGCAGATAAGCGGCACGGGCGGCCAGGTAGACTTCCTGACGGGCGCGACGATGTCGAAGGGCGGCAAGGCCTTCATCTGCATGAGCAGCACGTTCACGGACAAGAGCGGCGCGCTGAAGAGCCGCATCGTGCCGGTGTTTGGCGGGGACATCGTGACGTCGCCGCGCACGCAGGCGTATTATATTGCGACGGAGCACGGCGTTGTGAATCTGGCGGGCGCCTCGACCTGGGAGCGTGCGGAGAAGCTCATCAGCGTCGCCGCCCCCGAGTTCCGCGACGAGCTGATCACCGCCGCGGATTCCCAGCGTATCTGGCGTAAATCCAATAAACGCTGAGCCCTGCGCCCAGCGCGGCGCGCGAAGCGCGTTTGAAAGTTTCGTCCACCTTTTCAAAGGTGGCAGGGTCCAGGGGCAGAGCCCCTGGCC
>URDK01000091.1 GCA_900546485.1 uncultured Eubacteriales bacterium
CGTACTGAGGTTGCCGGCGGCGGCAGAAAGCCGTGGAGACAGAAGGGTACAGGTCACGCAAGACAGGGTTCCATCCGTGCTCCGCAGTGGACACACGGCGGCGTTGCACTGGGCCCGAAGCCCCGTGACTATCGTTACGCTCTGAACAAGAAGGCAAGAAAACTTGCTATGAAGTCTGCACTTTCCACAAAGGTTCTGGATCAGAATATGATCGTTCTGGACAGCCTGAAGGTGGAAGAATTCAAGACCAAGACCATCGTTGCAATGCTCAAGGTACTGAACGTAGAGGGCAAGGCTCTGCTGGTTACCGCTGAGGCTGACCAGAAGGTCGTTAAGAGTGCAGCAAATATCGCAGGCGTGAAGACAGCAGCTGTCAACACCCTGAATGTATATGACATCCTCAACTATGACAAGTTCATCGTTGCAGAGGATGCTGTCGCAAAAATCGAGGAGGTGTACGCGTAATGGCTACCGCTTACGATATTATCATCCGCCCCATCATCACCGAGCAGTCGATGGAGGACCTCGACATCAAGAAGTATGCGTTCGAGGTTGCGAAGGATGCCAACAAGATTGAGATCAAGAAGGCCGTCGAGGAGATTTTCGGCGTGAAGGTCATCCGCGTGACGACCACCACCGTCAGGGGCAAGGCCAAGCGCACCGGCGCCTATCCCCAGGGCTACACGAAGACCTGGAAGAAGGCCGTTGTCAAGCTGAGCGAGGACTCCAAGAGCATCGAGCTCTTCGAGGGCATGGTGTAAGGGAGGATATGAGATATGTCTATTAAAACTTACAGGCCCACGACTCCCGCAAGGCGTCAGATGAGCGTCTCCGGCTTCGACGGTGTCGACAAGCACGCCAAGCCTGAGAAGAGCCTCATAGAGGTCAGGAAGAAGAACTCCGGCCGCAACAGCTACGGCCGCATCACCGTCCGCCACAAGGGCGGCGGCAACCGCAGGAAGTACCGCATCATCGACTTCAAGCGCGACAAGATGGACGCCGCCGCGAAGGTCCTCCGTCTGGAGTACGACCCGAACCGCTCCGCTTTCATCGCGCTGTGCGAGTATGAAGACGGCGAGCGCCGCTACATCCTCGCCCCCGTGGGCCTGGCTGCCGGCGACAGCGTCATCAGCTCCGCAGCTGCGGACATCAAGCCGGGCAACTGCCTGCCGCTTGAGAACATCCCTGTCGGTACCATCATCCACAACATCGAGCTCTACCCCGGCCGCGGCGCTCAGCTCGTCCGCGCTGCCGGCGTCGCCGCTCAGCTGATGGCCAAGGAAGGCGGCATGGCCACCATCCGTATGCCCAGCAGCGAGATGCGCAAGGTCCGCCTCGACTGCAAGGCCACCATCGGCCAGGTCGGCAACATCGACCACGCCAACGTCTCCATCGGCAAGGCCGGTCGTAAGCGCCACATGGGCATCCGCCCGACGGTCCGCGGCTCCGTTATGAACCCCTGCGACCACCCCCACGGCGGCGGCGAGGGCAAGGCGCCTGTCGGCCGTCCCGGCCCCGTCACTCCTTGGGGCAAGCCGGCGCTGGGCTATAAGACCCGCAAGACGAAGAACCCCACCGATAAGTTCATCGTCAAGCGCCGCAACGCGAAGTAAGGAGGGTATCAACAAATGAGCAGAAGCATAAAGAAAGGCCCCTTCGCCGCTCCCGAGCTGCTGAAGCGCGTCGATGAGCTCAACAAGGCCGGCGAGAAGAAGGTCCTGAAGACCTGGAGCCGCGCCTCGACGATATTCCCGTCCTTCGTCGGACACACGATAGCCGTCCACGACGGGCGCCGTCACGTTCCCGTCTACGTCACGGAGGACATGGTCGGTCACAAGCTGGGCGAGTTCGCGCCCACCCGTACCTTCCGCGGCCACTCCGGCGGCAAGACCGGTAAGTAAGGGGGAGAAGACATGGAAGAACTGAAAACCGCGCGGGCGCAGGCCAAATTCGTCCGTATCGCCCCCCGCAAGGTGCAGATAATCTGCGACATGATCCGCGGCAAGGAAGCCGCTTACGCCCAGGCCCTCATGGAGAACACTCCGAAGGCCGGCTGCGAGTACGTCATCAAGGTGCTCAAGAGCGCCGTTGCCAACGCTGAGAACAACTTCGAGATGGACCCCGAGAAGCTCTACGTCGAGCAGGCTTACGTCGACGCGGGCCCCATCCTGAAGCGCGGCCAGCCGAGGGCGCACGGACGCATGTTCCGCATCAACAAGCGCACCAGCCACATCACTGTCGTCGTGGCTGAGAAGGAATAAGGGAGGCGGAGAAAAATGGGACAGAAAGTTAATCCGCACGGCCTCCGCGTCGGCGTCATCAAGGACTGGGATTCCCGCTGGTACGCGAGGAACGACAAGGTCGGCGACCTCATCGTCGAGGACTACAACATCCGTAAGTTCCTGAAGAAGACCCTCTACTCCGCCGGCGTCCCCACCATCGAGATAGAGCGCGACAGCAACAAGGTCCGCATCTATATCCACTGCTCCCGTCCGGGCGTGGTCATCGGCAAGGGCGGCGCTGAGATAGAGAAGCTCCAGGCCCAGGTCAGCAAGATGATCGGCAAGCCGGTCGCTCTCTCCATCGTCGAGGTCCGCACTCCGGACACCAACGCCCAGCTCGTCGCCGAGAACATCGCCGGCCAGCTCGAGCGCCGCATCGGCTTCCGCCGCGCGATGAAGAACGCCATCGGCCGCGCGATGCGCATGGGCGCCAAGGGCATCAAGGTCATGTGCGGCGGCCGTCTCGGCGGCGCCGAGATCGCCAGGAGCGAGTGCTACCACGAGGGTACCATTCCCCTGCAGACCCTGCGTGCCGACATCGACTACGGCTTCGCCGAGGCTGCAACCACCTACGGCCGCATCGGCGTCAAGGTTTGGATCTACAAGGGTGAGGTCCTCAGCCAGACTCTGCGCACCACTCCGCGCACCATGGACCTCTCCAAGCCGCAGGAGCGCCGCCGCGACCGCCGCGACGACCGCAGGGGCGGCTACAACCGCGATCGCCAGGGCGGCGGCTACAACCGCGACAACCGTCAGGGCGGCGGCTACAACCGCGACAACCGTCAGGGCGGCGGCTACAACCGCGATAATCGCCAGGGCGGCTACAACCGCGGGCCCAGGCCTGCCGGAGCGCAGGGCGCGCCCCGCACCGAAACCAAGGAAGGAGGCAGCAACTGATGCTGATGCCCAAGAGAGTCAAGTACCGCAGGGTGCAGCGTGGCCGCATGAAGGGCAAAGCCACTCGCGGCAACGTTGTCAACTACGGTGAGTTCGGGCTCCAGGCTCAGGAGCCCTGCTGGATAACCTCCAATCAGATAGAGGCCGCTCGTATCGCCATGACGCGCTACACCAAGCGCGGCGGCCAGGTCTGGATAAAGATCTTCCCCGACAAGCCGGTCACTGCGAAGCCCGCTGAGACCCGTATGGGTTCCGGTAAGGGTTCTCCGGAGTACTGGGTTGCGGTAGTCAAGCCGGGCAGGGTGCTGTTCGAGATCGCGGGCGTCTCCGAGGAGACCGCGCGCGAGGCTCTGCGCCTTGCCAGCCACAAGCTGCCCTGCAAGACCAAGGTCGTCAGCAAGGCGGATTCAGAGACAGGCGGTGAATGAGATGAAGGCAAACGAAATACGTTCCATGTCCGAGACCGAGCTGAACGCCAAGCTGGCCGAGCTCAAGAAGGACCTGTTCATGCTCCGCATGCAGCATGCCACGAATCATCTTGACAATCCCACCCGCATCTCCGCCACCAGGCGTGACATTGCCCGGGTCAAGACCGTCATCCGTGAGAAGCAGCTTGGGCGCTGAGGAGGTAGAAGACAATGACTGAAGTAAGAACGACTTCCCGCAAGACTCGCGTCGGCAAGGTCGTGTCCGACAAGATGGACAAGACCGTGGTCGTCATCGTCGAGGACCGCGTCGCCCACAAGAGATATAAGAAGATCATCGGCCGTACCTACCGCCTGAAGGCGCACGACGAGCTCAACGAGTGCGGCGTAGGCGACAGGGTCCGTGTGATGGAGACCCGTCCGCTCAGCCGCGACAAGCGCTGGCGCGTGGTCGAGATCATCGAGAAGGCCAAGTAAGGAGGCGCCTAAATGATACAGCAGGAAAGTTATCTCAAGGTCGCCGACAACACCGGCGCCAAGGAAATAAAGTGCATCCGGGTCCTCGGCGGCTCCAAGCGTAAGTACGCCAGCATCGGCGACGTCATCGTCGCCTCTGTGCGCAAGGCTGCCCCCGGCGGCCAGGTCAAGAAGGGCGACGTCGTCAAGGCCGTCGTCGTCAGGACCAGCAAGGCCGTGCGCCGCGCTGACGGCACCTACGTCCGTTTTGACGACAACGCCGCCGTCCTCATAAAGGATGACCGCAACCCGACCGGCACCCGTATTTTTGGGCCCGTCGCCCGTGAGCTCCGTGACAGGGACTACATGAAGATCCTGTCGCTCGCTCCCGAAGTCATTTGAGGAGGGTGCGAAGAATGAACATCAGAAAGAACGATAAGGTCGTTGTCCTGTCCGGCAGGGACAAGGGCAAGCAGGGCGAGGTGCTCCGCGCCATGCCCAAGGAGGGCAAGGTCGTCGTGCAGGGCGTTTCCGTCGCGACGAAGCACCAGAAGGCCCGCAAGCAGGGCGAAGAGAGCAGCATCATCAAGGTCGAGACCCCCATCTACGCCTGCAAGGTCATGGTGGTCTGCCCGAAGTGCTCCAAGCCCACCCGCGTCGCCCACAAGGTGACTGCGGACGGCAAGAAGGTCCGCGTCTGCAAGCACTGCGGCGCCGAGCTGTAAGGAGGGTGACAGGTTATGAACAGAATGAAGGAAATGTACAATAACGAGGTCGCCCCCGCCCTCATGAGCAAGTTCCAGTACAAGAGCGTCATGCAGATCCCCCGCCTCGACAAGATAGTCGTCTCCGTCGGCTGCGGCGACTGCAAGGATAACGCCAAGGCCCTCGACGCGGTCATCAAGGACATCACCGCGATCACCGGCCAGAAGGCCGTCGCCACCGTCGCCAGGAAGTCCGTCGCGAACTTCAAGCTCCGCGAGGGCATGCACGTCGGCGTGAAGGTCACCCTTCGCCACGACCGCATGTGGGAGTTCCTCGACAGGCTCTTCAACGTGGCCCTGCCCCGTGTCCGCGACTTCCGCGGCATCTCCGCCGACGCCTTCGACGGCCGCGGCAACTACAGCCTCGGCATCAAGGAGCAGATCATCTTCCCCGAGATCGACTACGACAAGATCGAGAAGCTGCGCGGCATGAACATCGCCATCTGCACCACCGCCCAGACCGACGAGGAAGCTCGCGAGCTGCTTAGGCTCATGGGCGCCCCGTTCGTGACGGCTTGAGTAAGGAGGATATCGAGATATGGCTAAGAAATCTATGATACTCAAGCAGCAGCGTGAGGCGAAGTTCTCCACCAGGCGCTACAACCGCTGCAAGATCTGCGGCCGTCCCCACGCCTACCTGCGCGACTACGGCATCTGCCGTATCTGCTTCCGCGAGCTGGCCTACAAGGGTCAGATCCCCGGTGTGAAGAAGGCTTCTTGGTAATTTTTCGCTATACATCGCGAGGCGCGCTAGCTGTATAACAATACAGCTTTGCTTGTCGCGCTTCGCCTGACGAAAAATTCCCTGCGAAGTTGGCAGACGCAAAAACCAGTTGTTTAAGCGATAATTCGCTTGGGCATAAAATTCCCGGCACAGTGGCGAAAGGCCGAGGCCAATCGGCTCTTCGCAAGAGGCAGTCTATTGCTCCGGAACCTCGCCGCTGTTCACCGCGAAAGCGGTAACTCTGAACTAGGAGGAAAAACAATGCAGATCACAGACCCCATCGCCGATATGCTGACCCGCATCCGCAACGCCGGAAGCGCGAAGCATGAGACAGTGGATGTCCCCGCCTCGAAGATGAAGAAGGCCATAGCCCAGATCCTGCTCGACGAGGGCTATATCCGCAACTTCCAGCTTATCGACGACGGCACCCAGGGCATCATCCGCATCACCCTCAAGTATCTCCCCGGCAAGGAGAGGGCCATCCAGGGCCTCCGCCGTGTCTCCAAGCCCGGCCTGCGTGTGTACGCCGGCGCTGACGAGCTGCCCCGCGTTCTGAAGGGCCTCGGCATTGCCATAATCTCCACCTCGAAGGGCGTTATGACCGACAAGCGCGCTCGCAAAGAGCACGTTGGCGGCGAAGTCCTCGCGTTCGTGTGGTAAGGAGGGCGGAAAGATGTCGAGAATAGGTAGAGAACCCATCACCGTGCCCGCAGGCGTCGAAGTGACGATAGCCGAGGGCAACGTAATCACCGTGACTGGTCCCAAGGGCAGCATCACCGAGACGCTTTGCCCGGCGATGACCATCACCCTCGAGAACGGCGTGCTGCACGTCGCCCGTCCGGACGACACCAAGGCCAACCGCAGCCTGCACGGTCTCACCCGCAGCCTCCTCAACAACATGGTCGTCGGCGTGACCCAGGGCTTCGAGAAGAAGCTCGAGATCAACGGCGTCGGCTACCGCGCCGAGAAGAAGGGCGAGGAAGTCGTCATGAAGCTCGGTTACAGCCACGATGTCACCATTAAAGAGACTGCTGACATCAAAATCGACGTGCCCGATGCGAACCACCTGATCATCAAGGGCGTCGACAAGCAGAAGGTCGGCCAGTTTGCCGCCGATGTGCGCAACAAGCGTCCGCCTGAGCCGTACAAGGGCAAGGGCATCAAGTACGACTATGAGCACATCCGCCGCAAAGAAGGCAAGACCGGTGCTAAATAAGGGGAGGTGCGCTTAAATGATTAAAAGACCCAATACCAAGGCTCAGCGCATCAAGCGCCACAAGAGAGTGCGCTCCAAGATCAGCGGCACGCCGGAGAGGCCCCGTCTGAGCGTTTACAGGAGCGAGAACAACATCTATGCCCAGATCATCGACGACGTGGCCGGCCACACGCTGTGCTCCGCTTCCTCCGTCGAGAAGGGCTTTGAGGGCGGCGGCAACATCGAGTCCGCGAAGCAGGTCGGCAAGACTGTTGCCGAGCGCGCTATTGCGAAGGGCATCGAGGAAGTCGTCTTTGACCGCGGCGGCTACATCTATCACGGCCGCGTTCAGGCCCTGGCTGACGGCGCCCGCGAGGGCGGCCTGAAGTTCTAAGCGGGAGGAGGAAACGAAAAATGGCTTACAATAACGACAGACGCAACGACCGCAGGGGACGCGGCGGCGAGGAGCCTTCCGAGTTCACTGAAAAGGTAGTTTCCCTCAACCGCGTATCCAAGACCGTCAAGGGCGGCCGTGTCATGAAGTTCTCGGCGCTGTGCGTCGTGGGCGACGGCAAGGGCCGCGTGGGCTACGGTCTCGGCAAGGCCAACGAGGTCTCCGAGGCTATCCGCAAGGGCCTCGAGGATGCGAAGAAGCACATTGTCACCATCACGCTGCAGGGCACGACCATCCCGCACGAGGTCATCGGCGAGTTTGGCGCGGGCCGCGTGCTGCTCAAGCCCGCCCCGGAAGGCACCGGCGTCATCGCCGGCGGCGCTGTCCGTGCGGTGGTCGAGGCTGCCGGCATCAAGAACATCCGTACGAAGTGCCTGCGCTCCAACAACCCGCAGAACGTCGTTGCGGCCACCATGGTCGGCCTCCAGTCCCTGAGGAATGCGCAGCAGGTCGCGGCGTACAGGGGCAAGACCGCTGACGAGATAGTCGGTTAAGGGGGGCTTGCGAAATGGCTAAGAATATCAAGGTCAAGCTCGTAAAGAGCCTCAACGGGCGTCACGACAAGCACATTGCCACCGCCCACTCCCTCGGACTGCACAAGATCGGCAACGAGACCGTCCAGCCCGACAATCCCCAGACGCGGGGCAAGATAGCCCAGATCGGCTATCTCCTCCAGGTCACGGAAGAATAAGGAGGGTACGCAATGAAACTCAGTGAACTTTCACCCGCCGCCGGCAGCACCCAGGTCGCCAAGCGCAAGGGCAGGGGCCACGGCACGGGCAACGGCAAGACCGCAGGCCGCGGCCACAAGGGCCAGAAGGCCAGGAGCGGCGGCGGCGTCCGCGTCGGCTTCGAAGGCGGCCAGATGCCGCTCGCGAGGCGTATCCCCAAGAGAGGTTTCCACAACATTTTCGCCAAGCCGCTGGAGTCCGTCAACGTCTCCGCCCTCAACCGCTTTGAGGACGGCGCCGAGGTCGACGCCGCCGCCCTGCTCGAGGCCGGCGTGCTCTCCAAGTGCGTTTACGGCGTGAAGGTGCTGGGCAACGGCAACCTCACCAAGAAACTCACTGTCAAGGCTTCCGCCTTCTCCGAATCTGCAAAGCAAAAGATAGAGGCGGTGGGCGGAAAGGCCGAGGTGGTGTAAGGTGCTTAAGACTCTCAAGAATGCGTGGGGCATCGAGGAGCTTCGAAAGAAAATACTCTTCACGCTGTTCATCATTCTCGTATACCGTCTTGGCAACGCCGTCCCCGTGCCCTATGTCAACACGACCATGCTGGAGAGCTACTTCAACACGGTCAACAACACGATACTCGGACTCTGGAACACCATGTCCGGCGGCAGCTTCTCGATGGCGACGATCTTCGCGCTGTCGATACAGCCGTACATCAACGCCTCCATCATCATCCAGCTGCTCACGATAGCCATCCCGGCCCTTGAGCGGCTGCAGAAGGAAGGCGGCGAGGAAGGCCGCAAGAAGATTGCCTCCATCACCCGCTACACCACCGTCGGCATCGGCCTCATCATGGGCTTTGCCTACTACATGCTCATCAAGAACGGCGTGAACGGCCAGAGCATGCTCACTTCCGACGGCGTCGGCGTGTGGCCCGCCATCGTCATCATCATGACCTTCATGGCTGGCTCCGCGCTCATCATGTGGATGGGCGAGCAGGTCACCGAGTTCGGTGTCGGCAACGGCATCTCCATCATCCTGTTCGCGAGCATCATCGCCCGCTTCCCCAGCTCCATCGGCACCATGATCACCAACGTCTCCAACGGCAGCCTCGCCTGGTGGGCCCTCGCGCTCGTCATCCTCGGCGCCCTGGCGATAATCGTGCTCATAGTCATCGTGAACGATGCCGAGCGCAGGATACCGGTGCAGTACTCCAAGCGCGTCGTGGGCCGCAAGCTCTACGGCGGCCAGAGCACGCACCTCCCGATGAAGGTGAATATGTCCGGCGTCATGCCCATCATCTTCGCCCAGTCGATTGCCAGCATCCCCGCCACTATCTGCGCCTTCGTGCCCAGCTGGCAGGATTCCTGGCTCATGGAGCACGTGTTCAACACCAACACCGTTCCTTACGCGATAATCTACTTCCTGCTGATCATTGCGTTCAGCTACTTCTACGCCACCATCCAGTTCGACCCCGTCGAGATAGCCAACAACCTGAAGAAGAACGGCGGCTTCATCCCCGGCTTCCGCGCCGGCAAGCCGACCAGCGAGTATATCAGGAAGGTGCTCAACAAGATCACCCTCATGGGCGCTCTGTACCTGAGCATCGTGGCCGTAGTGCCCATCCTGATCGGCTGCTTCACCACGGCTACCAGCCTTTCCGGCATATCCCTCGGCGGCACCTCCATAATCATAGTTGTGGGCGTTGCTATTGAGACCGTCCGTGCCGTTGAGGCTCAGATGCTCATGCGCAACTACAAGGGTTTCCTTGACTGATCGGAGGCAAAACGTATGAAACTGATACTTTTGGGCGCGCCGGGCGCCGGGAAGGGCACCCAGGCAGAGATAATCAGCCGCAAGGTTGGCATCCCGACGATTTCCACCGGCAACATCCTCCGGGCCGCCATGAAGAATGGCACGCCCGTGGGCCTGAAGGCGAAGGAATACGTTGAAAGCGGCAGGCTCGTTCCCGACGATGTCATAATCGGCATCGTCGAGGAGCGGCTGGCTGAGCCCGACTGTGAGGGCGGCTACATCCTCGACGGCATGCCGAGGACCATACCCCAGGCGGAGGCCCTTGAGGCCAGGGGCATCGACATCGACTGCGCGCTGTCCATCGAGATAGCCGACGAGACGATAATCGAGCGCATGTCCGGCAGACGCACCTGCCCGGCCTGCGGCGCCACCTACCACATCGTTTCCGCTCCCCCCAAGACCGAGGGCCGCTGCGACAACTGCGGCGCGGAGCTCACCATCCGCAAGGATGACGCCCCCGAGACCGTCAAGGCTCGCCTCGAGGTCTATCACCGCGAGACCG
>URDK01000092.1 GCA_900546485.1 uncultured Eubacteriales bacterium
GAGGCTTTGCCTCTGGACTCCACCACCTTTGAAAAGGTGGACGAAACTTTCAAACTTCTTTACTCGCCGGTCAGGTGGACTATGGTCGGCTCGTGGCCGGTGGCGGGGAGGAATTTTTCGGTCAGCTCGCGTGTGATGAGCTTCAGGCTGGAAGTATTTATGCATGGGTGGCACCCGAAGTACTCCTCCTTCAGCACATCCTCATCTATCAGCAGCCGCACGCGGTGCTCATGGTCGTTCATCAGACCCATCACGGACACCGAGCCGGGGCTCACGTCCAGCAGCTCCTCCATCTCCTCCGCAGAGCCGAAGGACAGCCGCGAGGAGTTTATCTGCGCCGAGAGCTCCTTCGTCTTGAAGGGCTTGTCGCCCGGCATGAGCAGCAGATAAAAGTTCGTGCGCTGGCGGTTGCACAAAAAGAGATTCTTGCATATCAGCACGCCCAGCACGGCGTCTATCTCGTTGCAGGCCTCCATATTGCCCGCCGGCCGGTCCGCGTGGTCCGTGCGCCAATAGCTCATACCCAGCTTGTCGAGATAATCATAGGTGCGTATCTCGCGCTCCAGCCGCCCCGTCGTATCCTCCGGGCGGCCCTTGTAAAGTTCCATTCGGGGCCTCCGTATCGTCAGTTTTCTTCTTCAGCGTCCTCTTTGGGCGCGGCGCGCTTCACCAGCACGCGGTCCACGCGCAGGCCGTCCATGGCCAGCACGGTCACCGTCAGGTCCTCGTACTCAAAGCTGTCCCCGGCCTTGGGGAAACCGCCGAAGCTCTCCAGCGTCCAGCCGCCCACGGTGTCCGATTCGCACTCGAAGCTCTCCTCCGAGCGGCCGATGAGCTCCAGGAAGTCCGAGATCGACATGTCGCCGTCAAGCTCGTACTCGCCCTCCGCCTTCTCGACCACCTCGTCCTCGACCTCGTCCGTCTCGTCCCAGATGTCGCCGACTATCTCCTCGAGCACGTCCTCCATCGAGATGACGCCCAGTGTGCCGCCGTATTCGTCCGTCACGATGGCGAGGTGCTTCTTCGCGCGTCGGAACTCCGAGAGCACCTGCGGGAGCTTGATGGTCTTGTAGACATAGAGCGGCTCCATGAGCAGGGCGCGGATGTCCGGGCGCTCCTCATCCGTCCTGGCCTTCAGGAAGTGATTGAGGTAGAGGAAGCCGATGACGTTGTCTATGCTGTCCTCGTACACCGGCAGGCGGGAGTGGGTGGAGTTCTCTATGACCTCGAGTATCTCCTCCCAGTCGTCGTCTATGTCTATTGCCTCCACGTCCACACGCGCGGTCATGGCCTCGCTGGCGCTGACCTCCGAGAAGTCCAGCGCGGAGCGGAGAAGTTCGGAGCGGTTCTCGTCGAGCACGTCCTCGTCCTCGGCGGTCTCTATTATGGATTGCAGCTCCTCCACCGCGGCCTCGTCGTCCTCCTGGGTCTTCTCGCCCTTGAGCGGCAGAGTTATGAGCCGCACCAGGCCTACGACTATCCAGATGACCGGCATGAGTATGTATGTGAGCAGCCGCACCGGGTAGGCAAACACCGGCGCGATGCGGTTTGCGTTCTTCTTCGCCACTATCTTCGGCATCGTCTCGCCGAAGATGATGACCAGCAGTGTCGTCACCACCGTTGAGAGCCAGGTCCAGTTGTCCCCCGCGATGAGGATGACCACGACGGAGGCTATGGATGAGGTGGCGATGTTGACGAGGTTGTTGCCTATGAGTATGGCCGAGAGCGAGTCGTCGAACTTATCCATGACCTTGAGCGCTATCTTCGCGCCCCGGTTTCCGCCCTCGGCGGCGGACTCCAAGCGCATGCGGTTGGCCGAGGAAAAGCACATCTCCGAAGCGGAGAAAAAGGCCGAGAGGCCGATGAGGACTATGTAAGCGGCTATGTAAGCGCTCATTTCGCCTCGCCTCCTTCCTCGGGCTCCGGCAGTACGCGGCAGACCAGCTTCACTATGCGGTTCTGGTGCATCTCCGACACGGTGACCGACAGTCCCTCGTACTCAAAGCTCTCGCGCTCGCGCGGGATGCGGTCGAACTGCTCATAGGCCCACTCGCCCATGAGCTTATACTCTATGCTCTCGTCCTCGTGCTCAGGCTCGAAGTCCATCTTGTCGAAGACCTCGCCCACGGTCAGAGAGGCGTCCACCTCATAGCGGCCGCCGCCGAGGGGCACGAAGCTCTCCTCCACGACGTCGTCCTCGTCCCAGATCTCGCCGACGAGTTCCTCGAGTATGTCCTCCACCGTGACGATGCCCAGCGTACCGCCGTAGCTGTCCGTGACGACGGCCATGTTCAGCTTCTTCTGGCTCATGACCGAGAGCAGCTCGTCGATCTTCATGCTCCGGGGCACGAAATACGCCTCGTCGAGCAGCGCGCTGAGGCTCACCGACGCACCCTCCTTGAGATAGGCGCGGATGTACTTGCGTATCTGCAGCACGCCGATGATGTTGTCTATGCTGCCCTCGTACACGGGCAGGCGGGAGTGGCGCTGCTCTTTTATAAAGGAGAGCACCTTCGCCTGGTCCCACTCGGAGTTGATGGCCGCGACGTCCACGCGCGCGGTGAGCACGGTCTCGACCGTGAGGTCCGCGAATTGCAGCGCCGAGCTCATCAGCTCGCCGCGCTCGGGCTCGAGCGTGCCCTCGTCGGTCATGTCCTCGATGATGTCGTAGAGCTCATCCTCCGTGACGGAGACCTCGGGATCGCCCTTCGTAAGGCGGGAGGCCGCGTGGCCTATGGCGGTCAGCGCCGCGGAGATGGGCGTGAAGAGCGCCATGAAAAAGCGCAGCGAAGCCGCGGTCTGCAGACAGAAGCGCTCGCTGTACTTCTTGGCGATCGACTTCGGCAGCATCTCGCCGACGAAAAACACCACGGCCGTCGTGACAAGGGTGCCCGCAGTGACCGCCGAAATGCCCCATTTCCGCGTCACGAGCACCGTCACGATGGCCGCGACGGTTATATGTACTATGTTGGTGCCTATGAGTATGGTGGTGATAGCCTTGTCGAAGTTATCCAAGACTAACAGGGCTTTTTTCGCCCGATGATCCCCCTTGTCGAGCCTGGTCTTGAGGCGGATCCTGGATACTGTTGCGAATGAGGTCTCGGCAATCGCGAAATACATGGCGAAGCCGAGCAAAATAATGATTGCAGCTATTGACAATCGACTGCCTGTGTCCATTTAGGACTGTCACTCCCGTGTGATAAAAATATCGCTCATAAAGAGTTCTTTATATTATAGCACCCGTTCCGTATATTGTCAACGCGGGTGCTATTTGACAACCACGTTCTCCTCGCCGAGCAGCTCGCGCAGTTCGCGCACAAGCGAGTCGTGAATAAGACATTCGGCGCCGAAGCGGCGCTTTGTGTCGGCGATGAAGATTATCATGCGCTCCCGGCCGGGGAACATCTCGCAGAGCAGCTCTATGCGGCGCAGGAGCTTCGCGTCTGCGGTGGGCAGCTTCAGCCAGAGCTTGCGCTCGGCCTTCGGCGGGGCGTCGGTGCCCAGCTCGTGCAGATCGGAGAGCGGACGGACGGAATCCACCATCAGCTGCGGCTCCTTCTCGTCACGCACGGAGATACGTCCGCGCACCAGCAGCGCCGCGTTTTCGGAGATGTAGCCGCCGCTCTCGTCGAGCACCTTCTGAAAGGCCATGAGCTCCATGGCGCCCGTGTCGTCCTCGAACTGGATGTAGCACATGAGCCGTCCGGTCTTGGTGGTGCGCGTGCGGTAGGAGGCCACTATACCGGCGATGATGACGCGCTGGTCGTCCCGGAACTGCTCCGGCCCGTCCTCGGAGGCAAAGTCCGAGAGGATGGCGCCTATGCTGACGGCTCCGGCGCGGCGGGCGGCCTCGCGGTAGTCGTCCATGGGGTGGCCGGTGAGGTAGAGGCCCGTTATCTCGCGCTCCATGGCCATGAGCTCGCGGCTGGTGTACTCCTCCACGTCCGGCACGGGCACGGAGGCGCTGCCCTGCTCCTCCCCGTCCCCGTCGCCGAGGCCGAAGAGGTCGAGCTGGCCCTCGATATTCCGGCGCCCATCCGTGGCGATGCACTCGAACACGTCGTCCGTCATCTGCATCAGCGCCTTGCGGCGGAAGCCCAGGCTGTCGAAGGCCCCGGCCTTTATGAGACTCTCGACCGCGCGGCGGTTGAGCTCCTTGCCGGACATTCGGCGGCAGAACTCCTCAAAGCCCGTGAAGGGCCCGTTTTCACGGCGCTCCTGCATCAGCAGCTCTATGAAGCGCTCGCCTATGTTCTTGATGGCCACGAGGCCGAAGCGGATGTTCCCGCCCACGACGGTGAAGCGCGCGTCGGACTCGTTCACGTCCGGAGGCAGGACCTTTATGCCCATCTCGCGGCACTCGGAGATGTACTCGGCCACCTTGGCGCTGGAATCGAGCACGCTGGTGAGCAGCGCGGCCATGTACTCGCAGGGCCAGTGGCATTTCATGTAGGCCGTGCGGTAGGCCACGACGGCGTAGGCCACGGCGTGGGCCTTGTTGAAGGCGTAGCTCGCGAAGTCGAGTATCTCGTCGTAGATGCTGTTGGCCGTCGCCTCGTCCACGCCGTTTGCGACGCAGCCGGGGATGCCGCGCTCAGGGTCGCCGTGGATGAAGGCCTTGCGTTCCGCGTCGATAACGGCGTGCTTTTTCTTGCTCATGGCGCGGCGTATCATGTCCGCCTGGCCCAGCGAGAAGCCCGCGAGCCGCCGGAATATCTCTATGACCTGCTCCTGATATACTATGCAGCCATAGGTGACGGACAGAATCGGTTCCAGCATCGGATGCTTGTAGCTTATCTTCTCCGGGTGCGCCGAGCACTCGAGAAAGCGGGGGATGCTGTCCATGGGACCGGGGCGGTAGAGCGCGATGACGGCGGTGATGTCCTCTATGCTCTTTGGCTTGAGGCCCGTGCACACGGCGGTGATGCCCGTCGATTCCAGCTGGAATACGCCCTCGGTCTTGCCCGCGGAGAGCATCGCAAAGGTCTCCCTGTCGTCCTCGGGCACGGCGGCCACGTCAAAGTCCGGCTGCCGCTTCCGCGCCAGCTCGGCCGCGTCCTCCAGCACTGTTAGGTTGCGAAGACCCAGGAAGTCCATCTTCAGAAGGCCCAGGTGCTCCAGCGTCGTCATCGTGTACTGCGTGACGATGCTCTCGTCGTTTCGCGCGAGCGGAACGTACTCGTACACCGGCCGCTCGGTTATGACCACGCCCGCGGCGTGGGTGGAGGCATGGCGCGGCATGCCCTCGAGAGCCTTGGCGGTGTCGATGAGGTCGTGGAGCTTATCGTCGGCGGCGTACATCTCACGCAGCTGCTTCGAGAGCTTCATCGCCTCGTCGAGCGTCATGCCTATGGCAAAGGGCACCTGCTTTGCAACGGCGTCGCAGTCGGCGTAGCTGATGTTCAGCGCCCGGCCCGTGTCGCGTATGGCCGCGCGCGCGGCCATGGTGCCGAAGGTCACTATCTGCGCCACGTGGTCGGAGCCGTATTTGCGGTTTACATAATCTATGACCTCTCCCCTGCGGCGGACACAGAAGTCGATGTCAATATCCGGCATGGAGACGCGCTCCGGGTTGAGGAAGCGCTCGAAGTAGAGGCTGTACTTGATGGGGTCGATGTCGGTTATGCCGAGGCAGTAGGAGACGACGCTGCCGGCGGCGGAGCCGCGGCCGGGGCCCACTGGGATGCCCTGGCTCTTGGCATAGCCGATGAAGTCCGAGACTATGAGGAAGTAGTCCACGAAGCCCATCTTGCCTATCATGTCGAGCTCATAGGCGAGCTGGCGCTTCGCGTCGGCGCGCCCGGCGCCGTAGCGGCGCTCAAAGCCGGCCTCGCAGAGCTTGGCAAGGTAGACGGCGCTGTCCGTCTCGCCCTCGGGCAGCTTGAAGCGGGGCAGGTGGTAGCGGCCGAACTCGAAGTCGAAGCTGCACTTGGCGGCGATCTCGGCGGTGTTGTCCGCGGCGTCCTCGTGGCCGGGGAAGAGCGCGCGCATCTCCTCCTCGCTCTTGAGGTAGAACTCCTGCGACTCAAAGCGCATGCGCTCGGCGTCGTCCACGGTCTTGCCGGTCTGTATGCACATGAGGACGTCCTGATAGTAGGCGTCCTCCTTGTTTATATAGTGCGCGTCGTTGGTGACGGCGAGGGGTATGCCGGTCTCCTCGTGGATGCGGATGATGCCGCGCGCGGCGGCGTCCTCGTCGGGTATGCCGTGGCGCTGGATCTCGAGGTAGAAGTCCTCGCCGAAGGCCTCGCGCAGCTCGAGCGCGCGGCGCTTGGCCTCGTCGTAGCGGCCGGAGACTATCTTCTGCGGGATGTCGCCCGCGAGGCAGCCGGAGAGGCAGACGAGGCCCTCCGTGTGCTGATAGAGCAGCGGCCAGTCTATGCGGGGCTTGATGTAGAAGCCCTCGACAAAGCCCATGGAGACGAGGTAGCAGAGGTTGCGGTAGCCCGTCTCGTTCTTGCAGAGCAGTATGAGGTGCGTATACTCGGAGTCCACGCCGTGCTCGCGGTCCGTGCGCCCGCGCGGTGCGACATAGACCTCGCAGCCGATGATGGGCTTGATGCCCGCCTTCACGCAGGCCTCGTAAAAGGCCACCGCGCCGTACATGACGCCGTGGTCTGTTATGGCAAGGCTCTCAAAGCCCAGCTCCTTTGCACGCTCCACCAGCTTGTCTATGCGGCAGGCCCCGTCGAGCAGGCTGTATTCCGTATGCAGATGCAGATGCGTGAAGGCCAAGGCTCAGTCCTCCTTCCCTATGCTCCGGCCTATCTCCACCAGGCGTTTGAGCCTGTGGCTAAGGCAGGATTTCGTCACCGCGGGACTCGAGAGCATGGCGAGGTCCGCGAGGCTGGCCTCCGGGTTCGCTATCCTCAGCAGCGCGGCCTGCTGCAGGCCCTCCGGCAGCCCGTCCAGGCCGTACTCCTGCTCCACGGCGCGTATTGCCTCGAGCTGGAGCTGCGCGGCGGCGACGGTCTTGTCCGCGTTTGCCGTGTCGCAGTTCACCTTGCGGTTTATCTCGTTGCGCATGTCACGTTCGACCTTCGCCGACATCACGTCCATGGCCGCCACGGGCGCTCCCACGGCGGTGAGGAAGTCCGCAATGGCCTCGGACTGCTTCATGTAGGTGACGAAGTTCGCCCCGCGCATGGCCTGTCCCGGTTCCAGGCCGAGCTCGAGCAGCACTGAGCAGAGCTCGCGGCTGACGCTCGAGTGCGTCGTGGCAAGCTCGAGGTGGAAGCTCTTGGACGGGTCTGTCACGCTGCCCCCGGCGAGGAAGGCCCCGCGCACGAAGGAGGCGCGGCAGCAGTCGTTTTCAAGCACTCCGAGATTTATGTGCAGCGTCAGCGTCTCCGCCGCCTCCATGCCGAAGGCACGGTAGACCGCGGCTATTTTTTCGGCGTCGCTTATGAGGAAGCGCCGCTTGCCTGCGGCGCCCTCGGCCGGGCGCTCGTCAAAGTCTATCGAAAAGGCGCGTCGGAAGAGCCGGGGCAGCCGCTCGGCAAAGTCGTCGTTCGCCGTGACTATCCTTATCTCGCGCGGAGAGAACACGCTGCAGTAGAGCAGCGCGCCGTAGGCCTCCGCGACGGCGCAGCAGCGCCGTTTTACAGGCACGCGGCATAGCTCCGCCTTCGCCCTCGATGAAAATGTCACGCGGCACTCCCTCCTTCCCCGCGATCTCAGCCGTAGACCCTGGTGTGCGATTTCACGCGGTAGAGCCGCAGCAGCTCCCGCGCCAGCGCCTCCGGGTCGTGGCGCACGTAGCCTGAGGCCCAGCCCGCCACCGGGGCGCGCAGCACGCCCACGCCGAGGTGAGCGACCTCCTCCTCGTCCACGCGGACGGGCTCCGCGCCCTCCGCGCCGTACTTTTCAAGCAGCTCGGCCGGGATCTCGCGGTCGTTTGCGAGGCACCAGTCGAAGAGCCGCTCGCCCGAATTTGAAAACAGCGCCCCGATGTGGTCCGAGGCCGTGTAGCCCTCCGTCTCGCCGTCCTGGGTCATGACGTTGAGCACGTAGATGCGGAAGGCGTCCGACTGCGCCACCGCGCGGGCCACGCCCTCGGTGAGCAGGTTCGGCATGATGCTCGTATAGAGGCTGCCGGGGCCGAGGACTATCATGTCCGCCGCGTCGATGGCCTCGAGCACCTGGGGCAGGGCCGCCGGGCGCTCGGGTATGAGCCGCACGCGGCGTATGCGCGCGTCGCGCTCCTTCTTGGCGTCGGCTATGTGCGATTCGCCCGTGACCTCGCTGCCGTCGTCGAACTCGGCGGCGAGGTAGACGTTCTCGTTGGTGACGGGCAGGACCCGGCCCGTGATGGCCAGGACGTCGCTCATCTTGCGCACGGCCTCGTCGAAGGTCTCCGACATGCCGTTGAGCGCGGCGAGGAAGAGATTGCCGAAGCTCTGTCCCTTGAGACTGCCGTCCGTGAAGCGGTAGGCCAGCAGCTTTTCCATCAGCGGCTCGGTGTTCGCAAGGGCCTGTATGCAGTTGCGCACGTCGCCCGGGGGCGGCATGCCGAGGTCGGCCCGCAGCATGCCCGAGCCGCCGCCGTCGTCCGCGACGGTGACTATGGCCGTTATGTTCTCAGACTGCCGCTTGAGGCCTCGAAGCATGGTCGAAAGCCCGGTGCCGCCGCCTATAACGACGATGCGCGGGTCGGCTTCGCGTCTGCGTCTGCTCATGAGCTCACCCCTTTTCAAGGTCGCGGAAGCTCCGCGCGGCGGGTATGCCCGCCTCCATGAGCCTATCGGCCAGCGCGCAGGCTACGGCGACGCTCCTGTGCCGTCCTCCGGTGCAGCCGATGGCTATATTCAGGTTGTACTTTCCCTCCTCGAGATAGAGCGGCATGAGGAACTTCAGCATCTCCGAGAGCATCTCGAGGAAGCGCTGGGCGTCGGCACAGCTCATGACGAAGTCCGACACCGGCCTGTCGAGGCCCGATAGGGGGCGGAGCTCCTCCACATAGAAGGGGTTCGGCAGGAAGCGCACGTCGAACACGAGATCCGCATCCATGGGCAGGCCGTATTTGTAGCCGAAGGCCGTCACCGTGACGGCCAGCCGCCGCGCCGCTGCGCCTCCGGGAAGTATGGCCGCTATCCTCGCCTGGAGCATCGCCGTCGTCAGCCCCGTGGTGTTTATGATGTAGTCCGCCCGCTCCCGCAGCGGTGCGAGCACGGCCACCTCACGCCGCACGGCGTCCTCTATGGAGCCGCCCGCGAGCATGGGATGCGGCCGGCGCGAGCTTTTGTAGCGCCGCACGATGGTCTGCATATCCGCCTCCACAAAGAGGATGCGGTACTCGAGCCCCTGGTCCCAGAGCTTGTCCAGGGCGTCGATGAGGCCCGTTATGTTCTCTCTCTCGCGCACGTCGGTGACCAGGGCGACGCGCTCATAGCGCCCGCGCGTCGCGAGGCAGAGCTCCGCGAAACGCGGCAGCAGCGCCACGGGCATGTTGTCCACACAGTAATAGTCCATGTCCTCCAGAATGTCCGCGGCAAGGCTCTTGCCCGCCCCGGACATGCCGGATATTATGAGAAATTCCATCCCTCAACCCTTCAAGATCCTGACCTCCGGCTCGAGCCGGACGCCGCTTTTTTCCAAGACAGTTTTCTGTATATGCTCCATGAGGCGCAGGACGTCGTCAAACGTCGCGCCGCCGCGGTTTATGACGAAGCCCGCGTGCTTTTCCGAGACCTGCGCGCCGCCTATGGCGAAGCCCTTGAGCCCCGCCTGGTCTATGAGCGCGGCCGCGTAGCCTCCTACCGGCCGCTTGAAGGTGCTGCCCGCCGAGGGCATGTCGAGCGGCTGGGACGCGCGGCGCTTTTCCATGAGCTCACGCATCCGGACGCGTATGGCCTCCGGCTCCGCGGGAGTAAGCTTCACCGTCGCCGCCGTGACCAGCGCTCCCGAGCCTTCAAGCGCGCTGTGGCGGTAGGAAAGCTCAAGCTCCTCCGCCGGGGCCTCGCGCAGCGCGCCGTCCGGCAGGGCGAGCTCCGCGCTCTCGAGGACGTCCCTCATCTCGCCGCCGTAGGCGCCGGCGTTCATGGTCACCGCGCCCCCCA
>URDK01000093.1 GCA_900546485.1 uncultured Eubacteriales bacterium
GTAGCGGTAGAAGTCCTTGGCCTCCCAGCCCATGAGCTTATACTTCTCATCGTCGCCGTAGAGCTGCTCCACCGTGCCGTCCTTGCGCCACAGGGAGAGCCCCGCCACCCGGGAGATGGACTCCACCGCCAAGGTACCCTCCGTGCCCTGGAAATCGCTGTTGGCCCCTGCCTGCCCCAGCTTGGAGTAGGTCATCACCACCAGCTTGTCCGGGTAGCGCAGGGTGAGCACCCCGCCGCCGTCGGCGCCGCTGTCCAGCATCTGCGGGGCCACAGTGAAGCTCTCCGGCTCCCCAAACAGCGCCAGGGCCGGGTACACACAGTAGACGCCCAAATCCATCAGGGCCCCTGTCTCCAGGGCCGGGTTGAAGATGTTGGGCAGCTCCCCGTTGAGGTAGCTGTCCAGCTTGGAGGAGCGCTGGCAGAAATCCAGCTTCACCAAAGAGAGCTTCCCCAGCTGGCCCAGGGCGTCCTCCAGGATTTTCCTCTGGGGCAGGTGCAGGTACATGATGGCCTCCAGGAACACCAGCCCCCGCTCCTGGGCCAGCTGTTGCAGCTGGGCCACCTTGTCCCCCTGGGCGCACAGGGGCTTCTCGCAGAGCACATGCTTGCCGCGCTCTAAAAAGAGCCTGCACTGCTCAAAGTGCAACGCGTTGGGGCTGGCGATGTACACCGCGTCTATCTGGGGCGAGGCGGCCATCTCCTCCAAATCCGTAAACCACAGGGGCGCCCCGTGCTTCTGAGCGAAGGCCTGGGCGCGCTCCGCTGTGCGGGAATAGACAGCTGTCAGCTCCCACAGGCCGCTGTCCTTGGCCCCGTGGATGTACTCGTCCACAATCCACCCGGAGCCGATGGTTCCAAATCTCAGCATTGGCGTAAAACCCTTTCTATCCGCTTATTCCACGTTGTAGATGGCGGTCTTGATGATGTCCTTGATTTTCTCCATGTCCTCCAGCACCACGTACTCGGTCTTGCCGTGGGCGTTGGCGCCGCCGGTGCAGATGTTGGGGCAGGGGAGGCCCATAAAGGAGAGCCGGGCGCCGTCGGTGCCGCCCCGCACAGGCTCGGAGTGGGGCTCCACGCCGTTTTCCTTCATGGCCCGCTCCATGTTTTCCAAAATCTCCATGCGGGGCTCAATCATCTCCCGCATGTTGTAGTAGCTGTCCTTCAGGGTCAAGGCCAAAGGCTGGGTGGGGTACTTGGCGTTGATATAGGCGGCGGCTTTCTCCATCAGTTCCTTCTTCTGGCGGAACAGCTCCTTGTCGTGGTCCCGGATGAGAAACTGCATCACGGTGTGCTCCACATTGCCGTGGATGGCGTCCAGGTGGATAAAGCCCTCCCGGCCCTCGGTGAGCTCGGGCACCTGGCCTTTGGGCAGCAGGGCGCAGAACTCCATGGCAACGCTCATGGAGTTGACCATCTTTCCCTTGGCGCCGCCCGTGTGGGTGGAAACGCCCTCCACCTCCACCACGGCGGAAGCGGCGTTAAAGGTCTCGTAATCCAGGCCGCCCAACTGGCCGCCGTCCACCGTGTAGGCGTAGTCGCAGCCAAAGCCTTCCACGTCGAAATGGTCGGCGCCCTCGCCGATTTCCTCGTCGGGGGTAAAGCCAATCTTCACCGTGCCGTGGGGCAGATCGTCGCGGAGGATCTCCTCGGCCATCTGCAGGATCTCCGCGATGCCGGCCTTGTCGTCCGCGCCGAGCAGCGTCGTGCCGTCGGTGACGATCAGCGTTTTGCCCGCGCGCTTCTGAAGTGCCGGGAAATCCGAGACGGACGTGACGATGCCGAGCGCTTCGTTCAGCACGATGTCGCCGCCGTCATACTGCTCGATGACGCGCGGCCTCACGTCCTTGCCGCTGAAATCCGGGGAGGTGTCCATGTGCGCGATGAAGCCCAGGCAGGGCGCGCCCTCGTGCCCCGGCGTCGCGGGCAGGTGGCCGTAGACGTAGCAGGTGTCCGTCACCTCGGCGTCCGCCACTCCCAGCTCGCGCAGCTCATCCACGAGCAGCCGCGCGAGGTCGAACTGCCTCGGCGTCGAGGGCGAGACGCCTATGCCCTCCTCGCTGGCAGTGCTGACCTTTGCGTACTTTATAAGTCTCTCGTATGCTCTCATTTTGCTTTACCTACCCTTGTTATGAGATATATTTCAGAGCCGAAGTCCCCCGGGAGGCGCAGGGCCTTGTCGTATCCCGTGCCGGAGAACAGGTTTTGAAGCCGGATTCCGTCCATGAGCGCCGCGCCCGAGGCGGTATAGCGCTCCATATCCTGCCGCAGCCCCGTGAGCGAGTCCGCCGCGCGGAGTATTGCCCCGCCGGGGCGGAGCTTCACGGGCAGGGCGTGCTTGATGAGGCCGCCGAAGTCCGAGATGCGCAGCAGCGCCGGGAGGCTCTCCACCTCGTAGACCGCCGCGGCGTCCAGGCCGTCCGCGGGCAGCTTTTCAAAGGCCGGAGCCGCGTGGGCCAGCCGCCGGAAATGCCCCGTCACGGCCTCCGCCCCGTCGCGCGCGACGCACGAGAAAGCCTCCCGCCCGTCGGGCAGATCGAAGCGGTAGAGCCGCCCGTATTGCAGCGTCATGCGGTGCTTTTTGTAAAACTCTATCTGCCGCCGGGCTTCCTTAAGCTCCGCCGGCGAGAGTTCGCGCAGGTCCAGTTCATAGCCCAGGCAGCCGAAGCAGGAGACGGCAAAGCGCGTGCCCAGCGGCGTGTGCCGCAGCGTCTGCGCGTGCGGCGAGGCCGAGACATGCGCCCCCATCGTGGAGAGCGGGTACAAATAGGACAGCCCGCGCTGGATGTCCAGTCGCTCTATGGGGTCGGTGTCGTCCGAGGCCCAGATCTGCGGCGAGAAGCAGAGCATGCCGAGGTCAAAGCGGTTCCCGCCGGAGGAGCAGCTCTCGAAGAGGATGTCCGGCCGCGCGTCGAACACGCGGTGCAGCACCTCGTAGAGCCCTAGGATGTAGCGGTACGAATACGCCCCGCCCACGCCGGCCATCTGGCGGTTCATGTCCCACTTGACATAGCTTATCTCCGCGCTGTCCAGCAGGCGCGTGACCGAGTCGACGATGTAGTCGCGCACCTCGCCCCTCGTGAGGTCTAGCAGCAGCTCGTTGCGGCCGTAGACCGGCTCGCGGCCCGGTTCCGTGATTGCCCAGTCCGGGTGCGCGGCGTAGAGGCGGCTCTTGGGGCTGACCGCCTCGGGCTCGACCCAGATGCCGAAGCCGAGGCCGAGCTTTTTGATATTCCGCGCGAGGCCCGCGACGCCCTCCGGCAGCTTTTTCGTGTCCGGCTCATAGTCACCGAGGCCGCCCGTGTCGTCATCGCGGCCCACGAACCAGCCGTCGTCCATGACGAAAAGCTCCGCGCCCATGGCCTTGGCGCGCCTGGCCACGGAGAGCAGGCGCTTGGCGTCGAAGTCGAACATGAATCCCTCCCAGGCGTTCACGAGCACGGGTCTCCCCCGCCCCGCCCAGGGGCCGCGGACGATATGGCGGTTAACAAAGTCGTGCATCGCGCGGCTCATGCCGCCGAGGCCCTCCGCCGAAAAGCACATGACCGCCTCCGGCGTCTCAAAGCTCTCACCCCTGCCGAGCCGCCACTCGAACCTGTCCGGGCTGATGCCGCTCATGACGCGCACCGTCCCGCGCGGGTCAGCGGAGACGCAGCTCATGTGATTGCCGCTGTACACGAGGTTGAAACCCCAGACCCGGCCGCGCTGCTCGTCCGCCGCGCGCTCGCTGAGGATGAAGCCGGGGTTGGCCCGGCTGGAGGAAAATCCCGTGCAGCTTTCGTTTATCAGCGTGCCCTCGACAGCGACGTCATGCCGGTGCGCCTCGCGTATCCAGCCGCCGGTGAAGGTGCTCATTTTCAGATCCCGCTCCGCGAGGTCGAGGCTCAGGCTCATGAGCTTGCGTATGCTCAAGCCCGCGCCGGTGCAGACGAGCTCCGCGCGGCGGGTGATGACATCCTCGTCCGGGTAGGTCGTGTAGTAGAGCCGCAGCTCCGCGCCCGCGGCCTCGTCCCGGAGCAGCACGGCAAGCGTCATGTCGCCGCCGTATGCCGTGGGCAGGCCGCACTTCGTCTCGGTCGAGCCGGGCGTGATTGTGTGGCCGACGTACTCGAAGTCCGCCGTCCAGCTCCCCGAGTCCGTGACGAACTCGATGGGCGAGGGGCGATAGTCCCCCCTCCCAGCGCCCGACCACTCCATCGGCAGCACGTCCAGGCAGTACGCCGCGCCGCCGCCCGGATAGAGCACCGAGTCGCCGTAGGGCATCGTGCGCTTGAGTGAGAGTGCCTCCGCGTCCGCGCCGTGCACGGGTGCGCCGTAGTGCAGGTGCTCCAGCTGGCCCTGCGGCGTCACCCTGAACATATACGAGCTGTGCTCCGTCCGGAGGTGGAACAGCCCCTTATCGTACGTTATAGACCTGCTGCGCGACATATTCATCGTACATCTCCTGCGTAACTCCGCCGTTTTGTATCATCTTCGCGTAAAATTCCCCGCTGCGCTTGACCGTGCGCTCCTGCGTGGCGAAATCCACATGCACGAGCCCGAAGCGCGCCGAGTTGCCCTCTATCCACTCAAAATTGTCGCAGAAGCACCAGTGGTAATACCTCTCCACCGGCGCTGGGCAGTCCACGGCGGCCTTGACGTGCTCGTAGATGTATCGGCAGCGGAAGGCGTCGTCCAGGTCACAGGTGCCGTTCTCAGTTATATAAACCGGCGCACGGTATTCCTTCCACATGGAGACGCAGAGCTCCGCGAGACCGGCGGGATATATCTCCCAGCCGAGGTCGTTGCGCGGGGAGTTTTCCCGCACGCCGTCGGCGAGGCCGGAGCAGGTGGAGCGGGTGTAGTAGTTTATTGCTATGTATTCGTAATAGCGCCCGCGGCCGGAGGGGCCACGCATCATGGCGCGGGTCATGGCGGTCTGGAAGAGGAACTCCGAGGTCCGGGCCGCCGCGGCGTGCGCGGGGTTTTTCGGGTCCTCCGGAGCAAAGACGCGCAGGTGGTTTGCAAAGCTGACGCGAGCGTCGGGGACGAGGCGGTGTATGAGCTTGTACGCCTCGATGTGGCAGGGCGTGAGCGCGGCCATGATACGCAGGGCCGTGGGAATGGACTTATCCCCCGGCGGCCAGTCACCGCTCATATAGCTGTTGACGGCGTAGACGTTGGGCTCGTTGAGGGTTATCCAGCAGTCCACATACGGCGCGAGCCTTGGCACGATGTATTCGACGTACTCGAGGAAGGCGAGCTTCGCTCCGCGCGCGAGGAAACCGCCCGAGCGCTCGAACCAGAGCGGGTTCGAGAAGTGCCAGAGCGTGACCATGGGCTTTATGCCGCGCTCGTTGAGGGCCCGGAGCTCCTCGACGTAGTGAGCCACGGCGCTCTCGTCAAAGACGCCGCGTTCGGGCTCGATGCGGCTCCACTCGAGACCGAGGCGACAGCATTGCAGGCCCATGCCGGTCATGAGCTCGGTGTCCTCGCGCCAGCGCTCCCAGTGCATTGTGGCCACCGAGGGGTCGGAGCCGTCCTTTATATTCCCGCGCCGGTACCAGTCGTACCAGTTGTTGTTCTTGTCACCGCCCTCGACCTGCGTCGCCGCGCTGGACGCGCCGAGCAGCATGCCTCCGAGCGAAAAAGTGTCTCCCATAGTGCACCTCCTGTCCGGTTTATAATACCACATTCTTTGGCAATGCAAAAGACAAATAATAAGAACGCCGGGCACTCCCGGCGTTCTCAGGGCTTTCATGCGAGCCATAGTAAAAGCAGCGCTGCTATCGCCGCAATGATAAGCGCGTCCTCGCAGGCTAAAAATATGTACCGCTTCCGCACTTCCTTCGGGTCGTACTCCCTGTCCAGCGCGTCGGCTTCCAGACGCCTTGACGTTCTCTGCGTGCACAGCCCGTAGTATATCCGGCAGCAGAGCAGCAGCGGCAGCATTATCAGCAATGGCAGCACCCTCCGCTCGTATTCCACCAGCTCCGTCAGCCCGACCTGACAAATTCTCAGAAACCTGAAAATGTCTATCGCTATCAGTACCGCCAAAACCACGGCTGATATGAAAAGCTGCTTCGACGCGAGAGCGCCGAAGCTCTCCTTGTCCGTGTACATCTCCACCGCCGCCGGATCCGCCGTCCGCGCAAGACAGTATTCACCGCTGTGGCCGACGTGCAGGGTTGTGTTATACAAGAGCTCCCAGCCGAAGTCCGCATACTTTAGACGCTCGCGCTCAAAGATCTCGTCCATGCCCGCTTCCACCGCGCAGTAGCGGTAGCGCGTCTCCCTCGGTTCTCCCCGCTCGAGCACCGCGAACTGCCCCTTGAACTGAACGAACCTCAGCCCGCGGCGCTCCATCTCCTCGCACCAGCCCTCGATGCGGTCAAATTCCTGCCTGAAGTATGGGCAAAGCACCGTTTTCCGCACAGGTATCCCCCTTTCTCTCCGCATCCGCCACGCACTGCCGCAGCCGCATGAGCTCCTCCGCGTATCGCCGTTCTCCCTCGCCGCTTATCGCATAGGTACGCCTCCGGCCCTCCGTCTCCGTCTCCGTGATCAGCCCCGCGTCGAGGAAGCTGCCGAGTATAGTGTACAGCGTGCCAGGCCCGATCCGCACCCGGCCAGACGTGTGCCGCTCTATCCACGCCATCACCTCCACGCCGCACTTCTCCCCCTCCGTCAGCGCCATCAGTATGTAAAACATGGCCTCCGTAAGCGCTCCCAGCGCCTTCCTTGGCATATCGACCGCCACCTATCGTTATTTGATATCGTATATCGATATTGTGGCATGAGAAAAATCCCGCGTCAAGCACGGCGCGGGATTTATTGTCAATCCGGGTAGAATATAACCATCGTTAGACGGCAGACGTCGTTGCCGGGGTTTTTGTAGCCATGCGGTCGGTCGGCGGTAAAGCGTAGGGCACGGCGTTCGTCGGCATGATAGGTCTCACCATCGACATATACCTCCACGGAGCCGCTGTGTACTGTAATGAACTCCTGCGTTCCCTCCGGGTGCGGCTCGGCCTCCAGGCCGGAACCGGGCTCTATCTCTATATACAGTATCTCAAAAGGCCGCCCGTCGCCGGTAGTGAACAGAGGAAAGTCACGGTAGCGACCCTCATCCTCGAGCAGTGGGGATATGGAGCCTATATCAAGCTCCTCCGCACGCTCCAACTCGCGGCGGAACAAGGCCGTAAAGTTTACCTTCAGCCCACCCGCTATCTTCCACATGGTCGATACCGTCGGGTTCACCTCTCCGCGCTCTATCTGACCCAGCATACTCTTGCTGACTCCCGTCAGCCGCGCTACTGCGTCCAAGCTCAGTCTCCGGCTCTCCCGAAGCCTGCGCAGATTCTCCGCCAGGACGGCATTTATGTCCTCCAAAGTACATCCTCCGCTCTTGACAATATACTGCACGTATAGTATTATATACAGCACAGACAGCATACTGCACGTTTTGTGCATTATATCACATTGTAAGTGGGAGGTAAAGAGGAAAATGAACTGGGCGGCCTTTTGTTCCTACGTGCTGCTCACGGCGATAACGCCTGGGCCGAACACGATAATGTCGATGTCGAACGCGGCGAAATACGGCTTCAAGCGCGCATTTCCCTTCAACGTGGGCGTGCTGCTGGGTTTTGTGGTGGTGATGGGGCTGTGCGCGGCCTTTTCCTCGCTGCTCTACGAGTTCATTCCCTCTATAAAGCCCTATATGCTATGCATCGGCGCGGCGTACATACTCTGGCTTGCCTGGAGCATCTGGCGCGACAAGCCGCACGCCGAAAAGAAGAGCCGCTTTACCCGCACGAACACCGTGGCGGCCGGTGCGGCGCTGCAATTCGTGAACGTGAAGGTCATCCTCTACGGCATAACCTCCCTGAGCTCCTTCATTCTGCCGCACTACGACTCCATCCCGGTACTGGCGCTTTTCTGCGTGGGGCTCTCTGTTACGGGCTTTCTCTGCACGCTGCTCTGGGCGCTGTTCGGCGCGGTATTCGAGCGCTTCTTCAAAAGATACTCCAAGATCGTCAACGCCGTCATGGCGCTGCTGCTGGTCTACTGCGCCGTCACCATGCTGTCCGAGCTCTGGGCGTAAAATGAAATAAATCCGCGGACAGATGTTGAAGAACTGCCGGTGGAAGCGGGCAAGCATCGCACAATAATTTACAAATTATTCACAACTTATTGCCGCGAGGACGCGGTTTTGATGCAGAATTGATGCAAATATTATACAAGCCCCCTATAAACTGTCAGCAGCAACAAATACAGGGGGTGCTTTTATGCGCAGACTGAGCTTTATTCTTGTGCTCTGCCTCGTACTCGGCCTGGCGGGCTGCGGCGCGTCCGGTTTGGCTACTGTGGTGACGACTGACGACGTGCCCACTACGGCGGAGATAGAGCAGCGCGGGCTGCTGCTGAGCTCGGACACACTGCCGGGAGGGCTCGCGGAGCTCACGGCGATGGCGTGCGAGGACGGGACGGCCTGCCCGGCAGGGTCGGACGCCTCGGGCAAGCCCGTGCTGGGGCTGCTCTCCGCCGCGGGCGAATTCACCGCCGCAGAGCTGCCGGCGGACGTGGAAAAGGTGTGCGCCGTTTCGCTCCTGGGCGGCGAGGCCAAGGCCGTGGCCGAGGAGGCCGCGGCCTGCTTCAACGGGGAGATTACCGCCGCCGAGGCCGCCGAAAACACCCAGCGCCGCGTGAGCGAATATCTCGCGGGGCAAAACTGACAAGACGCGAAAAAGCCGCCCGTTTGGGCGGCTTTTTTGCGTTTACAGCGGCTTTCTGAGGATAACGCTGCCGTGGAGATCGCAGACGGGCGTGAGCAGTATGCCCCGCTCGGCGCAGAATTCCGAGACGGCCTTGCCCGCGCCGCGGTACTGCGTGCCGTTCACGTCGTGGATAAGCAGCGCGCCGCCGGGGTTCAGGCGTTCCCAGAAGAGGGGCAGGGCTGCGGCGGTGGGGGCGTAGAGGTCTGCGTCTATCGAGACGAAGGCGAAGCTGCACCCCTCGCAGGCGACGAAGGTGTCGGGGAACCAGCCCTTGTGGAAGTCGGTCTGCTCCGGGAAGGGCATACGCTTCCAGACCGTGTTCACGCTGGTCTCGGCAAAATCGCCCTGCTTTGCACGGGAGAGGCCCTCGCGGCTCTCAAGCGCCACGTCCTTTTCAGCAAAGCCCTCGAAGGTATCGAAGAGATGCAGCATCCGGTCCGGGAAGGCGGCGTTTATGTGTATGGCAAAGTCGCCTCGGTAAACGCCGAGTTCTGCAACGTCACCGGGTATCTTCAGCTCGTGTATCTGTTCGGCGAGCAGGCGCATCGTGGCCACGCGCGCATCGAACACGGCAAGCTGCTCCGGTCTTATGACGGGCCCATCATAGCCCAGCTCATGTAATTGCTCCTCCATCTGCGCGGCACGCTCAGCGTCCAGCACACAGAGACATATGCAGTCCGGGTCGCAGATTAGGCTCTCCTTCGGCGATACCACGGGCAGTCCCGCAAAGCTGCCACCCCACTTCGCCTCCGAGTTGTCCGCAAAGCACACGGCACGATAGCCCGTCCCCAGCAGCCGCGACACCATGGCCCCCACCTGGCCCGCTCCGAACAGTACGGTCTTTATCATCTCGGCACCCCCTTGACCCACCCATTTTAGCCCGTGTGCAGTAAAAAAGCAAACATTCCTTCCGCCGCTTTTCATTTCGGCGCGGCTGGGGTATAATGGCGGCGAATTCTTGACCGGGAGGTTTTTCATATGAGCAAGATAAGCGTTTTCATGGCCGACGGCTCCGAGGAGGTCGAGTGCCTTGCAGTCGTAGACATGGCACGGCGTGCTGGCATAGAGGTGCAGACCGTGTCCGTCACAGGCAAGCCCGAGATAACCAGCTCCCACGGCGTGCGCATTACGGCGGACCTGCTCTTTGAGGACGCCGAGTTCGAGAGCAGCGACATTCTCTATCTCCCCGGCGGCATGCCCGGCACCTTGAACCTTCAGAAAAGCCTGAAGGTCACGGCCATCCTGAACCAC
>URDK01000094.1 GCA_900546485.1 uncultured Eubacteriales bacterium
GGGCAGGGGCTTTGCCCCTGCACCCCACCACCTTTGAAAAGGTGGACGAAACTTTCATTCGCGCTGCGCGCAGATTACTGCCGACCTAACCTCCGCCGCGTCGTAGTGGTCGCTCTCCAAAAACTTGTCCAGCTCGTGCTCGAATTTGTCACTATGCATTGATACCATCACCTCAACATATAATGTTGTCAAGTTATATAACATATTATCTGACCTGTTTGCAATATAAACTGTGTGTTGTAAGTGAAACGAGGTGACATCATGCCTGATGATGAGCTGATACTGCGGCCAAAGCGCCTTAAGGGCGATGACGGATATAAGACCTTCTCCGTGCGCGTGAAGGAGGACGTTGTGGCAAAGCTGGACGAGATCGCCAAGCGGACAGGCCACAGCCGGAACGAGCTTGTGGGCATCTTCCTCGATTACGCCGTCGAGCACTGCCGCATAGAGGATTGACCGCATACGCAAAAACCGCCCGCCCCGATATGGGGCGGGCGGTTTGCTTACAGCATACCGTCAGGCACACGGTATATCCAGTTTGTAAAGGTCCCGGTCGTGTCCGTAAAGCCCATGATGGGTATGTAGCGCAGCGAGAGCTCGCCGTCGTACATCCAGTAGTCAATGCTGCTGCGGTCGACAGTGGCCTGCCAGACCGTGCCGGCGGAGCTGCACAGGCGGTCAAAAAGCGTTGCAAAAACGCTCAGGTCCTGGCCGGACTTGGCGGAGAGGCCGTTGCGCAGAGAGGTGGTGTCAAGGATGGCCGAGACGAGCACGTCGGAATTGGCCAGCGCCGTCGTGAGGTCCATCGCAAGGCCGCAGACCGCAGAGGTCGGAGTCGGAGAGCTGCTCAGGTTTACCGTGTAGTTGAGCGCCGAATCCGTCTGCGGCATCGCGAGATTCTTGAACAGCAGTTCGTCAAAGCCGTAGCCTACGAGTTCCCGGCAGAGGTCCGTGAGATATCCCGTAACCGTCGCGTTATAGGGGTCCACCCAATAGCCGTCTTCGTCTGAATACGGAGTACCGCCCGGCAGGGTCAGTGCCGTGGAGGGGCAGCGCTGGGCCAGAAGGTCATCTGTGCAGCAGCTCAGCTGTGCGACGAGATAGATGCCCTGCTCCTTGAGCGTGTTGGCGAGCACGCCGAGGTCCGTGGTACCGGCGGTGCCGTAGTCCGCAGCAAGCTGTACCGAGCTGGCCCAGACCAGCTGACCGCTCGTGGGCTTGACCTCAAGCACCAGAGCGTTGCCGCCGACGGATTTGAGCTTGTTGACATAGGGCGTGATGCCCTCCGTCGTGACGTTGGCGGCGGGAACGAAGATAGCGCGCAGTTCGCCCATCTCCTCATCCACCTGCGACTCTATGTCAGAGTAATCCGGCTCCGTTATCTCGAGCTCGGCGTTAACCTGCTCGAATACCCGCTGTCCCTCGTCCTCCTCCGCGCCGGGCGTGGCGAGGATGGGCAGCTCGAGCGAGATGCCGGTGTTGCTGTACACTATGTACTTCTGAAAAGCGCCGAAGAGCACGAAGAGCGCAACTATCAGCACCGCGACTGCGGAGAGCACGATGCCGAGGACGTTGAGCTTTTTGCGCCGGCCCTTGTATACGTCGGGTTTGTTGTTGTTTTTTGCCATGCCGCCTCCCGGCGGGGCGCTCAGCCCCTGCCCTCAATAGCCATCATCTTCTCAACGCGCCGGGCGTGCCTGCCGCCGTCAAAGGGCGTGTCGAGGAAGATGTCGCAAATCTTCATAGCCAGTCCCGGGCCCATTACACGCTCGCCGAGGGCCAGGATGTTGGCGTCGTTGTGCCTGCGGCACATCTCGGCGGAGAAGCAGTCACCGCAGAGCGCGGCACGGATGCCGTGGACCTTGTTGGCCGAGATGGAGATGCCTATGCCTGTGCCGCAGATGATGATGCCCCGCTCGTACTCGCCGGAGGCCACCGCGCGCCCCACGGCCTCGCCGTAGTCGGGGTAATCGCAGCTCTCCTCGCTGTACGTGCCGAAGTCATGGTACTCGAGCCCGCGCTCGTCCAGGTGCTTCATGATGACCTGCTTGAGTGAATATCCGCCGTGGTCGGAACCGATAGCTATCATTTGAAACTGCCTCCTCAGAGTTCTATCCTCTTGAATTCCGGCTTGTGCCGCCGGTAGATCGCCGTGTACTTGAAGCCGCATTCGCTCAGCAGCTCATAGCCCTCGCGGATGCCGACACCTGCGGCCTTGGTCGTGTGCGCGTCGGAGCCGACGGTGATGATGTCGCCGCCGAGTTCGCGGTAGCGGCGCAGTATATCCACCGAGGGGAAGGTCATGAGCAGAGGCTCCTCCCTGCCTCCCGGCACGAGGTCGGCGACGTTCAGCTCTATGCCCTTGCCGTTTTCTATGAGCGTGTGCAAAAGCGTGTCCACCTTGTCGCCGTTTCGCTCCAGGGTGACCTGGGCGTCAAAGCCTCGCTTGTGCATATAGCGCAGGCAGTAGCCTATATGCGCCATGACGTCGAAGCAGCCTATGCCCGCGAGCTCGATGAGCTCGTCGAGGTAGCGGTCATAGAGCTCAAAGCACTGCTCGTAGCTCTCGTACTGGATGTCGTAGAAATCCGGCTCGCCGCGCAGGTTGTGGAGGGAGCCGAGGATGAAGTCATACTCCGGCATGGTGTATATGCGCTTGGCGCGGGCGGGGTCATGGTTGCCCTCGCCGAGCTCGAGGCCGAGGGTCATAAAGATGCCCTCTGGTGCCTTTTCCAGCGCCTCGATATACTGGTGCGCCTGCTGCTTGGGCAGGGTGAAGTTGTCGGGCCCTATCTGCATCGTCTCGGCCATGCCGAAGTCGGAGTGGTCCGTGAAGCAGACCTCGGCTATGCCGCGCTGCTTGAGCGCACGCGCCATCTCCACCATGCGGTTTTTTGCGTCAAAGGAGCAGGTGCTGTGTACGTGATAATCCGCTAAAAACATTCTCTCACCTTGTTTACTGTCGAAAATCAAAACGGCCAGCTGGGGAACCACTTGAGGAAGCTCCTCGTGTACCATACCGGCGTCCTCACGCCTGTGAGCACCGGGTAGAAGGCCGCGAAGAGCAGTACGCTCAGGCCGGTGAAAGCGTACATCGGTCTGTACCACTTGTAGAGCCCCTCGTCCCGGCAGCGCCGCCACATGTGGCAGAGCGCAAGGACCATGAACACCTCCGAGGGGAAGTAGTGGTAGGCGAAGGTAAGGCGCGACACCAGCACCCAGGGCAGCAGCTGCGCAAGGTAGCCGATGACGATGAAGGCCGCGCGGGAATCCCGGTCCTTGACGGCAAGGATGCCGCAGCCGATGACGGCCAGCAGTCCGCCCCAGCAGAACAGGGGGTTCAGGAAGGCCCCGAAGGCGCTCTTGGTGCCGTCGTCAAAGTACTCGAGGTAGTAGAGTATGGGCCGCGCATCCACCAGCCACTGATACCAGCGGCTGGAGTAGGGGTGCGTGGAGACCAGGTCGGAGTGATACTCCCACATATAGACCTGATTGTGCCACACGATGTCGGCGTAGTCCTTCGTGAAGAACATTCCGACGCCGCCCTCCAGGCCCTTGGCCGTGCCGTAATAGTAGTAGCTCATGTAGTAGATGGCCGCGGGGATGGCTACGAAGAAGACGAGACAGAAGGCGCAGTTCGATATGAAATCGCGCCAGAAGCCCTCCTCCTTCCTTCGGCATATCCAGTAGATGAGCCAGATGACGGCGAGACCCGCTCCAGCGTAGATGCAGGTCCACTTGCTTGCCGCGCCCAGGCCGAAGAATATTCCCGAGAGCGCCAGATACCGCCATTTACCCCCCGAGACGAAGCGCCACATGAAGAGGTACATCAGCAGTATGAAGAACACGGAGTACGTGTCTATCGTGGCGATGCGGGTCTGCACGAAGTGCATGAAGTCGAAGGCGAAGATGACCGTGCCGCAGATGCTTATCCGCGTCGAGCCGCTCATCCGCTTGAGAAGGTCGTAGAGTATCGGCAGCATGAGCACCCCGAAAAGCGTGCCCATGAAGCGCCAGCCGAAGGGCGTCATGCCGAAAATTCGGATGCCTATGCCGATTATGAGCTTGCCCAGCGGCGGGTGGGTTATCTCGTAGGGGTAGATGTTCTCGATGTGCTCGAGCGCGGTGCGGGCGTGGTAGATCTCGTCGAAGTAGCTGCTGTTCATGTAGCTCGCGGCCTCCGGTACCAGCTCCTGCTCGTCAAAGAGCGGGGCGGCCCCTTCGTCATAGGTGAAGGTGGAAGCGTCGAGCATGTTGCCGTCCGTGTCGTAGAGCGCCACTTCGCCGAGGCTGAGCGTGTCGGAGGCGGTTATGCGCAGGTATTTGCCCTCCATGCTCTCTGGCGGGTTTTCCATGTCCTCGGCGGGAAAATCCAGCCACTTGAAGAGGTCGGCGTACTCCTGCTCCATCGCGCCGAGCTCCGTCCAGTTCTCGCCGTCGTCGGAGATGGCCAGCGAATAGGAGCCGGTGTGCAGCCCGGTATAGTAGCGTATCTTGCCCAGCTCGGTGCTCTCGGGCAGCTCCACTATGACATAGCGGCCGCGCTCTGTGAACTCGCACCAGCTCTGCGGCGCGGAGGTATCACCCAGGCCGAGGAAGGCCGTCAGCGCGTAGACCACGCAGATGATGAGGACGGCCAGGCCGTCTATTCGCGTGAGCCGTCCGCACTCAGACGTAAAGGAAAAGCGCGGCTTTTTGGGCTTCGGCGCCTCCTCGCCCTCGGCGGGCGGCTCAAGCCTCGGCTCGGCAAACACCGGCATCCACTGCCAGGCGCACCATATCACGAAGGCCGCCGCAGCCAGCGGCAGCAGATAGGTCAGATAGGACAAGTTTTATCCCTCCGCAACACATTAGCTCAAATATTATACACGCTTTTCCCCGGTATGTCCATAGCGCAGCCTCGCCGCACCGGCCGCCAGGATGAAGACGAAAGGCACTGTTCCGTAGCGGTAGCGGGGCTGTATCTCAATAAAAAGATAGCAGACGAAGGCCGCGGAGACCATGCACATGCTCATAAGCTCCGCCGCTCCGGCTCCCCGCCGCAGGGCGAGGATGCAGCCGAGCGCGGCGAGCGCCGCGGCCAGCAGGAAGGCCGCGCGCTCCGCTATCAGCAGCACGGAGGCCAGCGGCAGTCCGCCGGAAATGAAACTGAGGTCCTCCTGCGCGCCCCACATGCCCTCGACCTTGCCCCAGAAGAAGCCAGCAAGGTCGTCGCAGCCCTCAAGCGAAGCGCTTATCGCCGCGCGCGCCTCCGCGCGCCGCTCGGCGTCGTCTTCGATGTCCAGGATGTACTCGTTTGCCTCGGAGTAGCCGCCCCCGCTCTCGGTGTCCAGGCCGAGGACGAACTTCCACTCAGGACGGCTGTTGCCCGTGCCGCCGGGCGCTATGCCGGAGGCCGTTATAGCCGCGGACGCGGCAAAGCAAAGCACAAAATACGCCGCGAACACCGCCGCGAGCGGCAGCGCGAGCCGCCGAGCTCCCGCGCGCCTGGAGATGAGCAGCACGAGGGCCGTCACCACGGCGGAGGCCAGAACGAGCACCGACTCCGGCCGCATCAGATTCGCCAGTGCCAGGCTGAGCCCGGCCGCCGCGCCGCAAAGCACGCGCCGCGCGCTTGTCCCGGTGTCCGAAAACGGCCCGTGCTCCACCGCGAGCCAGATGCCAAGCAGGCAGAAAAAGAGCGAGATGTGCTGGTTCGTCAGCACTGCGGCCATAGCCAGCGCGCCGGGATAGATCGCGTAGAGCGCCCCCGCGGCAAAACCCGCGCGCGGCCCTGCGAGTCTTCGCGCAAGCATATATACCAGCCAGGCGGAGCCGCTCATCCACAGTACATTCAGCACTCTGAGCGCCGTAACTCCGCCGCCGAGGCGTACGACCAGCGCCTCGTAGAGGACAAAGGGTATCTGATAGCCCCAGCGCAGGAAGTATTCGCCCGCAAGCACCGAGGCGTCTCCGCCCGCAAGCGAGACCGCGGCGTCATAGAGAAGCGCGAAGTCGCTGACCTGCTTTTGAGCCGGCAGCAGCGCGAAGGGCAGGCGCAGGCAGAGCGCCGCGGCTGTGACGAGTATCGGCAGGGCACGCTCCGGCAGCCGCCCTGCGGCGAGGTACGCGCCGAGCGCGGCGAGGGCAAAGGCGGCAAGACACAGCACAAGCGCCAGCACGCTCTTTGCGCTGACGCCATTGAGCACGCAGACCGCTGCGGCCAGCATGCACAGCACAAAAGCCGCCGTGCACAGCGCTATCAGTTTGCCCGGCGCCTCCCTGAGCGCGCGCGTACCCTTCATGTCCTCGCCTCCTTTTCGTAAGCTGTCGGTGATTATACTACCCCATCCGCGCGGACACAAGTCTGCTTGACATAATGCTCGCGCCGGGTGTAAAATAATTCGATAATATTGCGGGGTATGGGGAACCCCTTGATATTAAAACTTTACACGGGACAGCATTCTCCGTCCCGTCTTTATTACCGGCATATCTGAAACACACTTGAAAAAGGGAGGCGCATACAGACACCATGGAATGGATAATAGCCGGCGTTGCCTGCATAGTCACGCTGGTCATAGGCTTTTTCCTTGGCATAGGCTACCGCAAGAAAGTAGCCGAGCGTGAGATCTCGAGCGCCGAGGAGGAGGCCAAGAGGATAATAAACGAGTCCATCAAGGCCGCCGAGTCGAAAAAGCGCGAGGCGCTGGTCGAAGCCCGCGAGGAGATCCACAAGAGCCGCAACGAATACGAGCGCGAGGTCAAGGAGCGCCGGGCGGAGCTCTCCAAGCAGGAGCGCAGGCTCCAGCAGAAGGAGGAGACGCTCGACCGCAAGAACGACACGCTTGAGAAAAAGACCGAGGCCCTGAACCAGAAGATCGCTCAGGCCGAGGCGCAGCAGGAGGAGATCAAGCTCGTCAAGAAGAGCCAGCTCGAAATGCTCGAGAAGATCTCCGGCTACACCGTGGACGAGGCCAAGGCCTACCTCATCTCGAACGTCGAGTCCGAAGTCACTCACGAGATGGCCGCGAAGGTCCGCGAGGTGGAGGCCCAGTACAAGGAAGAAGCCGAAGAAAAGGCCAGAGAGATCATAGCCACCGCCATCCAGCGCTGCGCGGCCGATCACGCCAGCGAGATAACCGTCTCCGTCGTACCACTCCCCAACGACGAGATGAAGGGCCGCATTATAGGACGAGAGGGACGCAACATTCGTTCCATCGAAACGCTTACCGGCTGCGACCTTATCATAGACGACACTCCGGAGGCGATAACGCTCTCGAGCTTCGACCCGGTGCGGCGTGAGGTCGCGAGGATAGCGCTCGAGAAGCTCATTCAGGACGGACGTATCCACCCGGCGCGCATCGAGGAGATGGTCGCCAAGGCCCAGCGCGAGGTGAACGCGACGATAAAGGCCGAGGGCGAGCGCGCGGCGTTCGAGACGAACATCCACGGCCTGAACCCCGAGATAATCCGTCTGCTCGGCCGCATGAAATACCGCACGAGCTACGGTCAGAACGTTCTGAATCACTCCATCGAGGTCGCTCAAATTGCGGGCCTGCTGGCCGCAGAGCTGGGCGTGGACGTCACCACGGCGAAGCGCGCAGGTCTGCTGCATGACCTCGGCAAGAGCATCGACCACGAGGTCGAGGGCAGCCACGTCACCATCGGCGTGGACGTTGCGAGGAAGTACAAGGAATCCCCCGAGGTGCTGCACGCCATCGAGGCTCACCACGGCGATGTGGAGCCCCACACCGTCATCGCCTGCCTCGTCCAGGCGGCGGACGCGATCTCGGCATCCCGTCCCGGCGCGCGGCGTGAGAACATCGAGAACTACGTCAAGCGTCTTGAGAAGCTCGAGGAGGTCTCCAGGAGCTTCCCCGGAATTGCGGGCTGCTACGCCATCCAGGCGGGCCGCGAGATCCGCGTGATGGTCAAGCCCGAGGAGGTCTCGGAGGACCAGATGGTCCTGCTTGCCCGCGACATCGCAAAGAAGATCGAAAACGAGCTCACCTATCCCGGCCAGATAAAGGTCCACGTCCTGCGCGAGACCAAGGCCATAGAATACGCGAAATGATCACGAAGCGCGGCGTCCTTGACGCCGCGCTTTTCATTATCCAACAGGGCCCCTCGCCGGGGGCCCAGTTTTTATGCCGCTGCGTTCAGCGGCAAACGGAAAGGCTCATATGGGGAAGCATAAGAAGGGGGAACCCCCGGCGAGGGTTCCCCCTTGGACCCCCTCCTGCGCTTTATTAGCACAAGAGAGTTCCGCTCGCTGCGGCGAGCGGCCAGAGGCTTTGCCTCTGGACTCCACCACCTTTGAAAAGGTGGACGAAACTTTTATTCGCGCTTCGCGCAGCGAAGGGCGCAGCGAAGGCTCAGGCCTTTCCGCCGCCGGATGCGGCGCATTCGCGTTCAATACATTCTACAAGCTGGCTCGGGCGCAGCTCCAGTGCAAGAGCTATCCGCCAGATCGTCTCAAAATTCGCCTGCTTCGTCCCATTCTCTATCATCGTCAAATGCGTCCTGGCAATGCCCGCGAAGCCGCTGAGGACCTCCTGCGACAGCCCGCGCTCCCGCCTCAGCGAGCGTATTGCCCGTCCTACCGCCCTGTTGTCAAACTCCAATACGCTCCCCCCCCTCTTTCCCTTCGGATACGTTAAGTCTACGGGAAATGGGGCGAAAATATGTATACGACAGTAGACATTTTCTGCGACATATGCTAAGATATGGCCACGCGCATATGGGGAGATGTCGATGAACAAAGGGCAAACTGCAATAATGCTCGCCGCTGTCGGGCTGCTGCTGATTCTGCTGCTGTCCGGCTGCGGCAGCGGGGCGCCCGTCTGGAAGGCCGTGCCGTGTACAACCGAGCCCGCCGACGGGGAGTTTTACATCATAAATGACCGTGGTTTTGAGGTCGAGGGCCGGTACCTGCTGAACGCCTACCTTGAGGTAGACAGCCTGGGCGCCTCTTTCACTTTCAGAGGCATATTCGGGCGCGTGCTCTTGAGCAGCAGCGAATTCAGCGTACAGATAAGTCAGGGCGGCAGGGCCTGGGAGCTCACCGGCACCAGACAGGGCAGCTTCATCGTGCTCAGGGGTGAAGAAAACATGGCCATACTTTTGCTCTGCCTGCTGGGAAGCGAACCTGTCGACATCCGTATCCAGGGCCGCGGGAGCTGCGGAGAGGACTTCAGCTTCAGCGTCGAGCCCGGCAATTTTGCGCAGCTGTATGATCTGCGATAGAAAAAAGCCCGCCGGCCAAATGGCCGGCGGGTTTGGTTTATACCTTTATACTATGCGTCTGTCGCGCTTCTGGCTGTCGTAATGCTTGTTCAGGAAGGGCCTTATGACGTAGTAGATGAGCTTGTTCTCAAGGTTGAACATGTATATCGTGAACGTCACGAGGAAGGTCAGAAATCCGAACAGCGTCAGCTTTCCGGCTATCTTCAGCGCGCGCTTTTTGGCGGGGACCTTTTCCTTTTTTGCTTTCTTCATTTCGCTTTACCTGCCTTTCCTTACCACGCCTCGGAGTCGTCGAAGTCGACCAGTGTCGGGTCGAGCGGCTCCTCGCCAACGACGACGGACATGTAGTTGTTGACGATATTGCGCATGTCGCGCCGCGAGATCGTGCGGCAGTCCTCAAGGTCGTGCTCCACGAAGATGAAGTAGAAGCCGAGATCGCGCGCCTGCTCCTCCATCATGGCGTGGACGCCGTTCATGCCCTTGCAGGCGACGTTGTCGTTCATGAGCACCATGTCGCAGTTGAAGTTCTTGGCCCAGTCCCAGATGGCGTTGACGTTCTCCCAGCCGCCGACGGCGTGGTGACGCATGACGGCCTTTTCCGAGAAGAGCGCGAGGTCCTTTATCGCCTGGTCCGGGTCGTCCGTGCTTATCATGTTGTGGCCCATGGTGGAGTCCATGTTCAGCACGATGTTGACGCCCCAGCAGTTCTGTATCCAGGTCGGGAAGTCGGTGTAGTACACCGCCGAGGGGCCCCAGAGG